>NZ_JBSGDZ010000034.1:0-100614 GCF_053602655.1 Sphaerisporangium sp. NPDC004334
CCGCGGCTCTGCCGCCCGCGGGACCGGGGCCGTGGCTCTGCCGCCCGCGGGACCAGGGCCGTGGGCGTGCGCGTTCACCCGTCCGTCGTGGCGGCGGCCATCGGCTTGACCTCGCGGTAGTAGCGGACGGCGCCGGGGTGCAGCGGAGCGGGCGCGGTGTAGACGGCGGTGCGCTGGTGCAGGTGCCGTGCCTCGGCGTGCGCCGCGGCGAACTCCACGCGCGCCTCGAACAGCACGCGGGTCAGCCAGTACGCGTCCGCCTGGGGCATGCGGTCGTTGACGACCAGCAGGTTGTGGATCCCGGCGGTGGGGACGCTGCCCTGGCTGAGGTGGTAGGTCACCGACGGGATCGTCTTGCGGACGTAGACGCCCTGGTAGCGCCGTTGCAGGATCTCGACGTGGTCGCCGAGCGGGATGATGTGGATGGGCCGCAGGTCGGCCAGCCCGGCGATGGCCGGCGTGGGCAGGCCGCCGGAGAAGAAGAACGCCTGGATCTGCCCGCCCAGCAGCGCCTGCACCGAGTCGGCGACGCCCAGACGGGCCAGGCTCGGGCGCGGGAAGCCGCCGACGGCCAGCACCCGCTCGGCGACCAGCTCGGTCCCCGAGCCCGGGGCCCCGGCGCTGACATGGTGCCCGGCCAGGTCGGAAAGGTGGTCGACGGAGGTGCCGCGCAGGCTGATGAGCTGCACGTAGTCGTCGTAGATCTGCGCGAGCGCGGAGATCTTCATCGGCCGCTGGAACGGCGGCAGCCCGAGGAGCGCGAGGGCGACCGAGTCCAGGCTGGCGAAGGCGACGTCGGCCGCGCCGTCGGCGACCAGCCGCAGGTTCTCCACCGACGCGGCGGTGGCGCGGACCTCGGTCTGGCAGCCCCACTGGTCGTGCAGGTGGTGCGCCAGCGCCCGGCCCAGTTCGTAGTACACGCCGCCCTGGCCGCCGGTCGCCACCACGACCCGCCGCAGCGGTGGCCTCCCGTCGGAGCAGCCGTAGAGCGGCAGGACCAGCGGCAGCGCCAGGGCGCTGCGCCGGGCTAGAAGCGGGGTGAGCCGCATGGCCTCTCCTCAGGAAGACGCGTCGCCGCTCGGCAGCGGCAGGCGGACGCGGGCGTCGACGCCGGACGGCTCCGCCCCGCGCAGCTCGAACCGTCCTCCCATGCGGGAGACCAGCGTGGCGCAGATGGCGAGGCCGAGACCGGAGCCGGGCCTGCTCTCGCTGCCGGGTCCCCGCCAGAAGGGGTCGGTGGCGCGGGTGATCGCCTCGGGCGGCATGCCCTCGCCGTCGTCAGTGACCCGGATGACCACCCACCCCCGCTCGCCCGCCTCGGCGCCGCCTCCGCACGGCCCGCGTTCCACCGAGCCGCCGGGGTCGGCGGGCTCCGCCGTCGGCTCGAGGTCCACCTGAACGGTCACGGTCGTCCCGTGCCCGCAGAACTTGATGGCGTTCTCGATGAGCGCGTCCAGGACGTGGATGAGCATGCCGCTGCTGGACACCGCCCGCGCCGACGGCTCTCCGGTGCGGCGCAGGCGCACGCACCGCCGCGCCGCCACCGCCTCCCAGGTGACCACGCGCTCGGTGGCGATCGCGCCCACGTCCTCCACGCAGGTGGTGACCGTGTCGGACTCGGCCCGGCCGAGCGCGAGCAGGCCGTCGCAGATGCCGGTCAGCCGGTCCACCTCCTCCAGCGTCTCCACCAGGCGCGCCTCGCGGGAGGAGTACTCCTCGCACAGGCCCTCGAGCTGGAGCCGCAGCACCGCCAGCGGGGTGCGCAACTGGTGGCTGGTGTAGGAGATGAAGGCGCGCTGCTTGTCGATGAGCAGCTCGATCGTCTTGGCCATCGTGTTGAACGACGTGGCCAGGTTGCGCAGCTCCGGCGGCCCGGTGGAGGCGTCGGTGCGGCGGGTCAGCTCCCCGGCGGTGATCGCGTTCGCCGCCTGGTCGAGCTGGCTGACCGGGCGCAGGATCCAGCGGACCATGGGCTCCACGACCAGCCGCGCCAGCCCGAGCAGCACCAGCCCGCCCATGAGCAGGAGCGTCCACCAGCTCAGCGTCTCCATGCGGGCGTGGCCGGTGGGGGAGATCGTGGCGGCCGCGCCGACGGTCTCGCCGTCCACGACGATGGGCACGGCGACGACCAGGGAGGACACGTCCCAGGGCCAGATGAGCTGGGGTGAGCTGGCCCGCTCGCCCGACAGGGCCGTCTCGATGTCGTCGCGCACGTCGTCTCCGAGCCCGGTGCCGCGCCGGGTGTCGGCCTCGATGCGGTTCTCCCTGGAGACCAGCACCGCGCGCACGCCGTACAGCAACTGGTAGCGGTCCAGGTCGGCGGTGATGTCGGTCATCGGCCGGGTGGCGGAGGCCGGCTGGGCGAGGTGGGCGAAGCGCTCGGTGTCGCTCTGCCTGTCCAGCACCATGGTCTGGGTGTCGGTCTGGGCCGTCATCATCGCCGCCGGGATCTCCAGGCAGAACAACGTGAGCACGATGCAGGAGAGGAAGATCACCACCAGGCGTTTTCGCACGGCTCGCCCGATCTCGAATCCTTGGCCGCGCGCGTGGGCTCGGGAACGGAGGGCACGATGACGCGGTAGCCCACCCCGCGGACGGTCTGGATCACGTTGGGCGCGCCCAGCTTGGCGCGCAGGTTGGTGATGTGCACGTCCAGGGTCCGCCGCGCCGCCTGGCCGGTGTCGTTCCAGATCTCCCGCAGCAGGTGGTCGCGGCTGACGATCTCGCCGGGGCTCGCGATCAGGCGGGAGAGCACCGCGAACTCCTTGCGGGTGAGGGCCACCGGGTGCCCGGCGCGGTGGACGGCGTGCGCGACGTGGTCCACCGCGACGTCACCGACCGTGACGGCGCCGACCATGCCGGTCCTCGGCCTGCGCATGACCGCCTGCATCCGGGCCTCGAGTTCGGCCATGCTGAAGGGCTTCACCAGGTAGTCGTCGGCCCCGGTGCGCAGGCCGAGGATCCGGTCGTGCTCGGTGCCGCGGGCCGAGAGCATGATGATCGGCACATCGCTGAACTCGCGGATGGAACGGCACACCTCTAGGCCGTCCTCATCGGGAAGACCCAGGTCGAGGAGCATCAGGTCGTACCCGAACGCCTGCCGCGCCGCCGCGCCGGACGCGGCGTGCACGACTTCGTGGCTATGGTTCCTCAACAACGAGCCGAGGGCTTTTGCCATGCGTTCGTCGTCCTCAATCAGAAGAACCCGCATGTCGCCCCCAGTTATGAATGCGAACTCATCATCCCATACTGGTATATGTTCCTGTCCAAGACCATGATCTTACGCCTTAACTGATCGTCAGATCACAACGTCAACCGAATGGTCTTCGGTTGAAGGGCGCGCCGCCCGTACGCCCGATGCCGCCCCCGGTCGCGAAGTACCTGGCCAGCGGTCCGGCGGCCGGCTCGCCGCCACCGGCCCGCGCGCGCCGCCGCACTCTGGGGTGCGCGGCCCGTACCGGCCGGTCGTCAAGACGGCGTCAGATCACCGTTGTCCGTTTTGTCGGCCAGCAGATATACGAGGCGCGCTCAAAATACCGCCGCTTCCAGGCGCGCGTGACACGGCCGTGACCAACCAGTCCACATATCTGGAAAGGTCGGTATATCGGATGCCACACACCGTTAAACCACCGCCACCGATCACACATGACGTCCCCCGTGCAATACCTCTCGGCGAGATGAGGCGAATCAAAAAGATTGTCGGTGACCGCGCGAAGCGATCGCTGCACGTTTCATCGGGCACGACGGCACGGGCACGCCCGAAGCAGCGCGTCCGCCGTCCGCGACGTCCCGCCCGGCGAACCGGCGTTGACCATCCGGCGACGCGCGGTGACAATCAGGCGCCACCCCGCACCGCACCCACCCGCCGTCCCCCGCGAGTTTCCGTATCCGGCACCTCCACCCCGGCGACCTCGCACCTGGGTCGGCGCAGGAACCGGATCCCCATGACACGGCGCTCCGTTACATCGCACCCGTGACACGCGCCCCGTGACACCGCAATCCGCGACACGCACACCGCACCTCGGTGACACCGCACCTCTGTGATCGACCATCGCTCTCGCACTGGAGGTCCACCATGCAGGCCGAAACGCAGGCCCGTTCCGTTCCGACGCGCCGCCGACGCCGGGAGGTCCTCCTGGCCCTCGCGCTCGCCGCGTCCGGTGTCACCGCCACGACCCTGACCGCGACAGGACCGGCCTCCGCCGCGGCCGGATGCCGGGTCGACTACATCGTCGCCAACCAGTGGCGCGGCGGGTTCACCGCGAACGTCACGATCACCAACCTGGGTGACGCCCTGACGAGCTGGCGGCTGACCTGGTCCTTCACCGCCGGGCAGACCATCGCCTACAAGTGGAACGCCGTCTACACCCAGACCGGCGGCGATGTGACCGCCTCCAATGTCTCCTACAACGGCTCGCTCGCCACGGGCGCGAGCACCTTGATCGGCTTCATCGCCGACTCGCCCGGCGCCAACCCTGTGCCGTCCTCCTTCTCCCTCAACGGCGTGGTGTGCGCCGGCCCGCCCGTGCCCACCCCGTCGCCGACCGGCGACCCGGTCCCGCCCCTCCCCACGCCTTCGCGCACCCCCATCGGCGACCCGGTGCCGCCCACTCCGCGGGGTCTCGCGTGACCACGACCGACGTCATCGTGGTCCGGCGCGGAACGCCCGGCGGTAGGCGCCGGGCGTCGTGCCAAGGGTGGTGAGGAACCGCCTGCGCAGATTGGTGGCCGAAGAGAGGCCGACGCGGCGGGCGATGGCCTCCACAGCCAGGTCGGAGGACTCCAGCAGGTCGCGTGCCGCGGCGATGCGCCGCGCGAGCAGCCACCGTCCCGGGCTTTCGCCGAGCTGATCGGCGAACCGCCGGGCGAGGGTGCGCGTCGAGACGCCCGCGTGCGCGGCCATGCTCTCGATGGTCAGCGGTTCGCCGAGTCGCCCGGTGATCCACTCCAGCAGCGGCGCGAGCGTGCCGTCGATCTGCGCGGGGTGTGGCGGCGCCGCGTACTGCGACTGCCCGCCCTCGCGGTGGGGCGGCATGACCATGGTGCGTGCGATATGGGCGGCGTACCGGGCGCCCTGGTCGCCGCGGACCAGGTGCATGCACAGGTCGAAGCCGGCCCCGGCGCCGGCGCTGGTGGCCACGTCACCGTGGTCGACGTACAGAACGCCGGGGTCGACCCGGACCCGCGGGAACCGCGCGGACAACTCCGCCGCCAGCGCCCAGTGGGTGGTCGCCCGCCGCCCGTCCAGCAG
Organism: Sphaerisporangium sp. NPDC004334; assembly: GCF_053602655.1. Taxonomy (NCBI): domain Bacteria; kingdom Bacillati; phylum Actinomycetota; class Actinomycetes; order Streptosporangiales; family Streptosporangiaceae; genus Sphaerisporangium; species Sphaerisporangium sp. NPDC004334. The sequence continues at coordinate 5,252 of NZ_JBSGDZ010000034.1, forward strand.
ACCGGCGTGCGCCAGCGCGAAGGCGCCGGAGCAGATGCTCGCCACCCGCGCTCCACGGGAGTGCGCGCGGCGCAGCGCCCGGACGACCTCGGCCGAGGGCGGCTCATCGGCGGGCAGCCAGCCCGGGACGACCACGGTGTCCGCCCGGTCGAGCGCCTCCAGCCCATCGGTGACGAGCATGTCGTACCCGGCGCAGGTCGCGACCGGGCCGGGGTGCTCGGTGCACATGCCGAAGGCGTACCGCACCGGCAGCCCCGGCCGGTCGATCCCGAACACCTGGGCCGCGCACGCGAGTTCGAAGGTGGACTGCGGTGCGCGGACGAGCGCCACCACGCGATGCATGGCAGGAAAGTACCGCAGGATGTCTTTCCTGACACTCGGCAGGGACGGCCGCCCGCCGCCAGGCTGGCGGCATGACGACAGAACGGAACACACCCGGCTACGTGTGGTCGGCCGTCCAGGACGCCCCGGTCCGCGAACTGTTCCCCGGCATCCGCGCGCGTCCGCTGTGGACCGGGGACGACGGCGCGAAGGCCGCCGTGCTGGAGATGGACGCCGGCACCTGCTGGCGCGGGGTGGACGTCCACGAACCGGGTCCCGAGGAGGTCTTCGTGGTCTCAGGCGTCTTCAACGACGGCGACCGGGACTACCCGGCCGGTTCCTTCATCCACGCCCCCGCGGGTTCCGCGCACGTCCCGCAGACGAGGACAGGCTGCACCCTGTTCCTCTTCTACCCGGAAGGGTAGATCATCCGACCATTCGCGAACCAGAGCACGCCCCCCGGCGGCGGCCACGTCGAATCCCACTCCGCACCTGCCGGAGCATCGAGGCCGCGGCGCCGCGCGACCGGGCCGCCGGCCCGGCACCGACTTCGGGCCGCCGCCGCGCGGGGACGGGGCTCAGCGCGGGAGGGAGCGGGCGAGGCGGAAGCCGACGTCGTCGATGCGCAGCGTCGGGTGGCTGCGGCGCCGCACCGAGGCGCGGCAGCTCCAGTGCTCGTCGAACCATCCGCCCCCGCGCAGCACCCGGTAGGTGCCGTAGACCTCGGGGTCATAGAGATCCCAGCACCACTCCCAGACGTTGCCCAGCATGTCGTGCAGGCCCCACGCGTTGGGACGCCTGCCGCCCACGTCGTGCGGTCGCTCGCCGGAGTTGCCGCGATGCCAGGCGATCTCGTCCAGCGTCCCGTACCGGGCGCCCGTCGTGCCGGCACGGCACGCGTGCTCCCACTCGGCCTCGGTCGCGAGCCGGTAACCTCCGGCGGACGGCTCCCACTCGGCGCCCTCCTCATCGCCATGGAGGCGGTAGGGCGGCGCCAGTCCCTCGCTCTCGGACAGGGCGTTGCAGAACCGGAGCGCGTCCCACCACGACACGCTCTCGACGGGCGACCGGTCGCCTCGCGCGGCGCCCGGCCGCCGGCCGGTGACCCGCGCGTACAGCGCCTGGGTGACCGGGACCGCCGCGAGTTCGAAGGGCGCCACCTCGACCGTCCAGTCGCGCCGCGTGCGCCGGTCCGACAGGGTGACCCGCCCCGGCGGGACGGCGACCATCCCGGTCCGCTCGCTCACGTCCATGGGCCCGCTCTCCCGTCACCGCCGGCCCCCGGCGGCGTGCGGGAAGGGCGTTCTCCCGGCGCCCGGCCGGGCCGGCGTGCCGGGTTCCGCCGGGGACGGGCGCTCATCCGAGGAACCCGGCGGTGGTCGCCACGAAGCTGCCGGGGTCGTCGAGCCACGGGAAGTGCCCGCTCGCGCGCTGGACGACCAGCGTGGCGCCGGGGAACAGCGCGGCGACCTCGGCCATGGCGGACGGCGGGGCGGCCACGTCCGCCTCCCCCGCGAGCAGCAGGACCGGCGCCTGGAACCCGGCGAGCGCCGCGCGCGTGGCGTCAGGATCGAAGGCGCCCTCGGCGGCGTAGACGCCGGCGGCCTCGTCGTTGCGCTGCCCGTCCTCGGCGGCGTGGTGGTCCTTCGCCTCCGCGTCCCACCTGCCGTACCAGAAGGGCACGATGGCCCCCCAGTCGTCGGCGGTGGCCTTGCCCTCGGTGACCCTTTCCAGGGCCGCGAAGGCCTCGGGGAACCACGGCTCGCCGGCGCGGAGCCGCGCGGCCTCGCGGCGGTCGTGGCCGGTCACGGCGACGCCGACGGCCATGGTGCTCGGGGTGATCAGGGCGAGCCCGCTGACGCGCCCGGGGTGGCGGGCCGCGTAGAGCACCGCGAGGTTGGCGCCGGCGGAGTGGGCGAGCAGGTCCACCTGGTCGAGCCCGAGATGCTCGCGCAGGGCCTCGACGTCGTCGACCAGGCGGTCGCAGCGGTAGGTGGCGGGGTCGGCGGGCGTCGCCGACCCGCCGGTGCCCCGGAGGTTCACCATGACCAGCCGCCGGTGGGCGGACAGGCCGCCGAGGTCGCCAAGGTAGGCCGGGTCCTGCATGGGACCGCCGGGCAGGCAGATCACCGGAGGTCCATCGCCGTGAACCTGGAAGGCGACATCGAGACCGTCGTATGCGGCGAAGGTGAGCATGGCCGAATCCTCCCAGCCCCCGGCGGAAGGATGATCAGGCGGGTGCGCCGGAGGTCAGGGCCCCGGAAGGCGGCCGCCTCTGGCGATCGCGCCGTACACGTGGGCGCTCGGCTTGACCGTGCGGCCGAAGGTGGCCCGGTCCACGGCGATGAGGCCGAAGGTCGGCCGGTGGCCGAGGAGCCATTCGAAGCTGTCCAGCAGGCTCCAGTGGAAGTAGCCGCGGACGTCGGCGCCGTCGTCCATGGCGGCCTTCAGCGCCCGCAGGGCCCGCGTGAGGTGCTCGCGTTCGTGGCAGCCCTCCACGACGCACCGGTAGTGGTCGATGGCCGCCCGGGAGAACCGCCCCTCCTCCGGCTCGACGCGGCTCCATTCGAGGCTGAAGCGGTAGGCGTTGAGCCCGATGCCCGCCAGCAGGCCGACGTCCTCGCGCCAGCGGTGGTACCCGTCGCAGGCGTCGCCGCTCGGCTCGGCGAAGACGGTGCCGGGGGCGTGCTCCATCTCCCAGAAGTCACTGGCGAGGTTGCCGCCCTCGATCTGGTGGCCGACCGACGACGCGCCCCACAGGAAGTCCCGCAGGAAGGCGCTCAGGTTGGGCATACCTGGTGCTTAGACGCGCCCCGGACGGCTGTCACCCCGGAAGCGCCGGCAGTTGGAGGACGGCGCGGCCTTCGGCGGGCTTGCGGGGGCGGCCGGGGCGGCGGTGCCAGCGGGCGGCGAAGGCGGCGATGTCCGCCCGGGCCCACAGCTTGCCGGCGGCCAGGACGCAGAGCGGCGCGGGGAAGTCCGGCCGTTCGGCGAGCTGGTGGACGCGGGCCCGGGAGACGCCGAGGATCTCCCCGGCCTCGACGGCGCCGACGAGGTCGCGGCGGCCCGGGTCGCGGCGGGCCAGCTCGGCGAGCGCCGCCAGGAGCAGTTCGGCGGTCTGCCAGTCGCGGCGGCCGTCCTGGCCGAGTTCGACGGCGAGTTCGGTGACCTCGGCGGCGGTGTGGCCGAGGGCGACGGCGACGGCCCTGGCGGCGATGAGCAGGTCACGGCCGCGCGGTGTGTTCGTGGCGTCCACCCTCGCAGCGTCTCAAAACCATAGAAACATCGCAAGGTTTGATCTCTCGCCGACGGCGGACACAGGGGTGCGGCCTGCCCGGACCCGGGGTTGAGGGCTGGCGCGTCCGGCGCCGGACGCCTCCTCGGGCAGGGGCGCGGGCGGCCCGTTCGGGGTGGGGCGCCGGGGTGTCGTTGACAGGGCCGGGGGCCGGAGACCAGACTTTGGGGCACTATAATGAACATCTGTTCGCCAGGCGAACACGATCATCCGACAGCGCGTCGAGGGGCCGAGGCCGCGCCGACGCGAGGACGAGGGACATTGGCTGACATCCGTACGCTCCCGGAAGCGGTGGCGGAGCTGATCCACGACGGCGACGCGGTCGCGATGGAGGGCTTCACCCACCTCATCCCCTTCGCCGCGGCCCACGAGGTCATCCGGCAGGGGATCACCGACCTGACGCTGATCCGGATGACCCCCGATGTGATCTACGACCAGCTCATCGGCGCCGGGCTCGTCAGGAAACTGGTGTTCTCCTGGGGCGGCAACCCGGGCGTCGGCTCGCTGCACCGGTTCCGGGACGCGGTGGAGAACGGCTGGCCCCGCCCGCTGGAGGTGGACGAGCACAGCCACGCGGGCATGGCCAACCGGTACGTCGCCGGGGCCTCGGGGCTCCCCTTCGCCGTGCTGCGCGGCTACCGCGGCACCGACCTCGCGGGCCGCACCGACACCGTCGCCACCGTGACCTGCCCGTTCACCGGCGAAGAGCTGGCGGCCGTCGCGGCGCTCAACCCCGACGTCACCGTCATCCACGCCCAGCGGGCCGACCGGGAGGGCAACGTCCAGCTCTGGGGGCTCACCGGGGTGCAGAAGGAGGCCGCGCTCGCCGCCCGCCGGGTGCTGGTCACCGTCGAGGAGATCGTCGAGGAGCTGCGGCCGCGCCCCGGCGCCGTCGTCCTGCCCGGCTGGGCGATCACCGCGGTCGCGCCCGCGCCCGGCGGCGCCCACCCCTCCTACGCGGCGGGCTACTCGGTCCGTGACAATGACTTCTACCAGGCGTGGGACCCGATCTCCCGCGACCGCGAGAGGTTCGCCACATGGCTCAGGGAGAACATCACGCACGACGCGCCGGCTCCCGCGAGCCAGGACGCCCCCACCCGATGACGGCCCGCGCGATCTCCGGCGGCACGGCCGCGCGGCGGAGCAGCCCGCGCCCGATGACGGCCCGCACGACCCGGAGCGGCACGGCCGCGCAGAGCGAAGGAGCCCGCGCCCGATGAGCGACTGGACGCCGGACGAGGTGATGACCGTCAACGCTGCCCGTGCCCTGGCCGGGGCGCGCACCTGCTTCGTCGGCATCGGCCTGCCGAGCACGGCCGCCAACCTCGCCCGCCGCACCTGCCGCCCCGACCTCGTCCTGATCTACGAGTCCGGCGCGCTCGGGTCCAAGCCCGGCCGGCTGCCGCTGTCCATCGGGGACGGCGAGCTGGCCGACACGGCCGACGCGGTGGTCTCGGTCCCCGAGGTGTTCAACTACTGGCTGCAGGCGGGGCGCATCGACGTCGGGTTCCTCGGCGCCGCCCAGCTCGACCGGTTCGCCAACATCAACACCACCGTCATCGACCGCGGCCCCGGCCGGCCCGAGGGACGGCTCCCCGGCGCGGGCGGGGCACCGGAGATCGCGGCCAGCTGCCGCGAGGTGTTCATCGTGCTGCGCCACTCGACCCGCAACTTCGTCGACCGGCTCGACTTCACCACCTCGGTGGGCCACGGGAGGGGGCGCGGCGACCGCGAACGGCTCGGCCTGCGCGGCGGGGGGCCGATGGCCGTCATCACCGACCTCGGCGTCCTGCGCCCGGACCCGCGGACCGCCGAGCTGGTCCTGACCGAGCTGCACGCCGGGGTGACGGTCGAGCAGGCCCGCGCCGCCACCGGCTGGCCACTGAAGACGGCCGACCACGTCGCCACCACCCCGCCCCCCACCGACGCCGAGCTCACGGCCCTGCGCACCCTCAAGGCCGCCTGAGATGCCGGCCGCGCCCGGCGCCAGGCGTTCCCGGCCGTCGGTTCCACCCGGCTTCGCAGGAGGGCCGCGCATGAGTCTCTTGACCACCGGCAACAGGACGGTGCACCAGTGAGCGAGGTGTACATCGTCGACGCCGTCCGCACCCCGTTCGGCAAGTACGGCGGCGCGTTGTCGAAGGTCCGCCCCGACGACCTGGCCGCCCACGTCGTCCGGGCGATCGCCGGCCGCAGCCCGGACCTCGACCCCGCCCGCATCGACGATGTGTTCTTCGGCAACGCCAACGGGGCCGGCGAGGAGAACCGCGACGTCGCCCGCATGGCCGTCCTGCTGGCCGGGCTCCCGGTCACCGTCCCGGGCACGACGGTCAACCGGCTGTGCGGCTCGGGGATGGAGGCCGTCGTCCAGGCGGCCCGCGCCGTCGCCGCCGGGGACGCCTCCGTCGTCGTGGCCGGCGGGGTGGAGTCCATGTCGCGCGCGCCCTACGTCCTGCCCAAGCCCGAGCGGGCGTTCCCTGCGGGGCACCAGGAGATGTACTCCACCACGCTCGGCTGGCGCATGGTGAACCCGCGCATGCCCGCCGAGTGGACGGTCGCGCTCGGCGAGGGCGCCGAGCTGATCGCCGGCAAGTACGGGATCAGCCGCGAGCGGCAGGACGCCTTCGCCCTGGCCAGCCACCAGAAGGCGGCCCGCGCCTGGCGGGAGGGCGCCTACGCCGGCGAGGTCGTCCCCGTGGAGGGCGTGGAGCAGCCGCGCGACGAGTCGATCCGCGACGACACCTCGATGGAGTCCCTGGCCAGGCTCGCGCCGGCCTTCCGCCCCGACGGCGGCACCGTCACCGCCGGGAACTCCTCGCCGCTCAACGACGGCGCGGCGGCGCTGCTGCTGTGCGACGAGGAGGGGTTGCGGGCCGTCGGGCGCGAGCCGCTCGCCCGCGTCCGCGCCTCCGCCGTCACCGGCGTCGAGCCGCAGTACTACGGCCTGGGCCCCGTCGAGGCGGTCCGGCGGGCGCTGGCCCGGGCGGGCAAGGGGTTCGGGGACCTGTCGGTCTTCGAGCTCAACGAGGCGTTCGCCGCGCAGGCCCTCGGATGCCTGGCCGAGTGGCCGGGCCTGGACCCGGCCGTCGTCAACCCCCGCGGCGGCGCCATCGCCATCGGCCACCCGCTCGGCGCCTCCGGGGCCCGCCTGGCCGGGGCGGTCGCCCACCAGCTCGCCGCCGCGGGCTCCGGCACCGGGCTCGCGGCGTTGTGCATCGGCGTGGGACAGGGCATCGCCCTGGTCCTGGAAAGGTAGCGACAGACACATGCCCACCACCCCCGAGCCGTCTCCCGCCGTCCCCGCACCGGCCGGCAACGCGCGCGAGGCCGGCCCGCCGGCCGGCGGCGCCGCCGCGCCGGTCACCCAGGAGATCATCAGCGCGGAGATCACGCAGGCGCGGCAGGACTACGTCAAGGCCGTCGAGGGCGGCGCGGCCCGCCGGGACCACCCGGCGCGGGGCTATCCGCCCTACCGCAGCAGCCTGCTGCGTCACCCGCGCCACGACCTGGTGGCGGTCGGCGATCCCGAGGCGGTGGAACTGAGCGGCCCGGTGTTCGGCGTCACCGACGTCACCGACCTGGACGCCGACCTCACCGGTCAGCATCACGGGGAGCCGCTGGGCGAGCGCATCCACCTCACCGGACGGGTGCTCGACGGGGACGGCCGGCCGGTGCGCGGGCAGCTCGTCGAGATCTGGCAGGCCAACGCCTCCGGGCGCTACGCCCACCAGCGCGACCGGCATCCGGCGCCGCTGGACCCGAACTTCACCGGCGTCGGCCGCTGCCTGACCGACGACGAGGGCCGGTACGCCTTCACGACGATCAGGCCGGGCGCCTACCCGTGGCGTAATCACGACAACGCCTGGCGGCCCGCGCACATCCACTTCTCGGTCTTCGGCTCCGCCTTCACGCAGCGGCTGGTCACGCAGATGTACTTCCCGGGCGACCCGCTGTTCGCGTTCGACCCGATCATGCAGTCGGTGACCGACGACGCGGCCCGCGAGCGCCTCGTGGCCCGGTACGACCACGACCTGTCGACCCCGGAATGGTCGCTCGGATACCGCTGGGACATCGTCCTGTCCGGCCCGGCCGCGACCTGGACCGAACCGGCGCGATGACCCGCCCGCACTCGCTCTTCCGCTCAGGCCCCCGCCGTTCACGGCCCGGCGCCCACCTGCCCCCTCTGCCCGCACCCCCGTCCATCGTCCGGCCCATCGAGGAGGCCCCATGACGCGGCAGCCCACCCCGTCGCAGACCGTCGGCCCCTTCTACGGCTACGCTCTGCCGTTCGCCAAGGGCGAGGACATGGCCCCCACCGGGCATCCCGGCACGGTCACCGTCCACGGCCGGGTGTTCGACGGAGCCGGGTCGCCCGTCCCGGACGCGATGCTGGAGTTCTGGCAGCCCGCCGCCGACGGGTCGCGGGCGGGAGCTCCCGGGTCGCTGCGCCGCGACCAGGTCACCGGCGCCGTCATCGGCCGCACCGGGGTCGACTTCACCGGGTTCGGGCGCGTCGCCACCGACGCCGACGGGCACTACGCGGTGCGCACGCTGCCGCCGGGCGGCGTGCCGTACATCTCGGTGTGCGTCTTCGCCCGCGGCCTGCTGCACCACCTGTTCACCCGCGTCTACCTGCCCGACCTCGCCGATCCCGCCACCGAGCCGCTGCTGGCCTCGTTGCCGCCGGAGCGGCGGGCCACGTTGCTCGCCGTGGCCGAACGCGAGAAGGTCTACGGGTTCGACATCCGCCTGCAGCACGACGGTGTCCACGAGGAGACGGTGTTCCTTGCCTTCGACTGACCGGCCAGGCCCGGACGAACCGGCGGCCCGCCCGGCTCCGGGCGCCGCCGCCTCCGCGAAGACACCCGAACCCGCCGACCCGGCCGCTGACCGGCCAGGCCCCGGGGAACCGGCGACCCGCCCGACCCCGGACGCCGCCGCCTCCGCGAAGACCCCGTCCGATCCGGCCGGCCCGTCCGCGACCACCGGGTCCGATTGGGCGGATGTGGGGTTGCTCGCACCGGTCTGGGCGGGTTCGCAGGTCGAGGCGGCGACCGGGGACGCCGCGTTCGTCCGGGGCATGCTGGACGCCGAGGCGGCGCTCGCCCGCGCCCAGGCGACGGTCGGGCTCGCCCCCGCCGCCGCGGCGGCCGCGGTGACGGCCGCGGCGGCCGAGACGGCGCGGTACGACGTCAGGGACCTGGCGTGGCGGGCCCGCTCCGGCGGCAATCCGGTCATCCCGCTGGTGGCAGACCTCACCGCCGCGGTCGCGGCGCGCGACTCGGAGGCCGCCCCGTACGTCCACCGCGGCGCCACCAGCCAGGACATCTGGGACACCGCGCTGATGCTCGTCGCGAGCCGCGCCCTCGAAACGGTGCTGGCCGACCTCGGGCGGACGGTGCGGGCGCTGGCGGAGCTGGCCGCCGCGCACCGCGACACCCCGATGGCGGGCCGCACGCTCACCCAGCACGCGGTGCCGACCACGTTCGGCCTCAAGGCCGCCGGCTGGCTGACCCTGGCCGCCGGCGCCCGCGACCGGCTGGCCACCGTGCGCGCCAGCCTGCCCGCCCAGCTCGGCGGCGCCGCCGGCACCCTGGCCGCCTTCCACGCCTACGCGAGCGGGCGGGCCGGAGCCGCCCATCGGGAGGGTGACGTCGGGATGCGGCTGCTGGCCGCCTTCGCGGCCGAGACCGGGCTGACCGAGCCCGTGCTCCCGTGGCACACCTTGCGGGCGCCGATCGCCGACCTCGCGGGGGCGCTGGCGTTCACCGCGGGCGCGCTCGGCAAGATGGCGGCCGACGTGCTCGTCCTGTCGCGCACCGAGGCCGGCGAGGTGGCGGAGGGCCAGGGCGGCGGGTCCTCGGCGATGCCGCACAAGTCCAACCCGGTGCGCGCGGTGCTCATCGCCGCCGCGGCGCGGCAGGTCCCCGCGCTGACCGGCGTGCTGCACGGCTCGCTGGCCGCCGAGGACGAGCGTCCGGCCGGCGCCTGGCACGCCGAGTGGCAGCCGGCGCGCGAGGCGGTGCGCCTGGTCGGCGGGGCCGCCCGGGAAGCCGCGGAGCTGGCCGAGGGGCTCCGGGTGCATCCCCGGCGCATGAGCGACAACCTCGGCATGACCGGCGGCCTGGTGGCGGCCGAGCACCTGAGCATCGCCCTGGCCGCCTCGATCGGCAGGGACCGCGCGAAGCGGGCGGTGACCCGCGCCTCCCGCCGCGCCGCCGAGGAGGGCATCGACCTGGCCGACGCCCTCGCCGCGGAACCGGACGTGGCCGCCCTCCTGTCCCGCCATGACGCCCTCGCCGCCGAACCGCACGGGGCGGCCGCCCTGTCCCACCAGGACACCGCCGCCTCCGGGCGGGACGCGGCGCCTCCAGGAGATGACACCGGGTCGTCCAAGCAGAACACCGGGGCACCTGGGGAAGACGACGGACCGTCCGACAAGAACACCAGGACACCCGCGGAACACGACGGACCCTCCGGCAAGAACACCGGGGTGTCGTGGGAGGAGTTGCGGGCGCTCGCCGACCCGGCGCGGTACCTGGGCTCCGCCGGGGCCCTGGTCGACCGGGCCCTCCGCACCATCGAGAGGACGTCATGACCGCCGCCGCGCCGCGCCCGCCGGCCCACCGGGTGGACGGGGCGGACTCGGCGCCGCCGCTGGTCCTCGGTCCCTCGCTGGGCACGAGCCTCGCCGTCTGGGACCCGCAGGTGCCGGTGCTGACCCGCCACCACCGGGTCGTGCGCTGGGATCTGCCCGGGCACGGCCGCTCCCCCGCCGATCTGCTGCCCAGCACCGCGCCGGGCGCCACCACCGTCGCCGACCTCGCCCGCCTGGTCCTGGACCTGGCCGACGCGCTCGGCCTGGACGCCTTCGCCTACGCCGGAGTCTCGCTTGGCGGGGCCGTCGGCGCGTGGCTGGCCGTCCACCACCCCGAGCGGGTCACCTCGCTCGCCCTGGTGTGCTCCTCGGCCCGGTTCGGCGAACCGGAGAGCTGGCGCGAACGCGGCGCGCTGGTGCGGGCCGAGGGCACCGGCCCGGTGGCCGACGTCGCCGCCGCGCGGTGGTTCACCCCGGCGTTCGCGCGGGCGCCGGTGGCCCGGGCGCTGACCGAGGACCTTCGCGCCGCCGACCCGGAGGGCTACGCGGCCTGCTGCGACGCGCTGGCCGCCTACGACCTGCGCGCCGATCTGCCGCGCGTGACCGCGCCCACGCTGGTCGTCGCGGGCCGTGACGACCCCGCCACTCCGCCGCGCCACGCCCGCGAGCTGGCCGACGGCATCCCGGGAGCCTCGCTCACGGAGGTGAGCCACGCCGCCCACCTGGCCGGCGTCGAGCGCCCCGGCCCCGTCCTGGCCGCCCTGCTCGCCCACCTGTCCCCCGCCCCTGACACGAATTTCGCCCTGGAAATCGCCTCCGTCCTGGAGACCGCTTCCGCCCCGGCCACCGATTACGCCCCGAAGGTCGCTTCGGCCCCGGAGGTCGCGTCCGCTCCGGACATCGCTTCCGCCCCGGAGGCCGCTTCCGCGCCCGTCCCTGCGACCGCGCCCGCCGGACCCACCGCCCGGAGCGTCGCCGCGCCCGGGGAGCATGCCGGCCCCGCGGACGCCGGGGCGCGGTACGCCGAGGGGATGGCCGCGCGGCGTGCGGTCCTGGGAGACGAGCATGTCGACCGGGCGATCGCCCGCACGACGGACTTCACGTCGCCGTTCCAGGACTTCATCACCCGCTACGCCTGGGGGGAGATCTGGACCCGCCCCGGGCTCGACCGGCGTGCCCGCAGCTGCGTGACGCTCACGGCTCTGGTGGCGCGCGGCCACCTGGAGGAACTGGCCATGCACGTGCGCGCGGCGCTGCGCAACGGCCTCAGCCCCGAGGAGATCCGGGAGGTCCTGCTCCAGACGGCCGTCTACTGCGGCGTCCCCGCCGCCAACAGCGCCTTCGCCGTCGCCGACCGGGTGCTCGGCGAAGAGGCGGGACAGCCTCCGCCTCCCACCGGCTGACCAGGCTGGCCGGCCGGTCCGAGGGAACGCCGGCCCGAGGGTCCGCTCCAAAGTCCACCGAAGGCGTGCGGAGCGGATCCAGGCGCACGCGCCGACCGTACGTCTCGCCGGTCGGCGGCCGGGACCGGTGTCCCGCTGGTCGACGGCCGGGACCGGTGTCCCGCTGGTCGACGGCCGGGATTAGTGTCCCGCCGGTCGAGCGGCACTGGAACAGCTGCCGGGACCGGTGTCCCGCCGGCCGACGGCCGGGACCGGTGTCCCGCTGGTGGGCGGCCGGGACGGGGGTCGTGCGCGGACGTCCCAGTTATGGGGATATAAAGCCCTTCATCCGATATACCGTGCAAATGGCCCGTCGGCGCCATACCCCTTTTGCCGTATTAACCGGCAGTCGCCATAGTTGGCCCCATTAATCATCTGTGTTGCCGCCGCAATATGGGGGTAGTTCAGCTATGTGCCGCCATTATGGTGATACAAAGCGCAATTCGCTGCCTTAACTAATTGGGGGGTAGTTAGGTGATTATCTCACCTGAGAACAGGCGGTCCTTGATGCGAAGGATCAACGGCCGGTCCCTGTCCGTGTACATCGGCGCGGCGATGACGGCCGGGGTGCTCATGGCGCCGGCGCTTCCCGCGCAGGCCGACTCGCACCCCGGCACCTCCGAGGACGGCTCCCAGGTCGACTTCGCGTTCCCGTCGGCGCCCGAGGGCGGAGGCGGAGGCGAGGTTCCCGAGAAGAAGCCCAGAAAGGAAGCCCGCAAGCACTACGTCAAGCGCCCGCACAAGCACTACAAGCATCACGCCTACAAGCCCGAGCACGGCAAGACCGACGTCTACGACGTGTACGGCGGGGGCGGCGGCGGAGGCGGCGGCCGCGGGCACCACGGCCACCACCGGCACTACCACAACGGTCATTTCGCCGATGACATCTACCACACGCGGCACATGCGCCGGTTCCACAGCTTCAACGAGGCCCGCGAGTCACTCCGGCGGGACGCGAGGGACTGGTTCCGCCACAAGCCGGAGAAGGCGCACTCGCACGAGGTCCACGTCAAGCACGAGAAGCCCGTCGCCAAGAAAGACGCCGCGCGGAGGGTCGAATAGGGTCCACAGGGACAAGCCCGGGGACGCGCCCGGCATCCGGGAACCGGCCGGGCCCACGAGGCCCGGCCGGGCCCCGGCCACCGCGCGGCCGAGGGTCCGGGCGCGGGGCACCGTGAGGGTCTCGTCGCCCACGGCCGGGCGGGCGTCACGTCGCGACCGCGTTCACGTCGCGACCGCCTTCATGTCCCGGCCTGCACGTCCCGGCACCGTCCACGTCGCGGCGCCGTCCACGTCGGGCACCGTCCACGTCGCGGCCTTCACGTCCCGGCACCGTTCACGTCCCGGCCGGTCCGCCATGGTGGACCGGCCGCGGGCCGGGCCGGGCGCCGGGGCGTCACGTTCCCATGCCGGGGTCATGGTGACGGCGGCGGGTGACCGGACAGGACATCCGGGTCAGTGACCCAGGTGGGAGATGCGGTCCTTGAACAGGGTCGTGGCGATGGCCGCCTTGTTGGGCTGGCCGCGCAGGAACGCCTGGGCGAACTTCTTGGCCTGCTGGTAGTCCACCTTGCCGGGCATGGGCGGCTCGTTGGGATCGACGTCGACGTCGAGCAGCGCCGGCCCTGGGTGGGCGAGCGCCTCGGCCACCGCGCCGGCGAGCTCGCCGGGGTCGGTGACCTTGCGGCCGTATCCGCCGCACGAGCGCGCCCACCCTGAGAAGTCCGAGGCCGGGGCGCCGAAGCGGACGCCGTGCTCGGGGAACCCAAGAACCATCTGCTCCCACAGGATCTGCCCCAGCGAGCCGTTGTTGTTGACCACGACGGTGATCGGCAGCCCGTACCGCGCGGCGGTGAGGAACTCGGCCATGAGCATCGCGAAGCCGCCGTCGCCCACGAAGGCGATCACCTGCCTGTCCGGGTGGGCGTGCTGCATCGCGATGGCGTACGGCAGCCCGGGGGCCATCGAGGCGAGATTGCCCGACAGGTAGAAGCCGCGGTCGCCGCGAATGGTCCAGTGCCGCGCCGCCCAGGTGGCGATGGTGCCCGAGTCGCAGGTCAGGATGGCGTCGTCGGACGCGGCGCGGTCGACGCACGCCACGAGGTACTGCGGGGCTATCGGGTCGCGGCGGGGGGACTCCAGGTCCGCCATCCGCCGCCGCCAGCCGTCCATGGCTTTCTGGTACTTCTCCAGGTGGCCGCGGTCGTGCTTGCGGGTCAGCAGGGGCAGCAGCGCGGCGAGCCCCTCCTTGGCGTCCCCGATCATCGGCACCTCGGTGGGCAGCCGCGCGCCGGCCCGCGCCGGGTCGGCCTCCAGCTGCACCACGCGCACCTTGCCGGGTTCGGGAAGGTGCTTGGTGTAGGGGAAGTTCGTCCCGACCATGAGCAGGGTGTCGCAGTCCTCGACGAGGTCCTCGCCGGGCCGCGTGCCGAGCAGCCCGATGCCGCCGACCGCGTACGGGGAGTCGTCGGGGATGACGGCCTTGCCGGGCAGGGTTTTGATCACCGGCGCGCCGAGGACGTCGGCGACGGCCAGCACCTCCCGGCGGGCGTGCAGGGCCCCCGCCCCGGCCAGGATCGCCACCCGCTCCCCCGCGTCGAGCACCTCGGCCGCGGCCCGCAGGTCCTCGGCGCGGGGCACGCCCGGAGGGGCGAGGTAGATCGGCGCGGTGCGGGGCGGGGCGCCCGGGCCCATGTGCTGGTAGGGGTCGGCGTCGGCGTCGGCGACCTGGACGTCGTTGGGCACGGTCAGGTGGGCGACCCCGCGCCGGGCGTAGGCGGTGCGGATCGCGAGGTCCACCACCCCTGGGAGCTGGGCGGGGTTGTCGACGACGAGGTTGTACTCGGCGACGTCGGCGAACACCTGGTCCAGGCGCACCTCCTGCTGGTAGGCGGTGCCGAGGACGCTGGTCTCCTGCATGCCGGTGATGGCCAGGACCGGCTGGTGGTCCAGCTTGGCGTCGTACAGTCCGTTGAGCAGGTGGATGCCGCCGGGCCCGGAGGTCGCCAGGCACACCCCGATGCGGCCGGTGGACTTGGCATGGCCGACCGCCATGAACGCGGCCGCCTCCTCGTGGTGGACCAGGACGAACTTGATCCGGTCGGCATGCCGGCGCAGCCCTTCCATGATCCCGTTGATGCCGTCGCCGGGCAGGCCGTACACCGTGTCGACTCCCCAGGCGATCAGCCGTTGGATGAGTACTTCCGAGGCGATCTGCGTCATACCTCGCGGGATGCCCACTATGGGGGCGCTAAACGATGCGGCGCCATTTCATGACCCACGTTTCACCCCGGCGTCAGGGAGAGGTCGAAGGTCACCGGGGTGAGCAGGACTTCGTGCCGGCCGGGGAGCGCGGGGCCGCACGACGCCGAGCCGATGCCCCGCTGTGCCAGGTCGACGTGCAGGTACAGCACGTCCTCCGGCTCCAGGGACCCCTGGTGCGCGGTGCCCGCCAGACGCCGCGGCGAAAAGCGGGTCGCGGTGAACCCGAAGCGCGGCTCTCCCGACACCCGGATCCCGCCCTCGGGGCCGCTGGGCTCCACCCAGGCGACGTCGAGCCGCTGCCCGTTCTCCTGGGGCCGGGCGTAGGGGGTGTGCAGGTCGGCGACCGCGGCGGTGTACCTGCCGAACCGGGAGGCCGCCCGGGTGTCGGCGTACGCCTCGCCGGGCCCGCCGCCGAGCCAGGTCACCGAGTCCAGCGCGGCGGGCAACTCAAAGGTCCAGCCCAGCCGGGCGACCGGGAACGCCCACGCGCCCTGCGGGGCGAGGCTGATCGAGGCGGCGAGCGTGTCCCCGGCGGCGCGCCACCGGTAGCGGGTCAGGACCCCGTCGCGGAGCCCGGCCGCCGCGGTCCTGACGGTGAAGACGACGCCGCCGGGTTCCTCCTGGGCGGAGACGAGCCGGTGGGTGAGCCGGTGCAGGCCGAGCGCCTCCCACATGGCCGCGGTGGTCACCCCCTCGGGCCGGTGGCCGAGCCGGTCGTTGTCGGTGGGCGCGCGCCACAGCTCCAGCCGGGGGCCGGCGACGGGCATGCCCGCCAGTTCGCGCAGCTCGCCCCGGGTCAGGTCGAAGACGGCGGACCCGAGCCGCAGCAGCCCGCCGGCCTCCCGGACGGGCCGCGCGCCGGCGGGGGTCACGGCGGCCGGGCCGGTGGGGACGGGCTCGGGCGAGGGGGCGGAGGCGGGAAGCGGGATCTGGGCGCGGGCGACCACATGGCCGGCGGGGGCCCAGGAGGTGGCGGCGGACAGCCGGGCGGTCACCGTCAGGAAGCGGTCATCCGAGCCCGCGAGGGCCGCCGCCTCCTCGGGCACGTCGAGTTCGGCGCTCTCCCACGGCGCGAGGTCGGGCACGGCGAGCGTCCCCTTGCCCGCCTCGACGCCGCCGGCCTCGGCCGTCCAGCCGAACTCCAGGTGGGACAGGCCGATGTGGTCCTGGACGTTGCGCACCCGCAGCCGTCCCGGCCCGGCGGCCTCCACGCGCACGGGCTCGATGACCTTGGCGTACTCCACCATGCCCGGCGAGGGCGTCCGGTCGGCGAACATCAGCCCGTCGCACACGAAGTTGCCGTCGTGGGGCGACTCGCCGAAGTCCCCGCCGTAGGCGAAGATCGGCCTCCCCCGGTCGTCGGCGGCGGCCAGGCCGTGGTCGATGTACTCCCACACGAACCCGCCCATGCACCGGTCACTGGACTCCATCAGCTCGCGGTACGAGAGCAGCCCGCCCGGGCCGTTGCCCATGGCGTGCGCGTACTCGCACAACAGGTACGGCTTGCCGCGCCGGGCGGCGTCCTGGGCGGGGTCGGGCAGCGGCGGCTCGGACCGGGCGGCGACGGCGGCGACCGCCTCGGTGGCGGGGTACATCTGCGACCACACGTCGCTGCAGCGGGTCTCCTGGTCCCCCTCGTAGTGGACGGGCCTCGACGGGTCGGCCCGCTTGGCGAAGTCGTACATCGCGGCCAGGCCGGCGCCCGTCCCGGCCTCGTTGCCGAGCGACCACATGACGACGCTCGGGTGGTTCCGGTCGCGGGCCACCATGCGGCGCATGCGGTCGACCAGGGCGTCCCGCCACATCGGCTCGGCCGACGGGTTGCCCTGCCATCCCCCGGCCTCAAAGCCGTGGGTCTCCAGGTCGCACTCGTCGATCACGTACAGCCCGTGGCGGTCGCACAGGTCCAGGAAGTGCGGATGCGGCGGATAGTGCGAGGTGCGCACGGCGTTGACGTTGTGCCTTTTGAGGATGAGCACGTCGTCGAGCATGTCCTGGAAGGTGAGCGCGCGCCCGCGCTCGGGGTGGAACTCGTGCCGGTTGACCCCGCGCAGCAGCACCTCGCGGCCGTTCACCGTGAAGACCCCGCCGTCGACGCCGACGCGGCGGAAGCCGGCCGCGACCGCCACCCGCCCGGTCTCGGTGGCGACCACCGCCTCGTACAGCCGCGGCGCCTCGGCGCTCCACGGTTCGACGGGGCCGGCCGGAAGGTCCTCGCCGGTGCGGCCGGACAGGCCGAGTTCGGCGATCTCCACCGTGGCGGGCACGTCGCACTCCACGCGCAGCAGCCCGTGGCCGGTGCCCGGCTCGTAGTCGGCGTGCACCACGACGTCCGACGGAGCCCCGGCGGGCAGCAGTTCGAGGGCGACCGAGCGGAAGATGCCGGAAAGCCACCACATGTCCTGGTCTTCCAGGTAGCTGGCCGCCGACCACTGGTGCACGCGCACGGCCACGACGTTGTCGCCCTCCCGGACGTGGGCGGTGACGTCGAACTCCGCGGGCAGCCGGGACCCGACGACCAGGCCCAGCGGGCCGCCGTTCAGCCACACCGCGGCCGTGGAGTCGACGCCCTCGAAGCGCAGCACGACCCGCCCGCCGGCGGCGACGGCGCCGAGCCAGTCCGCGCCGAGCCGGAACCGCCGCCGGTAGGAGCCGGTGGGGTTGTCGCCGGGCACGTGCGGCGGGTCCACGGGGAAGGGGTACTGGATGTTGGTGTACCAGGGGCGGCCGTAGCCGTGGAGCTGCCAGTGGGCGGGCACGGGCAACTCGTCCCAGCCGCCGTCGTCGAAACCCGGATCGGCGAACCCGGACGGCGCCTCGCCGGGCCGTGCGGCCCAGTGGAACCGCCAGGGGCCGTCGAGGTCCAGGCGCGGGCCCGGGCAGGCCGGCGCGGTGCGCGGGACCCGGGTGCCGACCGGCGGCCCGGTCCAGGTCAGGTAGGGGGGCGTGCCCTCGGGTGACAGATCATCGGAGATCAGGGCGGGCAGGTCGCTCGTCACTGTTGGTCCTCTGGTCGTCGGTCGTCAGCGTGGATGAACCGGTGCACCACGACGCTAACGCCCCGCCTCTCCCCCGCGACACCACCCCGACGGCATGATCACCCGTCAGCCGGGCTCGGGAGTGAGGTGGGCGAGGGCCGTCTCGGCCTGGCGCAGGAACAGCACCGCGCCCTGGGCGCCGGCCACGACCATCGCCTGGCGCAGCGGCCGCGACGCCTCTTCCACGGGGCGGCCGCAGGCGTGGAGCGCCAGTGCCCGCAGGTGCAGGTTCCTGGCCTGGAAGGCGCGCTCCCCGGTCTCGGCGGCGATCTCCTCGGCCTGGTCGAGCCGCGCCAGCGCGTCGGCGGCACGCCCGCGCCGCAGTTCCTGCTGGGCCAGCATGCCGAGGAAGCAGGGCCGGTTGAGCGCGGTGCCGGTGCGCGACAGCTCGTCCAGGCCGTACTTCAGCCGCGTGATGCCCTCCTCGGCGTCCGCGGGTTCGGCGAGCTCGGCCTCGGCCCAGCCGGCCAGGATGGTCCCCATCACGCTGATCGGGGTGATGGAGTACCGGCTGACCCGGTCGAGGGCGGCGGTGGCGTGCCGCCAGGTCAGGTGGGCGTCCCCGCGCAGCCAGGCGAGCCGCGCGGCGAAGATCGAAGTGAGGCCCTCGGGCACCGGGCTGTCCAGGGCGGCGGCCCGCTCGCGCGCCTCCTGGTCCAGGAGGTCGGCCTCGGCGTCGTCCCCGCGCAGCGCGGCCGACAGCGCGGCGATGGACCGGCCGTGAACGCGCGGGTCGTTGAACCGCAGGACGGCCGCCACCTCCCCCGCGCGGTCGGCCAGGCCGACGCTGGAGGCCAGCAGCTTGCTCGCCAGGTGCTGGTCCCCGCGGAAGAAGGTGATCATGCCCCGGCCGTGCACGGCGGCGAGCGCGGCCAGCGCGTCCTCGGTGTGCTCGGCGAGGCTCAGGGCGACGCGTTCGGCCTCGTCCAGCCGGCCGCCGTTGATCGCCGCCACGCACAGTCCCCAGGCGGCCGGAACCCACTGCGCGCTCGGCAGCGCGCTGCGCGCCGTCAGGTCGCGGGCGCGCAGGAACGCCGCGCGGGCCGGCTCGCTGGCGTACCCGTGCCGCCGGGCGAGCAGCGCACCGAGGCGCACCTGGATGCGCAGTTCCTGGTCGACGCGCTCCTGCTCGCCGGGCAGCGCCCGCGCCAGCAGCAGGGCGCGTTGCAGCAGCGTCTCGGCGTGCTCGTGGGCGAGGGAGCTCTGCGCGCGCCGCGCCGCGGCGAAGACGTGCGGGAGCGCGACCGCGGGGCCGGTCACCGGCCACGCCTCCCACAGGTGGTGGGCGATCTCGTCGACGTCGGCGCCGGACCGCAGCAGCGCGAGCCCGATCTTCTCGTGCAGCCGCGCCCGCCTCACCTGGCCGAGCTCGGCGTACACGGTCTCCCTGACCAGAGGGTGGGCGAAGCGGTAACGGCCGACGGCGGAGGGGTCCTCCACGAGCAGGCCGGTGACGACGGCGCTCTCCAGGCTCTCCAGCAGGCGCTCCTCGTCCAGCCCGGTGACGGTGGCCAGCGGCGCCATGCCGAACTCCTGCCCGGCGACGGCGGCGATCGACAGCGTCTCCCGCGCGGAGTCGGGCAGCCGGTGCCGGCGGCGGCGGATGACGTCCCGCACCCCCGCCGGGATCTCGCGCTCCAGCCGGGTGCGGATGTCCTGGTCGCTGAGGGCGCGTTCGCTCCGCAGCATGCGGGTGAGCTCGGTGACGAAGAACGGGTTGCCGCCGGTGCGCTCGTGCAGGACGGCCGGCAGCTCGGAGGGGACGGCGCCCTCGGTGCAGTTCTTCACCAGCATGGCGACGTCGTCCACGTCCAGCGGGCCGAGCTGCAGCCTGCGCGTGCGCCGCTCCCTGACCAGGGACGCCAGCAGGTCGGCGACCGGCGGGTCGTGCCGGTCGTCGCGCAGCGTGACGACCAGCAGCACCGGCGAGCGCCACAGCTCGGCGGCGAGGTAGGCGGTGAGCTGGATCGAGGGCGGGTCGGCCCAGTGCAGGTCCTCGAACACCAGCGTGAGCGGCCGCAGGGCGGCCAGCCGGACCACGACGCGGGCGATGGCGTCGTAGATGGGGACGCGGATGTGCTCGGCGGAAAGGGCCCGCAGGTGCGGGTCGGCGGGGACGGGCGCCTCCAGCAGCGCCGGGATCAGCGGGGCGAGCAGCGTGGCGTGCGGGCGGGCCGCCTCGGCGAACGCCTCGGGCAGCTCCTCCGCCAGCCGTCTGAGCAGTTGCACCCCCAGCCAGTACGGGGGCGTCGCCGCGTCCTCGACGGCGCGGCTCCACACGACGAGGGATCCGTGGGTGTCCGCCCGTTCGGCGACCGCCTCGGCCAGCCGGGTCTTGCCGATGCCCGGCTCGCCGACCAGCAGCAGCGTGCGCCCCTCCCCGTCGAGCGCGGCCTTGAGGTCGGACTCGGCGAGGCTGAGCTCCAGGCCGCGGCCGATGAGCTGTTCCGCGGGCGGGGCGGGGACGCGTTCGGGCAGGGTCACCGGGGCGAGGACGGGGGCCTCGGGGTCCAGGGAGGCGGACTGGCTGAGGATCTCGTCGAACCGGCGGCGCAGCGCCGGGCCGGGATCGATGCCGAACTGGTCCGCCAACGCCAGCCGCACCTGGTGGAAGGCGTCCAGGGCCTCCGACTGGCGCCCGGCCCGGTAGAGGGCGAGCATGCGCAGGGCCACGAGGCTCTCGCGCAGCGGGTGGTCGGCGGTCAGCCTCTCCAGGGCCTCCAGCACCTCGTGGTGCAGCCCGAGGGCCAGCAGGCTCTCGGCGTGGGTCTCCATCGCGATCAGGCGCAGGTCGCCCAGCCGCTCGCCCTCCTGGCGGGCGAAGGCGTACTCGGCGAGGTTCTCGTACGGCGTGCCCCGCCACAGGGCGAGCGCCCCTTCCAGGACGGTGCGGGCGTCCCAGGGCCGGCTCCTGCCCAGCAGCTTCCTGCCCTGCCTGACGGCGTCCTCGAAGACCAGCGCGTCGACCTGTTCGCGGGCGACGGCCAGCATGTACCCGGGCGGCTGGGTGACGATGACGCGGGGAGGCTCGCGGGGCCCCCTGGACGGCTCGACGATGGTGCGCAGGTTGGACACGTACGCCTGCACGGTGCCGGTCGCGGTCGGAGGCGGCGAGCATTCCCACAGCTCTTCGATGATGCGGTCGAGGGACATCACCTGGCCCGCGCGGGTGAGGAGCACCGCGAGGACGGCCCGCTGTTTCCGGGGGCCGAGCGGCACCGGCCGGCCCTCCTCGGAGACCTCGAGCTGTCCAAGGACACGGAACTCCATCGAACCCCCTTGACCGGCCTTATCCGTTCACGTCATGCATAGGCCGTCCGCGCCGCCGGGACAAGCGGATATACGGTCATCGATCCGGCACGGCTCCGTTCATGGCATCACGGCCTCCATGGCACCACGATCCCGACGAACGGCACTAATCACTTACTAAAAATTTCAAGCGTCCTACAAGGCCCGCCCAGCAGGCTCGGGAGCCGGCGCACCAAGCGCCCCTCGGGGGGAACACGGGGATGACCGACACTACGGAGGAAGGCTGTGAGCGGGGCACAGATGCAGATGACCCGGATCGCGGGGGGCGAACCGGAGTCGTCGCTGCGAGCCGGGGAAAGCTCGTTGCACACCGACGGCGACCTGCGCACCGGCCGCCGATGGTTCGAGGCGGCCTACCGGGCCGCGCAACGCCGCGGCGACGGGGACGCGATGGCCCGCGCCGCGCTCGGGCTCGGCGGCCTCTGGGTGCACGAGCACCGCACGGCCGCCGACGCGGCGAACGTCCGGGTGCGCCAGCGGCACGCGCTGGCGCTCGCCGACCCGGCCTCCTCTCCCGCGCTGCGGCTGCGGGCCAGGCTGACCGGCGAGGACGACTACCGCACCGGCGGGCACGCCGCGATCCTCACCGTCGTCGCGCAGGCCAGGCAGGCGGGCGACCCGGTGGCGCTCGCCGAGGCGCTGAGCCTGGCCCACCACTGCGTCCTCGGCCCCGGCCACGAGGCGCTGCGGCGGCGCCTGGCCCAGGAACTGATCGAGGTCGCCTCGGTCACCGGCCGGCACGGGGACCTGCTGATGGGACTGCTGTGGCGCACGGTCGACGCCTTCGCCGAGGCCGACCCGCACGTCGAGCGCCGCCTGCGGGAGCTGCGGGCCCTGCTCGAACAGCACGACCACCTGGCCGTCTCGTTCGTGGTCAGGGCGATGGAGGTGATGCTGAGCATCCGCGCCGGCCGGTTCGCCGAGGCCGAGACCCTCGCCGCCGCGTGCGCGGCCCGGGGCGCCGAGGCCGGCGACATCGACGCGCTCGGCTGGCACCGGGCGCAGCTCGGCACCATCCGCTGGTACCAGGGCAGGGCGTCCGAGCTGGTCGGGGTGCTGACGGACCTGGCCGGCTCGCCCGAGCTAAGCGCGATGGACAACTCCACGTTCGCGGGCCTCGCGGTCGCGGCCGCCTCGGCGGGCGACCGGCACCTCGCGGCCGCCATGCTCGCCCGCCTGTGCGGCCAGGACCTGGCCGACCTGCCGCGCTCCAGCAGCTGGCTGATGGCCATGTACGGGGTCGTCGAGGCGGCGCACCTGCTCGCCGACACCCGGCTGTCCGCCCAGGCGTACACCCTGCTCGCCCCGTTCGCCCACCTGCCGGTGGTCGTCAGCCTGGGAGCGGCCTGCCTGGGGTCGGTGCACCACTGCCTCGGAGTCGCCTCGCTCACCGTCGGCGACCTCGACCGGGCCGTGGAGCACCTGCGGGCCGCCGTCCAGGGCAACCTGGCCATCGGGCACCGGCCGGCGGTCGTGCTGTCCCGGGCGCGGCTCGGGCAGGCGCTCGCGCTGCGCCACGGGCCCCGTGACGAGGCCGCGCGCCGGCAGCTCGCCCTGGCCGCCCAGGAAGCGGCCGTGCTCGGCATGAGCGTGCCCGGCGGCGGGCCCGGCACGGGCGCCCGTCCCTCCGCCGGCGGGCGGCGCGCGACGGGCGCCGTGTGCCGGCGGCGCGGCGAGCAGTGGCTGGTCGAGCTCGGCGGCCGGACCGCGGTCGTGGACCACGGCGTCGGCATGAGTCACCTGGCCGTCCTGATCGCCAACCCGGGCTACGAGGTCCCCGCCGTCGACCTGGCCGCGGGCCCCCGCTCCCGGGACGCCGGCACGGCCTGGTCGTCCGGCCAGCCGGTGCTGGACGAGGCGGCCAGGCGCACCTACAAGGAGCGCCTGTCACGCCTCGAGGCGGAGATCGAGGAGCACGAGGCGATGAACGACCACGAACGCGCCGCCGCCTCGCGCGCCGAGCGCGACTGGCTGGTCGCCGAGCTCGCCTCCGCGGCCGGCCTGGCCGGCCGCGCCCGCGAGTTCGCCGGCGGCGAGGAACGCGCCCGGATCGCCGTCGGCAAGGCCATCCGCCGCGCCCTCAACCGCATCACCGAGGCCGATCCCGTCCTCGGCGGCCAGCTCCGCGCCACCGTCCACACCGGCCTTCTCTGCTCCTACAACCCCGCATAGCCGGGCGTCCGCGCACGCCACAGGGCCGGTCCCCTCTAGGGACCGGCCCTTTCCCGCGCCTTGCCCCCTCCCCCCGCCCGCCGTCTGGTGGCGGGCGGGGGGACGGGGCGACGGTCAGCGGGTGAGGAGGGCCGAGGGCTCGGCGCGCAGGGAGCGCGGGCCCAGCCGGAGCGCGGCGGTGAACGCCTCGCCCACGGCGCGGGCCGCGGCCGCCGGGACCTGGTCCGGCCGGTGGGCCAGGCGCACCTCGCAGCCGCCGCCGTCGTCCGGCCACACCCCGGTGACCAGGTCGCAGGTGGCGTCCACGGCCTCGGGACGGCGGAACTCCGCGGCGCACCCGGCCAGCCGCAGCCTCGGCTGCCGGTCGTGCAGGCTGAACATGACCCGGTACAGCGGGTTCGACATGCCTTCCCGCACCGGGTTGACCAGGTCCACGACCTCGCTGAACGGCACGTCGGCCGCGGCGAGCGCCGCCCCCGCGGCGTCCCTGGCCTGCCCGATCAGCGCGTCCGCGTCGCCGGCGAGACCGGGACGCAGCCGCACGCAGACCGTGTCGATCAGGCAGGTCAGGGCGTCCTTGAGCACCGGCCCGCCGCGCCGCGCCACCGGGGTGCCGACCGTCAGATCGCCCTCGCCGGTGACCCGGTACAGGACGTCGGCGTACGCGGCGAGCAGCACCGCGAACCTGGTGGTGCCGTGGGCGCGGGCGGCACGGTCCCACACGGCCAGTTCCTCGGCGGTGACCCGCCAGGACAGCCCGCCCGTCGCCGGGCGCTCGTCCGCGAGCAGGTCGAAGGCCACCGGGACCCGCGGCACCGCCGGCCTGGGCAGGCCGCGCAGGGCCGAGCGCCAGTACTCGCGCTGGACGGCCAGGTCCGACTGCCGGAGCTGCCGCCGGTACTCGGTGACCACCTCCGCCAGCGTCGGAGCGGCGCCCAGCCCGCAAGGCCGGTCCACGCCGGACCGCCCGTCCCCGGGCCGGGCGCCCTGAGACGGTTCTACGTCGGCGTGCCCGTTCCGTGAGCGGCCGGCCTCGGACGGGTCCGCGCCGGGCCGTCCGTGCTCGCCGAGCCGGGAGCGGTAGGCGGCCGACAGGTCGGCGCACAGGACCTCCTGCGACCATTCGTCGAAGGCGACGTGGTGCACCGCCAGCCCGAACAGCGTGCGCCCGGAGCCGGCGGCGCGCACCAGCCCCGCGCGCCACACCTCGCCCTCCGCCAGGTCCAGAGGGCGGGAGAGCGCCGCGTCCAGCGCCCGCCAGGCCGCCTCCTCGTACAGCTCGTCGGGCAGCACCCGCCACTCCGTGGAAGCTCCGCCGGTCACGACCGCCACCGCGTCGTCGTCGAAGACGTACCGCGCCCGCAGCGCCTCGTGCCGTGCGGTCACGTCCCGCACCGCGCCCGCGAGCGCCCGCTCGTCCACCGGCCCGTCCAGCCACCACGCCATCCGGCACAGGCCGGACACGTCGCCGGGGTCGATGAGGTGCCTGAGCAGGAAGCCGACCTGCATCGGCATCAGCGGCACGCGCGCCGGGTCCACCGCCTCCTCGGGGACGTCCTCGGCCGCCGCGGCGACGGGCCGCTCCAGCCACCCGGCGAGCGCGTCCACCTCGGGGGTGCGGAACAGCTGCGATATCGGCACGGCCGTGCCGAACCGGGCCTCCACCCGCGTGCACAGCCGCATCGCGTCCAGCGAGTCGCCGCCCAGGGCGAAGAACGGGACGTCCCCCGGCACGTGCGCGACCCCGAGCACCTCGGCGTACACGGCGGCCAGCTCGGCACGCAGGGACCCCTGCCCGGCGACGCCCGCCGCCGCCTCCAGCGCGCCGCCCCCGGCCGGCGGGCCCGGGCGGGGGACGGCGGAGGTCATGGCCAGCAGGGCCGGCTGGTCCAGCTTGCCGGTCGGGGTGAGCGGGATGTGCCGCACCTCGCGCACCTCGTCCGGCACCAGGTAGCCGGGCAGCCGGCGGCGCAGCAGCGCCGTCAGGCCCGCTGGGTCGACGCCCGCGCCGGCGGCGGAGCGGTAGAACAGGACCAGGCGGCGGAAGGTCCCGTCCTCCTCGACCGGCACGGCGGCGCACCAGCCCACCCCGGTCACCTCGCCGGCGGCGCGCTCGATCTCGCCCGGCTCGATCCGGTTCCCGCGGATCTTCACCTGGCGGTCCGCGCGGCCGGCGAAGTGCAGCAGGCCCGTGTCGGACCAGTGGCCGAGGTCGCCGGTGCGGTAGACCCGCGTGGGGACGCCGTCGAGATCCACGGTGGTGAACTTCCGCGAGGTCAGGCCGGGATCGCCGAGGTACTCCACCGCCAGGCCGTCGCCGGCGATGCAGATCTCCCCCCGCTCCCCCACCGCGCAGGGACGGTCGTCGCCGGAAAGGACGTGCACCGCGGTGTTGGCCACCGGACGGCCGATCGGCACCTGCGCGTGCGCGCCGAGGTCGTCCAGGGTGATCGGGTGCGTCGTGGCGAAGATCGTGCTCTCGACCGGCCCGTACGCGTTGACCAGCCGGATCCCGGGATGGCGCGTGAGGAAGCGCCGGACGTGCGAGACCGACAGGCGCTCCCCGCCGGTCATCACCTGCCGCACTCCCTCGAACGCCGCCGGGTCCTCATCGACGTACAGGTTGAACAGCGAGGCGGTCAGCCACAGGGTGTCGACGCCGTGGCGGGCGACCATCTCGCGCAGCCGCCCGGGCAGCAGGTGCTCGCCGTGGACGAGCACCGAGGTCCCGCCGTTCATCAGCGTGCTCCACAGTTCCAGGTTGAAGGCGTCCCACGGCAGCGGGGCCGCCTGGGGCATCACCGTGTGCGCGCCGAAGTCGGCGAACGCGCAGTCCTGGAACAGGCGGACGGTGCCGCAGTGCGGTGACACGACGCCTTTGGGGGCGCCGGTCGTGCCGGAGGTGAAGAAGATGGACGCGGGCGCGTCCCCGGCCACGGCGACCGGCTCGTGCGCCCGCGCCGTGGCGGCCACCTCCGCCAGGTCGGCCGCCGGGGGCGCCCACACCGGCACCGGCCAGCCTTCGGCGCCACCGTCCCTGGTGCCGCCGTCCTGAGAGCCGCCGTCCCCGGTGCCGTTCGCCCGAGAGCCGCCGTCCCCGGCGCCCTCGGCACGGGAGCCGCCGGCCCCGCCGCCGTCCGGGCCCGCCGGGCCCGTCGGGTCCGTCGGGTCCGGACGGTCGGTGACGACGATGGAGCCGCACTGCCGGGCCAGGGCGGTGAGGCGGGCGGCCGGCCAGCGGGGATCCAGCGCGGCGTACGCGGCGCCGCGCTTGAGGACGGCCAGCAGCACCGCCACCAGCCGCGCCGACCGGGGGAGCACGACCGGGACCGTCATCCCCGGCCCCACCCCCGCCTCGGCCAGGCGCACGGCGTACTCCTCCGACGCCGCGTCCAGCGCGCCGTAGGTCACCCGCACCTCGCCGTCGACCAGCGCGACCGCGTCAGGCCGCCGGGCCGCCTGTTCCCGGACGAGTTCGTGGATGGTGTCCACGCGGTACGGCAGCGCCGTCGCGTTCCATCGTGGATCCGGCCTCATGTCAGCACCCCCATCCTTCCTGGCAGGTGCCGAGCAGCGTGCGCAGCCGCTCGGCGAGCACGGCGACGGCCGGGGGCCGCATGACCGAGTGGTGGTCGCCGGGGACGAGTTCGACGCTGAGCCGCGCACCGGCGAGCCCGGTCCAGCCGAACGCGGCGTCCTGCCCGGCGTCGAGCTCGCGCACCGGCCGGTAGAGCACCACGGGATGGTCGAGGGTCTCTCCGGGGGTGAAGGCGCGCAGGTAGTCGTGCACCGCCAGGATGTTGTTCTTGTAGACCCGCAGCAGCCAGCCCAGTTGCTCCGGCCCGGCGTCGGCCGGCAGCACGTCGTGGCGCCGGGCGAGGTCGAGCAGGTGCACGAGCCGCTGCTCCTCGGTCAGCTCGGCCAGGTCGGCGCGGGTGTCCTCGATGCCGAAGTGCCAGGCGAAGCGCTTGAGCAGCGTCGTGTCGTCCAGGTCCGCGCCCGGGCCGCCGGCCGCCTCCTCCGCGCGCAGGCCCGCGGCGGCGGTGGCCGGGGACTCGCTGTCGATGAGCACCAGCACGCCGGTGCGCTGACCCTGGGCGCGCAGCACGCGGGTCATCTCGAAGGCGATGATCCCGCCCAGGCACCACCCGCCGATCAGGTACGGCCCCTCCGGCTGGATCCGGCGCATGCACTCGACGTACCGGGTGGCCATCTCCGTCAGGGTCGGCAGGGGCTCCTGGACCCCGTCCAGGCCGAGCGACTGCATGCCGTGGAACGGCTGGTCGGCGCCCAGGTTGCGGGCCAGGTCCAGGTAGCCCAGCGTGGTGCCGCCGCCCGCGTGGACGCAGAAGAACGGCCTGCGCGCGCCGAGCGCCTGGATCGGCACGGCGATCGGGTCCCGGGTGACCGGGCCGGCGCCGCCATCGCCGTCCCCGGCGATCCCGGCGTCCTGCCCGGCCGTACGGATGAGGCGGGCCATCGCCGCCACCGTGCCGTCGGTGAACAGGGACGCGAGCGGAAGGTTGTGCCCGGTCCGCCGGCGGATCTGCGCGATGAGCCGCACGGCCAGCAACGAGTTGCCGCCCGCCTCGAAGAAGTCGTCGGTCACGCCGAGCGGGCGGGTGCGCAGCGTGTCCCGCCAGATGGCGAGCAGGCGCGCCTCCTCCTCGTCCCGGGGCTCCACGACCTGCCGTTCCCGCGCACCGGCCACGGGCGCCCTGGCGAGCAGGGCCGCCCGGTCGACCTTGCCGTTCGGGGTGAGCGGCAGCGCGTCCATCGTCTCCACCGTGGCGGGGACCATGTGGTCGGGCAGGCGTTCGAGC
This sequence comes from Sphaerisporangium sp. NPDC004334, assembly GCF_053602655.1. Taxonomy (NCBI): domain Bacteria; kingdom Bacillati; phylum Actinomycetota; class Actinomycetes; order Streptosporangiales; family Streptosporangiaceae; genus Sphaerisporangium; species Sphaerisporangium sp. NPDC004334. The sequence continues at coordinate 33,514 of NZ_JBSGDZ010000034.1, forward strand.
AGGAACTCCCGAAGGCCCGGTACCTCGCCGGGGCCGTCGGCGCCGCAGGCGCGGCGGACGACGACGTAGGCGGCGAGCTGCCGGTCGCCCGCGGCGTCCTCGCGGGCCAGCACGGCGACGTCGCGGACCCGCGGATGCGTGCGGACCACGGCCTCGACCTCGGCCGGCTCCACGCGGAACCCGCGCACCTTGACCTGGTCGTCGACCCGGCCGAGGAACTCGTGCGCGCCGCCGGGCAGCCGCCGCACCCGGTCGCCCGTGCGGTACATCCGCCCGTCCGGGTCTGCGCCGGAGTGGTCGGGCAGGAAACGTTCGGCGGTGAGGCCGGGCCGGTTGAGGTAGCCGCGCGCCACCTGCGGCCCGGCGATGTACGCCTCGCCCGGCACCCAGTCGGGGACCGGGGTGAGCGACGGGTCGAGCACCAGCACCCTGGTCCGGCCGAGGGGACGGCCGATGGGCACGGTCCGGCACCGCGGGTCCATGCCGTCCGCGGTGACGGCGTGCGTGGTCGCGCCGACGGTCGTCTCGGTCGGGCCGTAGTGGTTGACCACCGCGCAGGACGGCGCGAGCGACTCCACGCGGTCGACCAGGTCCGGCTGGCAGGGCTCGCCGCCGAGCACCAGCGCCGCGCGGGGCAGCAGGTCGCTCGGCCGGGTCGCCGCGTCCAGCAGGGCGCGCAGGTGGGACGGGACGATCTTCATGCGGTCGACCGGCTCGCGCCGCAGGTAGGCGGCCAGTCCGTCGGGATCCGAGGCGCGGTCCTTGGTGATCAGGTGGAGCGTCCCGCCGTTGCAGAGGGCGTGGAACAGCGCCGTGTTGCCGAGGTCGGAGGCCAGCGACGAGACCATGGCGAAGCCGCCTGCCACGGGCGCTCCGAGCGCGGCGGTCAGCCCGGCCACGTAGTGCGCGAGCTGGTCGTGCTCGATGACCACGCCCTTGGGCGTCCCCGTCGTCCCCGAGGTGTAGATCACGTACGCGGGCGCGTGCCGCTCGGGCCGCGGCCGGGAACGGTCCGGAGCCGCCGCGCCCGGGGCGTGCGGTGGGTCCAGGTGGACGGCGCGGGCGCCCGCGGGGAGCCGGGAGGCCAGGTGGGCCTGGGTGAGCACCGGTCCCGCGCCGATGTCGTCGAGCAGGAAGGCCAGCCGCTTGGCCGGCGTGACCGGCTCGACGGGCACGTACGCGGCACCCGCGAGCAGGACGCCGAGCACGCCGGCGATGGCGTCAAGGCCCCGGTCGGCGAACAGCGGCACCAGGTCGCCGGGCCGCACACCGGCGTCCGCGAGCCGGGCGGCGACCCGCCGGGCGTGGTCGCGCAGCTCGGCGTAGGTGAGGCGCTCCTCCTCGCAGACCACGGCGACGGCGTCCGGCCTGGTGGCGGCGTGCCGCTCGAACAGCTCGTGCACCAGCTCGGGGTCACCAGCGGTGCCGGTCGCGATGCCGGTCGCGATGCCGGTCGCGGTGCCGGTCGCGGTGCCGGTGGCCTCGCCGGCCAGGCGCAGCAGGCCGACGGGGGTCCCGGGCTCCGCGCTCGCGTGGGCGATGAGGGCGGTGAGGGCCGCCCCGAGCCCGGCGACGTCCGCGCGGTCGTACCGCCGCGGGCAGTGGCGCAGGGTCAGGCGCACGGTCCCGGCCAGCTCCACACAGCGGAGCTCCAGCGGGTGACGCCCGGGCCCCTGGTCGATCGCCGCGATCGTGAAACCGGGCTCTCCGGCGGGCGGCGCCGTGACGGCCTGGTAGGCGAACCCCACGGGGTGGGCCGGGGACGCCGTCTCACCGGCCGGCCCCGCGGGGTCGGTCCCCCCGCCCGCGCGCCCGGCCGTCCCTGTGAGCCCGCCCACCGGCGCCGGCGTCCCGGCAGGGCCGTCCGCCGGAGCGGCCTGTCCTGACGGCGTGGCGCCCGAGAGGCCGGACGGGCGTGGCGCGGCGTCCAGACGGGCGGTCTCGCGGGCCAGATCCGAGAACGCGAGGGTCTCCGGCACCTCCAGGCTCAGGGGCGCGTCGTGGGTCAGCGGCCCGACCACGTCGCGCGCCTCGGTGGCGTCGCGGCCGTCCGCGGCCACGGTCAGGACCATCGACTGCTGCCGCGTGTAGCGGTAGAGGGTCGCGGCCCAGGAGGCGGCGAGCAGCGCCCGCACGGGGACCTCCAGCCGCTCGGCGGCCAGGCGCGCCCGGCTCCACGCCGCCGCGCCGATCTCCACGGCCACCTCGCCGGTCCCGGGAGCGCCCACGGGGTCCGGGACCGCCACCGTCCGCAGGAAAGGCAGCCGGGGCGGGCCCGCCGCCGCGGGAGCGGCGCCGGCCTCGGGAGGCGAAGGCAGGTCGTTCAGCCACTCCGACAGGTCCGCGTACTGCCAGCGGTCGGCGGCGTCGGAGAGGGGCTCGCCGCGGTACAGAGCGGCGAGCTCGTGGACCAGACGCTCCATGGCGGGGCCGTCGGCGCACAGGAGCGGTAATCGCAGCAGCAACGTGTGCCGCCGCGCGCTCTCCCGGCGCACGGCCACCGACAGCAGACCGCCGGCCGTCAGGTCGAGCGGCCGCCCCGCCCAGCGGGCCACGGGGTCGTCCCCGTCCGTCACGGTCCCCGCCCACGGGGCCGAGGGGTCATCGTCTCCGCCCGGCGCGGTCCCGGACCGGAGCGCTCTGGCGTCGTCGTGTCCGTCCGGATCGGGTGCGGCCGGGGGGAGGTCCTCCAGCGGGACGCCGGCCGTGGCGCTGATCACCTGTACCGGCAGGGTCAGCCCGGGAACGGCGTGGAACCCGGTCCGCAGGATCTCGTGCCGGCGTACGAGCTCGGCGATCGCCCGGCGCAGGACGCCGCGGTCGAGGTCGCCGTCGATCCGCACGGCGCAGACGATCGACGGCGCGGGCGCGCCCTCGCCGCCCGCCCGTACCCAGGTGTCGCGCTGCTGCGGCGACAGCGGGAAGCCCTCCAGCGCCTCGAACGCCTCGGACGCCTCGAATGACGTGGTCACTTTGTCTCCTCCTGCACAACCGGGCCGATGAAGTCGAATGCGGGGTACGACGCGGTCACTTGCTCTCCTCGTGCTCGCCGCCGGCGGCGGGGGACCCGGGCACGGGGTTGGGGTCGGTCATGGCGACCAGCACCTTGCGCGGCCCCTCGTAGGGGCGGCGGCCGTGGGACATCAGCACGTTGTCGATCAGCAGGACCTCGCCGGCGCTCCACGGCTCGGCCACGATCTCGGCGGCGAACGCCGCCCTGACCTCCTCAAGCGCGGACTCCTCGATCGGCGTGCCGTCGCCGTACAGCGCGTTGCGGGGCAGGTCCTCCTCGCCCGAGGAGGCGAGCAGCGACTCGCGCACCTCGGCGGGCAGGCTGGAGGGATGGAACAGGTGGGCCTGGTTGAACCAGGCGGCCTCGCCGGTCACCGGGTGGGACACCACGGCCTGGCAGACCTGCCAGGTGCGCAGCCGGCCCCCGTCGAACCACTCATAGGAGATCCCGAGATCGCGGAAGCTCCGCTCGGCCTCCTCGCGGTCGTCGGTCTCGAAGGCGCGCTGCCACGACAGGTCCAGCCCGCCGCCGTAGTTGCGCACGTACCGCACCCCACGCTCGGCGAAGCGCGCCCGCAGGACCGGGTCGATGCGGCGCAGGACGCGGCGGCTGTCGGCCAGCGGCGTCTCACCGCCGGCGGCCGCCGGGTACTGGCAGTAGAACCAGAGCTTCATCGGCCACCGGGTGGAGTAGGCCATCTCGTTGTGCTGAGGGATGGTCTGGTCCGGCGGGTACTCCGTGGAGGTGTAGACGCCGCCCTTCTCGCGGCTGCGCGGGGTCGAGCCGTACACGTAGTTCAGCAGCTCGGGCGACAGGGCGCTGGAGACCGACTCGAACGCGGCGGCGGTGGTGACGTCGAACCCCTGGAAGCGGATCGCGCCCCGCTCGCCGAGCAGCCGTTCGACCCGTTCGTGGTTGTCCTTGAGCCAGCGTGCCAGGTCCACGCCGGGGACGCGGGGGCGGACCAGGACCGACAGGCCCCCCTCGGTGTCGATGGTGACCAGGTCCAGTTCGGAGAGCCGGATCGCGCGGCGGCGCGGCGCCCGGGTGGGCGCGCTCTCGCTCGGGGCGGTCAGGCCGGTCGTCTCAGTGGTCATTGTTGCCTCCGGGAATAGTGATGGGTGAGGGCCGGTCGGATGCCGCCATGGACGGCGGCAGGTGCGATCTCAGCCGCGCGAGCGGGGAGACCAGGACGATGACGACGGGGACGGCCAGGCCGGCTCCCGCCACCAGGACGGCCGTGCGCAGCCCGGCATGGTCGCCGAGCAGGCCGCCGGCGAGCGCGCCGAGCGGCATCGTGCCGAAGACCAGGAAACGCATGGTCGCGTTGGCCCGCCCGAGGATGCGGGGCGGGGTGATGAGCTGGCGCAGGGTGACCACCGCGACGTCGAAGAGCGGGACGCCGCCGAGGAGCAGCATCAGGGCCGCCACCGCCCAGGCCACGCGCAGCGCGTACGGCCCGTCCACCGGGGCCAGCAGCAGGCCGCCGGCGGCGGTCACCGCCAGGCCCGCGGTGAGGGTGGGCCCGTAGCCGGCGCGCCGGATCAGCCGCTGCGCGACCGCGGCGCCCAGCACCGCGCCGAGGCTGCCGAGGCCGAGGACGAGCCCGATGACGGCCGGGGCCAGCCGGAGCTCGGTGAGGACGTACAGCACGAGGATGGCCAGCAGGATGTTGCCGAAGAAGTTGGCCACCGCCGCCGCGAGCACGTTCCACCGCAGCAGGGGGTGGCCGAGGACGAACCGCAGCCCCTCCCGCATCTCCCCCGCGACCGACCCCGCGACCGACCGACCTGCGACCGACCCCGCGACCGACTCCGGCCCGGCCCCCGGGCCGGTCGTGGCCGCCGTCCCCGCGCCGGTCCCTGACGCGGCGTGCGCGCCGCCCGGGCCCGTGCGCTCGTCCACCTTGAGGCGGCCGAGCAGCGTCGCCGAGAGCAGGAAGGACACCACGTCGGCGACGATCGCGACCGGCGCGGTCACCGCCTGCACCAGCACGCCGCCGAGGCCCGGGCCGACGGCCTCGGCCGACGCCCTGCTGACCTCCAGCTTGCCGTTGCCGTCGGCCAGTTGCGCGGCCGCGGCCAGGCTCGGCATGAACGACTGGGCGGCGACCTCGGACAGCACGGTCATCGTGCCGACGACGAAGGTGACGGCGTAGAGCTGCCCGACCGTGAGGACGCCGAGCCAGGCGGCCACCGGGATCCAGGCCAGGACCGCCGCCCGTACCAGGTCGGCCGCGACCAGCAGCGGACGGCGCCGGGCCCGGTCGGCCAGCGCCCCGGCGAGCAGCCCGAACAGCAGCCACGGCGCGCGGCCGAGCGCGGCGAGCAGGCCCACCTCGAACGGTCCGGCGTCCAGCGTGAGGACGGCCAGCAGCGGGAGCGCGACGAGGCTGACCTGGCTGCCGATCAGCGAGATCGTCTGGCCGGTCCAGAACTGCCGGAAGCCCGCCTCCCGCAGGACACCACGCACGGGGAGCGACGCCTCCACCGTGGCCGCGGTGTGGACTCCCTCCCCCCGTCCCCTCTCGCCGGCGATCACGCCTTGGTCCGGTTCCGCGATGCCCATCGCTCCGCCTCTCCCCTCGATGCCGGTGATCTGTGGCGTGCGGGAGCGCCGGGCACGCCGTTCGCGTGGTGACGCGCGCGGCCCCGTCCACCCCCGTGAGGCGCCCTTGGCCGCCTCTCTCATGGAGGCGTTCCACCGCGTTCCACCGCGTTCCAGGACTCGGCTAATCGCCCCGGTAAGTCAGGGTTTGAGGTCCTTTGCGGATATTTCTAGAACTGTAAATTTTCAGTTTGAAATAGTTCATTGACATGAACTAGTGGCCAAGGTGAGGATGTGGCGCGATCTTGACGAGCTCCTTACGCGAAGAGAGATGACCGATGTCCAGGTGTCCCGGGCCGCGAGGTTGGCGCACGCTCGCCGTCGTCGCCGTGGTGGGTGCGTTCGTGGGGGCGGGAACGCCTTGGGCCGCGGTGGCGGACGGCGGGCCGGCCGGCTCCCGCGCCGGCCGGCCCGCCGAGTGGCGGCAGGCGTCGGCGCGGGCCGCCGAGACCGGAGAGCAGGTCGAGGTGACCGGCGCCCGGACCGAGTTCTCCACCACGTACGCCAACCCCGACGGGGAGTCCTTCCGGCTCGAACAGTCGACGGTGCCCGTGCGGGTCAAGGGGGCGGGGGGCGCGTGGGTGACGCCGGACGCCACGCTTCAGCGCCGCGCCGACGGCACCGTGGCCCCGGTGGCCGCCGCCGTCCGGCTGAGCTTCTCCGGGGGCGGCGCCGCCCGGCTGGTCGGCATCACCCGTGACGGCCGCACCCTCGAGCTCGGATGGCCGGCCCCCCTGCCGGCGCCGGTGCTGGACGGCCCGAACGCCACCTACCGCGACGTGCTGCCGGACGTCGACCTCAGGATGACCGCGACGACCGAGGGCTTCAGCCAGGTCCTGGTCGTCAAGACCCCGCAGGCCGCCGCGAACCCCGCGCTCGAGCGCGTCGAGTACGCGGTCACCTCCTCCGGCCTGAAGGTCGAGCAGACCGAGGACGGCGGCATGTCCGCGACCGACGGCAACGCCACCGAGATCTTCTCCTCCCCGCCCGCCGCCATGTGGGACTCCACCGGCGACCCGGCCGCCGGCCGGTCCGCCGCGACGAGCGGGCCGGCCGCGTCGCTCAGCGGGCGCGCGCCCGCCTCCGCCACGCCGGAGGACGGAACGGCCCTCGCCGCGGAACCGGACGGCGCCGACGGCGCCGACGGCCCCGCCCCCGGCGCACGCCAGGCTCAGCTGCCCATCGAGGTCGGCGGCGGCACGCTCGCGGTCGTGCCCGACACCGGCCTGCTCCGGCAGAAGGACCAGGGCGCCTACCCCGTCTACATCGACCCGAGCGTCACCTGGGGCGAGAGCGACCGGACGCTGCTGCGCTCGGACGGGTACGAGTCCTACAACTGGAGCAACGGCGACGACAACGAGGGCAAGGGCGTCGGCCACTGCGGCACCTGGAGCGGCTACTACTGCGGCCCCGGCTACACCCAGCGCCTGTACTTCCAGTTCTCGCCCGCGAGCCTCAAGGGCAAGCAGGTGCTGGGCGCGGCCTTCCGCGTCACCGAGCCGTGGGCGTTCCAGTGCTCCCCCCGATGGGTCGACCTGGTCCGCACCAACAACATCTCCTCCGCCACGACCTGGGCGAGCCGGCCCAAGGAGCTCGACTGGATGGTCGACCGCAACGTCTCGGCGGGCCGCGGCTCGGCGTGCGACCCCGACGAGCCGGCCGCGCCGATCGAGTTCCGCGACAACCCCGAGGAGACCAACGAGAACCTCACCCCCACCGTGAAGGACTTCGCGGCCGGCAAATTCTCCAAGCTGACCCTGGAGCTGCGGGCGCACGACGAGAGCGACACCTCCGCCTGGAAACGTTTCCGGAACGACGCCGTGCTGGTCGTCGACTACGTGGGGATGCCCGGCGTGCCGACCGGCGTCGGCCTGGTCACCGGCTCGGGAACGGTCTGCGAGACCAAGGAGTCGGCGCCCGCGATCGTCTCCGACCCCACGCCGGCCATGGCGACGGTCCCGCAGACCCTGGCGGGCGGTGAGTCCGGCGCGATGCTGCGGGGGGCCTTCTACGTCCAGAAGAAGAACTCCGACGGCACCTGGACGCAGGCGTTCTCCACCATCGAGCGGCCGGCGAGCGGACACGTCGGCGACAACGTGAAGGTGACCGCGGACGCGCCGACGCTGACCGAAGGAGTGCTCTACCGCTACGACTCCTGGACACGCTCGTACTACGGCGACTACACCAAGTGGCTGGCCGGGACCAGCAGCTACCTGAGCGCGGGCTGGTGCTACTTCAAGGTCGACCCGACCGCGCCGAAGGCGCCGGTGGTCACCCCCGGCGCCCCGTACACCGCGTGCACCACCACCGCGTGCACGGCGGCCGGCGGCCCGGGGCTGGGCGCGGCGTTCACCTTCGCGCCGGCCTCCGGCGACGCCGGCAACGTGGCCTACCAGTACCGCCTGTCCACCACGCCCACCTGGTCGGCGGACGTCAAGGGCGCCACGGTCAAGCCGGTGATCACGCCGGGGGCCTCGGGCACCTTCAGCCTGTACGTCCGCGCCAAGGACAACGTGGGCCGGTACGGCGCCACCACCGTCCTGGACTTCCTGGTCGCCGCGGGCGCGGGCCCGGTCGGCAGGTGGCACTTCGGCGAGGACGCGGGCGTCGCCGCCGACTCCTCCACCGGCGCGGCCCGGCACGACGCCACCCTCAGCGGCGGCGCGGTGCGGGACGGCCGGGGACGCCGCGGCGAGCTGTGGTACGACGACGACGGCACCGCGCTGACCACCCCGAAGACCGACAAGGGCCTGAGCCTGAACGGCACGTCGGCCTACGCCGCCACCTCCGGGCCGGTGCTGGAGACGCGTTCGGCCTACTCGGTCGCCGCCTGGGTGCGGATGGACCAGACCACCACGCCGGGCACCGTCCTGTCGCAGGACGGCGCCGGAGGCTACAGCCCCTTCAACCTCTGGTACGACGTGGGCCGGGTGTCCTACTGCTTCGGCGTCAAGGACGCTGACGCGGCGACGGGCAAGGCGTATTTCGGGGTCTGCGCGAAGAACAACACCGCCCAGGTGAACGCCTGGACCCACCTGGCGGGCACCTACGACCCGGCGACGCAGAAGCTCGCCTTCTATGTCAACGGCCTGCCACAGGGCACCGCGACCGTCGCGGGCGCGTGGTCGGCCACCGGACCGTTCGAGATCGGCCGCTACACCTGGGCCGGCCTGTTCCAGCACTACCTGGCCGGCTCCGTCGACGAGGTCGCCGCCTGGCAGCGCGTCCTGACCCCCGAGGAGGTCGCGTCGCAGGCGCGGTCGGAGTCCCCGGCGTCGGGGCGCGATGACATGGAGCTGGTGGCCGACTGGGATCCGGCGGGTGCCGCCGGGACGGCGCTGCCCGACCCGCTGTCCGGCTACGGCCGCTCGCTGACCCTGGCCGGCGGCGCGACGCTGGACGGCGAGGGCCTGGTGCTGGACGGCGTGGACGACGCGGCCACCGCCCCGGGGCCGGTCGTCGACGACACCGGCTCGTTCACCGTGACGGCGAAGATCCAGCTCGACCAGGACAAGGCCCTCGCGATGCCGATCGGCTCGCTCGGCCAGGTGGCCGGGCAGCGTACCGCCGACGGCTCCTCGTGGGGCCTCTGGTTCGAGCTGACCGGCAAAGAGACGAGGCTGGACGACGACGGCAACGAGGTGGCCGTGCCGGTCGGCTTCTGGCGCTTCGGCCGGGTCGGCAAGGACGGCGCCAAGAGCTGGGTGAGCTCCGAGGACACGGCGAGCCCGGACAGCCCCGTGCGGCTGACCGGCGTCTACGACGCCCTGGCCCCGGGCGGCCCGGTGGTGCGGCTCTACGTCGGCCACGAGCAGAACGACCTCGACCTGGCCTACACCGCGGCCGCCGGGTCCGGCGAGTTCGCGGTCGGCAAGGGCTTCAGCGCCACCGCCTGGAGCCACTTCCTGGCCGCCGAGCTCACCGACCTGCGCCTGTGGGCGGGCGCCCTGTCCGACTCCGACCAGCTCGACGCCGTCGTCGGCGACTGACGGCGTGCGGAGACCGGCACCCCGGTCCCCGCACGCCCTCACCCCCGGTTGATCCCGGTTCTCTGTTCCTCTCGAGGAGGTTGGGTCATGCGTCGGCCCGTAATGCGCGCTGTCTTGGCGACCGCGATGGCAGTGATGGTGACACTGGCGCTGGGGGTGATGCCCGCCGCCTCCGCCGCGGCGGGCCCACCCGGCGCGCCCCCCGTACCGCAGCAGCGGTCCAGCAAGGTCAGGGCCATGAACGCGACCGGCGCCGGGAAGGCGCGCGAGCAGGTCGCGGCCTCCCAGGCGCGCAACGACGCCTGGGCCGCCCGGGCGGCCGGGGAGCGCAGGGCCGCCTGGCCCAAGGCCGGCACGGCGCAGGTCCCGCTCGGCGCCGCGAGCGTCACCGTGGGAGACCTGCCCGTCACCCTGACCCCGGCGCCCGGAAAGGACGCCGGCGCGACGGCGGCGACGTCCCCCGGCACCGCGGCAGGCACCGCGGCAGGCGCGGCGGCAGGCGCGGCGGCCGGTACGGTGGCGAGCGTGCGGGTGCTCGACCGCGCCGCCGCCGAGGCGGCCGGGGTGGACGGCGTGCTGCTGACCGCCTCGGCGCCGGCCTCCGGCGAGGCCCGGCTGAGCGTCGGCTACGCCTCCTTCGCCTCGGCGTACGGCGGCGGATGGGGCGGCCGGCTGCGCCTGGTGGGACTTCCCGCCTGTGCGCTGACGACGCCCGCGCTGGAGGAGTGCCGCACGCGCACCCCGCTCGCCTCGGTCAACTCCTCCGCCACGCTCACCGTGTCGGCGCCGGTCACCCTCGGGGCCGCTCCGGCCGTGTTCGCCGCGGAGGCCCTGGCCCCGGCCGGCGAGGCGCCCGACGGCGGCGGCGACTACTCGGCCACACCGCTCGGCGCGTCGTCCACCTGGGAGGCGGGCGGCGGCTCCGGCGCGTTCACCTGGTCCTACCCGATGGCGCCGGTGGAGCCCCCCGCCGGGCCCTCCCCCTCGCTGGACCTGTCCTACGACTCCGGCGGCATCGACGGGCGCACGGCCGCCGGCAACAACCAGGGCACCTCGGTCGGCGAGGGATTCGAGACGGCCGCCGCCTCCTACATCGACCGCCAGTACGGCCCCTGTGACGAGGACGGTCACGACGAGCAGTACGACCTGTGCTGGAAGTACGAGAACGCCTCGCTCGTGCTGAACGGCAGGTCCACCGAACTGGTCAAGGACGACACCGGCCACGCCTGGCGGCTGAAGAACGACGACGCCTCCACCGTCACCTGGTCCACCGGCGCCGCCAACGGCGACGACGACGGCGAGTACTGGATCGTCACCACCGGCGACGGCACCAAGTACTACTTCGGCCTGGACAAGCTGACCGGCGCGGGCGCCGAGCGCACCAACTCGGTGTGGACGGTCCCGGTGTACGGCGACGACTCCGGCGAACCCGGCTACACCAAGGGCGACGCCTTCGCCGACCGGGCTGTCACCCAGGCGTGGCGCTGGAACCTGGACTACGTCGAGGACACCCACGGCAACGCCATGTCGTACTGGTACACCAAGGAGACCAACTACTACCGCAAGAACAAGGCCGGCACCGCCACCACCCTCTACACCCGCGGCGGCTACCTGGACCGCATCCTGTACGGGCAGCGGTCCGACACGCTGTTCACCGCGACCGCCCCCGACAAGGTGTCCTTCTCCTACAGCGAGCGCTGCACGGACGGCGACTGCTCCAGCCTGACAAAGGACACCGCCGAGCGCTGGCCCGACGTCCCCTTCGACGCGATCTGCGCCAAGGACGCGAGCAAGGACGACTGCCACACCGAGAGCCCCGACTTCTTCTCCCGCAAGCGGCTGGTGAAGGTGGAGACCTCCGTCCTGTCCGGCACGGCGTACAAGCCGGTCGACTCCTGGGCGTTCACCCAGAGGTACCTGGACGGCGGCGACATCGGCACCTCCGCCGACCAGACGCTGTCGCTGACGTCGATCGTGCGCACCGGGTCGCCCACGGACGGGCCCGTGACGCTCGACCCGGTCTCATTCACCTACGCGATGCGGCCCAACCGGGTCGCCGGCGGCACCCAGCCCGGCGGCGGCGACATCCTGCCGCTCACCAGGCCGCGCCTGGAGACGATCACCTCGGAGACCGGGGCGCTCACGACGGTCAGCTACAACGAGCCCGAGTGCGTGCGCGGCTCGGCGATGCCGGCGGCCGAGGACGCCGGCAACGGCTCGTGCTACCCGCAGTTCTGGCACGTCAACGGGGCCTCCGACGCCTCGGTCGACTGGTTCCACAAGTACCGCGTGCTGGCGGTGAACATCGCCGACCCGGCCGGGGACAACCCGCTCACCGAGTACTCCTACGCCTACGACAAGCCGGCCTGGCACTACAACGACAGCCCGTTCATCCCCGCCGGCGAGCGCACCTGGTCGCTGTGGCGCGGCTTCCAGAAGGTCACCGCCTTCACCGGCTCCGCCGGCGGCACCCAGACCAAGACCGTCTCGGTCTTCCTGCAGGGCATGAACGGCGACCGGCTGCTGAAGTCGGCGAGCCCCCGGGTCGTCGACCCCGACCGGCGGCGCGCCGCCTCGGTGCCCGGCCTGGACGCGACCGGCCTCGACGTGGCCGACCTCGCCGACGCCGAGCAGTACGCGGGCTACACCCGCGAGGAGGTCACCTACGACGGCGCCGTCCCGATCGAGGTGACGGTGAACGACCCCTGGTCGTCGCGGACCGCCACCCAGCACAAGTCCTACGCCGACACCGAGGCGTACTACCTGCGCACCGGCAGGTCGTACGAGCACACCTACCTCACGGTCCCGAAGACCTGGCGCACCGTCTCCACCGCCACCACCTACGACGGCTACGGCATGCCGGTCACGCAGGACGCCACCGGGGACACCGCCAAGAGCGGCGACGAGACCTGCACCCGCACCTGGTACGCGCGCGACGACGCCAAGGGCATCAACACGCTGGTCTCCCGCACCCGCCAGGTCGGGCGGCCCTGCTCGGTGAAGGAGGCCGACCTGTCGCTGCCCGCCGACGGCGCCACCGCCGGCGACGTGCTGTCCGACACCGCCACCGTCTACGACGACGCCTCGGCGACGGGCTGGTCCGCGGGCCAGAAGCCGGCCAAGGGCGAGGAGAGCTGGACCGGCCGCGCCACCGGCTACCCGGTGGCGGTCACCGGCGGCGACCGGCCGCCGACCGGCTGGCAGCGCACGGCGAAGACGACCTTCGACACGCTGGGCAGGCCCCTGGTCGTCACCGACGCGGGCGGCAACCCCACCACCACCGCCTACACCCCCACCGGCGCCGGCGTGCCCACCAAGACGGTGGTCACCAACGCCAAGCAGCAGAAGACCACCGTCTTCCTCGACGGGACGCGGGGGCAGCCGCTGCGCACCTACGACCCCAACGACGCCAAGACCGAGCAGACCTACGACGGCCTCGGCAGGCTGACCGGGGTGTGGCTGCCCGACCGCGGCAAGGGCGGCGGCGAGACCCCCAGCATGGCCTACTCCTATGTGTTCGAACGGGGCAAGGCACCCGCGATCGGCACCTCCACCGTCCGGTCGTCCACCACGGCGAACTGGACGTACCAGATCTTCGACTCGCTGCTGCGGCCCATGCAGACCCAGCAGCCGACGCCGAACGGCGGCCGGCTGCTGACCGACACCCGCTACGACTCGCGCGGCCTGGCCTACGAGACCTACGCCGACATCTTCGACGCCGGGCACACGCCGAACGCCACCTACAGCCGGGAGGAGTACGGCGAGGCGCCCAAGCAGACCAACCGCGTGTTCGACGGCGCCGGACGCCCGACCAGCAGCACCTTCCTCACCTACGGCGTGCCGAAGTGGACGACCACCACCGCCTACACCGGTGACTCCACCGCCACCAGCGCCGTGACCGGCGGCAAGGCGACCCGCACCATCATCGACGCGCTGGGACGCACCGTCGAGAGCCGCGAGTACGGCTCGCCATCGCCGGCCGACACCCAGTACGGCTCCATGACCTCGGGCGGGTACGCCTCCACCTCCTTCGCCTACACCCCCGGCGGCCGGCAGCGGACCGTCACCGGCCCCGACGGCGCCCAGTGGTCCTACACCTACGACCTGTTCGGGCGGCAGGCGGGCATCACCGACCCCGACAAGGGCGCCGGCACCCTGCGCTACACCGCGCTCGACCAGCCGGACACCGTCACCGGCGCGAACGGCTCGGTGCTGCTGTACGGCTACGACGAGCTCGGCCGCAGGACCGGGCTGTGGTCGGGGTCGCGCACCGACGCCGGCAAGCTGGCCACCTGGACCTACGACACCGTGGTCCAGGGGCGGCTCGCGTCGGCGACCAGCTACGAGGGCGGCGCCGTCGCCACCGGCAGGGCCTACACCCGCAAGGTCCTGAGCTACGACGCGCTGTACCGCGCGACGAGCACCGAGATCGACCTCGACCAGAAGGACCCGATGGTCGTCTCCGGCGCGGCCAGGACCTCCTACACCTTCGGCGGCGCCTACAACCCGGACGCCACCCTGAAGAGCTCGACCGAGCCGGCGGCCGGGGGTCTGGCCGCGGAGACCGTCAGCCTGACCTACACGGCGACCGGCCAGGTCGTGAAGGTCACCGGCACCCAGGACTACCTCCAGGCGGCCGACTACAACCCGCTCGGCCGGCCCCAGCAGCTCACCCTGGCCCTGTCGGGGGACGCCGCCGCCAAGAAGACCTACATCAGCAACACCTACGAGGAGGGCACCGACCGGCTGAAGAGGTCCTTCGTCACCACCCAGTCCACGCCGGTCAAGCCGCAGGACCTGACCTACCACTACGACGACGCGGGAAACGTCACCGAGATCGCCGACACCCCGGCCCAGGACGGCGCGGGCGCGAGCGACTTCCAGTGCTTCGCCTACGACGGGCAGCGCCGCCTGACCGAGGCGTGGACGCCGGCCACCGACGACTGCACCAGCAGGACGCTGGGCGGGGCCGCGCCGTACCGCACCGGGTACACCTACAACAGCGCGGGCATGCGCAGCACGGAGACCGGCTACACCGGCAGAGCGGCCGCCACCTCGACGTACTGCTACGGCGACACCGCCAGGCGGCACGCTCTCACCGCGGTCACCTCCGCCGCGTCCTGCACGGGCGTGACGCCGACCTACTCCTACGACAAGTCCGGCAACACGACCGGGCGGGGCGGCCAGACGCTGACCTGGGACGCGCAGGGCCGGGTCTCCACCGTGACGCAGGGCGCGCAGAAGGCCACCTACGTGTACGACGCCGACGGCGAGGTGCTGCTCCGCCGCGCGGAGGGCGACGGCGAGAGCGTCCTGTACCTCGGCGCCACCGAGATCCACCAAAGCAGGACCGGCACCGCCGTCAAGAACTGGGCCGTCCGTTCCTACACGGCCGGCGACCAGGTCATCGCGGTGCGCAGCACGGAAACGGGGACGAACACGGTCACGTTCGTCGCCGGAGACCAGCACGGCACCTCCTCGCTCGCGGTCGACGCGAGCAGCCAGGCGATCGCCAAGCGGTACACGACCCCGTTCGGCGCGCCGCGCGGCGCCCCGTCCGGCCGGCCATGGCCCGACGACAAGGGCTTCCTCGGCAAGACCGCCGACGAGGACACCGGGCTCACCTACGTCGGCGCCCGCCTGTACGACCCGCTGACCGGCAGGTTCCTGAGCGTGGACCCGGTGCTGTCCACCGACCAGAGCCAGTCGCTGAACGGCTACTCCTACGGCAACCAGAACCCGGCCACCTTCAGCGACCCGACGGGCGAGGAGATCGGGTCCAGGCCCAACTCCTGCCAGTACGACCTGAAGTACTGCGACCAGGCGACGCAGGACGCCGTCGGCTACGACCCCAAGACCGGCACCGCCGACCCGGCGCGGAAGAAAAAGAAGAAGAAGCGGCCGACGCCCTCCCCGAGCCCGGGCCCGGCGCCCAAGGCCCCGCCCGGCGGGTGCTTCTGCAAGGGCAACGGGGTCGACCTCAGCACGGCGCTGCTGCTCCACCCGTTCCACTGGGGCAACAACACCAACGGCGCGAACGAGATGGCCTGGCTCTACCACAAGGGGAAGATGCACGACGGCATCTGCGAACGCCATTCGCTGCAGTACGTCTGCTACAGCAGTTCCCCCGGCGGCGACCAGCCGATGACCATCGGCGACGTGCTGTTCTACCCGTACTCCAAGCAGGCCTACCGGCAGCAGATGCAGGAGGAGAAGCAGCGCCGCGAGGACATCGCCAAGACCAGCAAGGTCTCCGGGCGCGCGCAGGCCGACGCCTACGGGCCGAACCTGGAGAAGCACGAGGCGGTGCACTCCCGGCAGTGGGCGGCCTCCGCCACCGCCGTCGACTTCGTCGCCCGGTACGCCGCCGCCGCGGCCTACTCCCAGCACAAGGTCGGTGACCCGGCGTCCATGAACAAGTACGAGATGGAGGCCAACCTGTGGTGGGGAAGCTACTGGACCTGGCGGCCTCTCGAATACCGGATGCCGGGGACCTAGAGAGGAAGATGGAACGGTGATTCGCAGAAGGGGGCCCGGGCTCACGCGCGCGGCCGCCGCACTGACCGCCCTGGCCGCCCTGGTCTGCTTCGGCGCGGGATGCACGCCCGCGCCGAAGGGCATCCTCGCCGTCGAACGGGCCGCGGACGGCGGCGCGCGGCTGCTGCTGGCCGACTGCCCCGGCTACCTGGCCAAGGACTTCTCCGTCCTGGCCGACACCGGCGCCGACGGCGACACCGGCGGCGGCGGGCCGGTGGCCTGGAGCGTGCACAACGGCGGCTGGACCTCCTCGGTGCGCGCCATCCGGCTCTTCCAGGACCCGCCCGCCGGCTGGCGCGCCACGGGGAGCGAGCTGACCGCGCTCCGCGAGGGCGTCCCCTATGTCGCCACCGTCAGCGGCGCCATGGGCGACAGGAGCCTCAAGGGACGGGTGCCGTTCACCGCCGCCGACCTGGCCGGTCTGGGGAACGGTGAGGTGCTGGCCTGGGACGGAGGGGACGGCAACGCCACGATGCACCGGGACGACTTCCTGCGCGGCGACCCGGACCGCTGCCGGCCATGAGCGGCGACGCCTCCCCCACCCAGGGGGACGTCGTCTCCTCACTTCCAGGGCGGCGACGCCTCCCCACTCCCAGGGCGGCGACGCCTCCCTATTCCAGAGGCGACGCCGCCTTCTTACTCCGGCGGCGCCGCCTCCCCGCTCGGGGGGCGACGCCGCGGTTCGTCCGACGGCGATCCGGCCGGGGGGTGGTCCCTCCGGGCCTGGTTCCCGCGGGTCATCTCCTCGTGCAGGCGGCGCCGTTGAGGGTGAAGGCCGCCGGGACCGCGTTCGCGCCGGTGTAGGCGGCCTGGAAGCCGAAGGCCGCCGTGCCGCCGTTGGCGCCGATCGTGCCGTTCCAGGCGGCGTTCCGCACCGTCACCTGCGCTCCTGACTGGGTGACGGTCGCGTTCCACGCACTGGTGACCCGCTGGGAGCCGCCGAAGGCGAAGGCCAGGGTCCAGCCGTTGACGGCGGCGGTCCCGTTGTTGGTGATGGTGACGTCCGCGGTGAACCCGTTCCCCCAGTCGTTCACGCTGTAGCCGACCGAGCACCCGCCGGGCGTGGGGGTCGGCGTGGGAGTCGGCGTCCGGGTCGGCGTGGGAGTCGGGGTCGGCGTGGGAGTGGGAGTCCGGGTCGGCGTCGGGGTGGGGGTCGGCGTCCGGGTCGGAGTGGGCGTCGGGGTCGGCGTGGGCGTCGGGGTCGGGGTGGGCGTTCCGCCGCCCTTGGCCGCCATCCGGGCCGAGTGCGCCCGGAAGACCGCGAGCGCCGGGTCGCCGCTCTTCACGCTGTGCTGGTCGCCGCCGCCGTTCTTGTCCGGGTACCACCAGAACGCCGACCCGTCGCCGTTCCTGGCCTCGAAGTCGGCGTAGAGCGCCGTCCACCACGTGACCCGGTCGGCGTTGCCCTCGGTGTTGAACTCGCCCATGAAGAACGGCTTGCCCACCACGTCGTGCGAGTCGGAGATCCATCTGCCGATCAGCGTCTTGGTCTGGTCCAGGGTCAGGTTCGCCCAGCCCGCGTTCGGATACGGGTGCGCCGAGGTGAAGTCGACGTAGGGCGACTGGTGGATGTAGACGAACGGGTTGCCCTCGTCGCCGCCGAACCCGTAGCGGGACTCGTGGCCCTCCAGTCCGGCGCCGACCATGTGGTTGGCGTCGATGCTCTTGACGTAGGAGGCCATCTCGTCCACCCACTTGCGCAGGGTCGCGCCGCTCTTGTTCTCCTCGGCGCCGACGTCCTGGTAGCGCGGCTCGTTCATCAGCTCCCAGGCGAACACGGCCGGCTCGTCCTTGTACTTGACGCCGCTGTAGTGGTTGGTCCGGTTGAGGGCGTAGGTGAGGTAGTTCTTGTACTGGGTGAAGCAGCCCGGGCACTTGGTCTTGTCGAAGAACACCGCCCGGCCAGGGTGCCCGCCGTTCAGCCCCTCCCACTTGAGCCGGGTGTCGATGCCGCCGTAGGCCTCCCAGTAGTTCTCGAACACCGGGATCAGCCGGATGTCGTGCGCCTTGGCCGACTCGATGACGTAGTCGAACAGGGCGAACTGCTGGTCGTTGTACTGCCCCTTGGACGGCTCGAAGCCGTGCCAGCTCTCGTGGCTGAACATCCAGAGACGGACCACGCTGACCTTGTCGGCCTGCATTTCGGCCATGTGGGCGTCGATGCGCGCCTTGTCCATGTACTGCGTCTCGGTGTCTCCGTAGCTGCCGCCGTAGGTGAAGATGTCGTAGGTGTTGGCGCCGGCGAAGTAGTACGTCCTGCCGTTGAGGCAGAAGTGGACGCCGCAGCGCTGCACGAAGCCCGAGGCGGCCGCGCCGGCCACCGGGAAGGCCGTCGGCGCCACGCCGGCCATGATCGCCAGGGCCAGCGCCAGCAGCAGGTGGAGCGGCCTGATCCGTCTTGCCATGGTGGTGTTCCTTGCGGGGACGAGAGGATGGGGGCGCTGCCAAACAACCCCGTCCCGCAGCGCGCCGCAACCGCCCGGCGCCCGACCGGGCAGCGCATCGCCTCGACATGCGGCCCCACCTGCCCTTAACCGGTTCGGGCCCCGCCGATCCCCCGCTCTCCGCCTGAAAGCTTCACCGGCGCCGGCGGAGAACTCACCGGCGTCGCCCGATGCGAACCGGTCGGGCCGGTCGGGCCGGTCGGGCCGGTCGGGCCGGTCAGGCCATGACCGCGACGAAACGCCAGTCCAGGACCGCGGCCGGCTCGGCGCCGGACACCGCTTCCACGACCGAGCGCAGGTGGACCAGCCCGCCGCCACCGGGGAGTTCCTCCCGTCTCTCGACGGTGATCTCGCTGGTCAGGGTGTCGCCCTCGTGCACGGGGCCGAGATGGTCGCAGCCGTGCCAGGCCACGACCGTGACCAGGTTCGGCAGCGCGCGGGCCGCCTGGTGCAGCGCCAGGCCGATGGTGTGCCCGCCGTACACCAGCCGCGGCCCGCCCGCCTCCCGCGTGTCGTGGTGCACCTGCGCGATATTGACGGTCAGCCTGGCCAGCTCCGGGGCCGCGGACACCACGTCTCCCCCGCCGACCTGCCACCTGTCGCCCTCGGTCACGTCCGCGAAGTGCCGTCCGGGGACGTGACCTCTGAACCGGTCAAGCCGCCAGCCGTCGAGCAGTCCGGCGGCCCGGCCGGCGAGGTCCGCGCCGGTCGCGGACGCGCCCACCGCCTCCAGGTCGGCGTCGTGGCCGGTGCGCGCCCCGTGGTCCCGCAGCGGGATCATCGCGCAGCGCCAGAAGTCGAGCACCGGCCGCCCGTCGTGGTCGGCGGTCGTGATGCGCAGCACCGCCAGCCCGGTCGGGCGGCGCCCCGGCCGGGGCCGGTTCTGGCGCAGCGCGACCACCTCGGTGCGGGTGCGCAGCGTGTCGCCGATCAGCGGCAGCCGGCGGAAGGCGAGACCCCGGTAGAACAGGTTGGCCTTGACGTGGTGGGTGACCAGGGTGGACTGGCCGATCGCCACGTCCCAGACCAGCGCCGGATGGGCGAGAGTGCCGCCGCCGAGGACCTCGCGGGACAGGTGCGCGTCGAGCGGCAGCCGGAGCCGGTCGCCCACGACCGCCTGGTGCGCCGCGGCCATGCCCTCGGTGAGCGTCACCCCGGGCGCGCCGTCGAACACCCGCCCCACCGCCAGCTCCTCGAAGTACGGCCCTTCACTGATTCCCGCCATCGGCCCTCTCCCGCCCGAACGTCCGTGCCCCCGTCGCCGCGATCACCCGCCGACCGGTCCCGCCGATCATAGAATCCGGCCTCCCGCCTCCCCCGGACACCGTCCGCAACCGGTCGACCGACACACACTCGGGGCCGCCCCGGGAACCCGCGCGTTTCCGCTGGGGGCTTTCGCATATGCGACATGGCATAAATGCGTCAGAGCTCAATCGGCCAGGAACCCCGGACATTTGACCACAATCTAGGGATCTCGCTGCACTCCTAGCTTTGGGGTTTCCCTTGCCATTCCCTCCCTCCCGGGGGCGCGGGCTCGTCGCGCTGGCCGCCGCGCTCGCGGCGCTCGCGGCCGTCCCACCGGCCGACGCCTCCACCGCCCCGGCCGCTGACGGCGTCACCGCCTCCGGTGCGAGCACCGCGCCCGGACGGACCGTCACGCTGCTCACCGGGGACAAGGTGACCGTCGGCACCGCGCCGGACGGCACCCAGACCCGCACGGTCGTGAGCCCGGACGGCCGTCCCGCCGACGCCGTCACCCACGCCGAGAAGGGCCAGACCTACGTCTACCCGCGGTCGGCGCTGCGGTACCTCGCCGCCGGGCTGCTGGACCGGGACCTGTTCAACGTGACCCGGCTGCTCGCCGACGGCTACGACGACGCGCACAGCGCCCGCCTGCCGCTCATCGTCACCTACACCGACGCCGCCGCCCGCGCCCGCACCGCCGCCCCGCCTCAGGGCGCGCGCCAGGTGCGTCCCCTGACCAGCGTCCAGGGGGCGGCGCTGGACGCCGACCGCTCGGCCGGCTTCTGGTCCGCGCTGACCAAGGGCGCCACCCTCCCCGCCCCCTCCCAGCGCGGCGCGCAGGGCTCCCTTGCGGGCGGCATCGAGAAGGTGTGGCTGGACGGCAAGGTGAAGGCGAGCCTCGCCGACAGCACCGCCCAGATCGGCGCGCCCACGGTGTGGCAGAGCGGGAACACCGGCAAGGACGTCGAGGTGGCCGTCCTGGACTCCGGTGTCGACACCGGCCACCCGGACCTGGCGGGCCAGGTCGTCGCCGGCCGCAGCTTCGTGCCGGAGCAGGAGAGCATCGAGGACGGCCACGGGCACGGCACGCACGTCGCCTCGACCATCGCCGGCACCGGCGCCGCCTCCGGCGGCAAGGAGAGGGGCGTCGCCCCCGGCGCCCGGCTGCACATCGGCAAGGTGCTGGACGACAGCGGCGGCGGCCAGGAGTCGTGGGTGCTGGCCGGAATGGAGTGGGCCGCCCGCGACCAGCACGCCAAGATCATCAGTATGAGCCTGGGCGCCGGCGCCTCCGACGGCACCGACCCGATGAGCGTGGCCGTCAACGAGCTGAGCGCCGAGACCGGCGCGCTGTTCGTCATCGCCGCGGGCAACGACGGCCCGGGCGAGTTCACCGTCGCCACCCCCGCCGCCGCCGACGCCGCGCTGGCCGTCGGCGCGGTGGACGCCTCCGACGCCCTCGCCGACTTCTCCAGCCGCGGGCCCCGCCCCGGCGACCGCGGGCTCAAGCCCGAGCTCACCGCCCCCGGGGTCGGCATCCTCGCCGCGCGCTCGCAGTACGCGACCGAGGGCGAGGGCTACTACCAGACCATGAGCGGCACCTCCATGGCCACCCCGCACGTCGCCGGGGCCGCCGCGCTGCTGGCCGCCCAGCACCCCGGCTGGAGCGGCCAGCGGCTGAAGGACGCGCTGGTCAGCACCACCAAGCCGACCCCCGACCACAGCATCGCCCAAGCGGGCAGCGGGCGGCTGGACATCGCGGCGACCACCGCCGCGACCGTGTTCGCCACCGGTTCGGCCTTCGCCGGATTCCACGCCTACCCGGCCCCGGCCGGCGCGACGAGCGCCAAGGAGATCACCTACACCAACACCGGCGACGCCCCGGTCACCCTCGACCTGACCACTCGCCTGACCGGCGCCCCGGCCGCCGCGTACACGCTGTCGGCCTCCCGCGTCACCGTCCCGGCGGGCGGCGCCGCCGCGGTGACGGTCACGGCCCACCTGGACCAGGTTCCCGGTGACACCACGGTCTCGGGCACGGTGGAGGCCGCCGACGCGAGCGGCGCCGTGCGCGCCCGCACCATGATCGGCGTCGCCAAGGAGGGCGAGCGCCACCAGCTCACCCTCACCGCCAAGGACCGCGCCGGCCGCCCGCTGAGCGGTGAGGTGATCCTCACCGCCGAGCACCTGTTCGCCCCGCTCTGGCTGGACGAGACCGGCACCCTGGACCTGCGCGTCCCGGCCGCCACCTACACCTTGTGGATGACCGCCGACCTCGAAGGCGCGCACGGGCCCCACTCGCTGGGCCTCGGCGTGCTCGCCGCCACCGACGTCCGGCTCGACCAGGACAGGACCGTCACCCTGGACGCGCGCAAGGCGCGGCGGGTCGCGGCGGTGACGCCCAAGGCGAGCACCCTGGCCGGGATGCGCATGGACGTCTACCGTGCCGTCGCCGACGACGACTACACCGCCTCCAGCCGCTGGCCGGCGATCGAGTACGACAGTGTGTGGACGCTGCCCACCGGCGCCAAGGTGCGCAAGGGGGAGTTCGAGATCGGCGCCCACTGGCGTCTGCAGCAGCCGGCGCTGACCCTCGCCTCCGGCGGCCGCGCCTTCGACGACGTGCTGGTCCACCGGGGCGCGACCCCGCTGCCGAAGGGCCGTCATACGCTCGCGGCGCTGTTCGCCGGCGACGGCGGCGCGGCCGGCTACCGGTCCAGGCCCGCGGCGGGCAAGGCCGTGGTCGTCAGGAACTCCGCCGCGGTCACCCGCGAGGAGCAGGCCGCCGCGGCGCTCGCCGCGGGCGCGAAGATGCTGGTGGTCGTCAACGACGGCCCCGGCCGCGCCGAGCCGTGGAACGACGCGCTGTACGGGCCGCCGAACCCGGCCCCGCTGCCGATGGTCGCGCTGGGTCAGGACGAGGGCGAGGAGCTGATCGCCCGCATCCAGGACGGCCGGCGCGCGACCACGCTGGAGGTGACCTCCAACCCGGTCACCGAGTACTCCTATGACCTGGTGCACTACTTCAAGGGCGCCGCGCCCGCCGACCCGGTCTACCGGCCGGACGAGAGCGAGCTGGCCCGGGTCAAGGTGTCCTTCCGCAACGACCGGCAGAACAAGGTGGTCGAGGACCGCGCCGACGTCTGGCGGTTCGGGTACTCCTCCGCCTCCGGCGCGAGCGGGTTCACCGCCCCGGCCATCGGCGAGCGCACCGACTACGTGACCGGCGGGATCACCTGGTACGAGCAGGTGAACATCGTTCGCGAGGTCGAGCAGCACACCGCCGACCTGGTGACCTACCGGGCGGGGACCACCACCGACGTCCGGTGGTTCGGCCCGATCCACCGGCCGCGCCTGGAGAAGGGCCTGTCACCGCTGCGGCTGGACGACACCCTCCAGGCGAGGGTGCCCGGCTGGGGCGACTCGGGCGCCGGGCACATCGGCGGCACCTACCTCAACGGCATGGTGTCCAACAGCCTGAAGGTGTACCAGGGCGACACCCTGCTCGGCCAGGCGCCCTACGACCAGATCGCCGTCTTCGGCGTGAAGCCGGAGCGGCTGCCGTACCGGCTGGTGTCGGAGAACTCCCGCGGCACGTGGGCCAACCCCTACTCCACGTCGACCCGCACCGAGTGGGGCTTCACCTCCGCGGCGGCCGCGCCCGGCGAGGTCGTGCGCCTGCCGCTGATCCAGCTCGACTACGCCGTGGACACCGACGTGGCCGGCAAGGCGCGCCATCACGACGCGCTCACCGTCACCCCCTCGCACCTGGACGGCGTGGAGCGGCCGGGCGCGATCGGTTCGGTGACGCTGGAGGTCTCCTACGACGACGGCGCCACCTGGCACAAGACCGGCCTGCGCAAGGACGGCCCCGGCTGGACCGCCCGGCTGGACGCCCCGGCCACGGCGTCGTTCGTCACCCTGCGTACCGCCGCGGCGGACGCGCGGGGCAACACGGTGACCCAGACGATCACCCGTGCCTTCGGCCTGAAGTAGGAGCCGCGCCGGGAGGCGCCCCCGTACTCCCGGCACGTGCCCCGCTGACGGCCCTTCCCCACGGCCACCCCCGGCGACGTCCCATCCCCGTCGCCGGGGGTGGCCGTCCCCTTTTCACCCGGGGGGTGCGCCCTCTACCCGCGGGCCTGCGCGAAACGGAGGGAAGGGTCGCGCTCCGCCAGGCCGAAGCCGAGCTGGAAGTACAGCTCCAGCTGGTCGAAGTACTCACGGTGCGCGGCGATCTTGCCGTGATCGACGAAGGTCGAGCAGGTGGCCCGGAAGACGACGTGGCGGCCGGTCCCCTCGACCTCGCGCCCGTCGGGCAGCAGAAAGGGGCCTTCGTGGGTGCCGGTGACCGTCCATTCCGTCACAGCGGGGTTGTCGGCGTCGCCGAGTTCGAACACAGGCGTCTGGTGGTAATCGGGGAACCCCCCGAAAAACTGCTGGTAGATCCAGGCGATCTGCTCACGTCCTTCGGCGATGCCCACCGGCGAGACGAAAACGGCGTCCGGGCTGTAGCAGTCGAGCACTCGTTCCATGTCGTGAGCGTTGACCGCCTCGCACAGACGATGTTTGAGATCCCAGAAATCAGACATGACAGTGGTCCTCCGCAGGGGGCGCCGCCCTCCCACGCTACCCAGCCAGGGGCCAAGCCGCCCTCACGGCCACGTCATGCCGGGGTCAGGTGTGCGACGCGGACTCTCCCGTGGCCGCCGGCCGTTCCCGCAGGCCGGCGGCTCCTGGCGACTGTGCGCGGTGCCGGGCTCAGCCGGTGATGCTGGGACGGCCGTTCTCGATGTGGCCCATCAGGCGCCGGCCGAACGACGGGTCCTCCTCGCAGGAGACCTGGACGTCGTACCAGCCGTGGGCCGCCTTGGCCGGCCAGGGCACCTGCCTGCGCTCCCCGGGCCGCAGGACGACGCGAGCAGACGTACCCGCCGACGGTCCACGGCGAGACGACGATCATGGGCACGCGGACGCCCAGGCCGATCGGCTTGCCGTCGTAGTACTCCTCGGCCCGCTCGGCCGGCGGCCGCGGCGGCGGCACGTGGTCGAAGAAGCCGTCGTTCTCGTCGTAGGTGATGAACAGCGCGGTCGAGCGCCACACCTCGGGGGTGGAGGCGATCGCGTCGAGGATGTCCCAGGTGATCCGCGCGCTCTGGACCGGGGAGGACGCGCTCGGGTGCTCGGAGTCGGCCGCCGACGGGATGATGTAGCTCACCTCGGGCAGCCGGCCCGCCTCGACGTCGGCGCGGAAGCTCGACGCGAGCGTCCCCGGCCGCACCCGGCGCAGCGCGCCGTCGCACAACGGCATTTCCGGTTAACCGTTGACGAATCTCGGCACGGCGAAGCGCCGGGGCGCCCGGGGGCGTCTCGCGCCGGGCCGCGGCGTGCCCGCGGGGAGGGCCGCCGCTCGTGGCCCTCCCCGCGGTGCGATGCCCTCGGGGGATCAGTACACGAAGACGCTGCCCGCGTTGAAGCTGATGCTCGGGTAGCTGCCGGGGTAAATGGGCAGGGGGGTGCCGGTGCAGTTGGTGTTGGTCCACAGCGTGGCGATCTGGGTGGCGGTGTTGATCGCCGAGTGGGCCCGCCCCGAGCCCCAGCCGTGTGCGGTGAGATCGACGCAGACGCCCGCGGGAGGAACCAGCGACTGCGCGGTGAACCTCGCGCCGGTGTACCCGGTGCCCTCGAATAAGCAGAGGGTGCGGCTGAACTCGCACGTCCCGGCGAGCGCCGAGGTCGACGAGGCGGCGGCGGGGGTGGCGGTGAGGCCGCCGGCGAGCAGCGCGGCCGCCGCCAGTGACGCCGCGACCGCGAACCTGCCCTTGAGGTTGATCCTGGAAGCGTTCACTTTCTCTCCCTTTTATGCTCGATGAAACCCTGACGGCGGCAAGAAGAATGGATTTCCGCCACCTGGCGCATAACGCGGTCGCGCATGCGCGCCTTTGCTCGGTAAGCGTTTTCGGCCGCGCGGAATAGGCGGAACGGGTGCCGGTGCGACCGGCGGCCGGATTACGACGTAGAGCCTCGCGCGTCCCGCGCGGCAGGACACGCGTAAGTGCGCCTCACCGGCCATGTGACCGGCGCGGACACGACTACGGTCAAGATTCGGACGGAAATTCGGGAGGGCGGGCGCGATGGGACGATGAGCGGCTGCGCCGTGCCTCGCGACGGTTCGATGGAAAGCGGTCCGGATGGCCCATGGCTCGCCAGGGCGCCGGCTTCGTGGCTCTGAACAGTGCCTTTCTCACACTCACGGCGTCCCCGTACGCAGTCGAATGGTGGAGAAACAGGAATCACTTACCGAGCAGTCGAACGCGCAGAAAAGTAACACATCATTGACCACAGCCGCAAGATCCCGAACAAGCGGCCATTCGCGGGAATTGCGAACTGCGCGCCGGACATGAGGTCCGCCCCGGCGACCGGACGGTCTTCTCGCGCGCCCGGACGCGTCCCTGGCCGCCGAAAGGTCGCACCGGGAGAGACGACGGTGCCCCCCGGCTGCCCGGCGGCGGAAAGCGGATCTCAGGCGGTGACGGAGGACGCCGGGGTGAGCGCCACCGCCGCCTCGGCGGTGTGCACCAGGAAGGTCAGCGTCTCCTGGAAGTAGAGCTCGACGCTGGTGGCGTCGTGGGACAGGTAGCCGATCGACAGGTCCTGGCCGATGCACAGTTCGAAGTCGCCGCCGCGGCTGGACAGCAGGAAGGCCCCGTCGATGGCGGGCGCCCAGATGATCCGCCCGTCGAGAAGCCGCGCGATGTGCTCGATGACCGGGTAGCCGTGGACGGCGGTCTCGCTCACCGCCGTGTAGGCGTCCGCGCTCAGCGCCAGGTCGTACGGGCCGCCGACGCCGGCCAGGCGCAGCGCCGAGATGGCCCGGCTCACCACGTCGGGGTAGTCGCCCACCTCGGCCGGCAGCGTCAGCGCCGGGTTGGAGGAGCTGTCGCGGATGCCCGCGATGCCCGCCGCCGCGTACCCCTGGAACACGGCGCGGTCCTCGGCGAAGGCGACGCGCTTGGCGGCGTCCTTCACCGGCTGCCAGTCGGCGTCCTTGGCGCCCCGCTCGACGTCGTCCACCTGGCGCCGGTCGACGGTGAACGGCACCCGCAGCTCCAGGATCGGCTGGGACCGCCGGGTGCGGGCGACCACTCCCGACGCGGGCGGCTCGATGGCGTCCAGGTGGCCGGTCGAGACCGCGGCCAGCTCCAGCCCGGCCGGCTCGGGGACGTCGACGACCCGCCGGCCGGCCACGTGGCGTTGGAACGTGCGCCGCGCCTCCTCCGAGAGGTCGGCCCACGCCGCGTCGGAGATGGGTGCCAGTTCGCGGTGCAAGTTGTTCATCGGGACGTGCTCCTCTTGAGATCGCCGATGCCAAGCGACCCGTCGTCCGGGACCTGGACCTCGGGGTTCGTAGCGGCTCCGGCCACGATGCCGGCGCCCGGCGGGTCTGGTAGGTCGTCGAGGAAGTCGATGGTGGGCACGAAGAACAGCGTGCCGGTCACCGCCGTGGAGAAGTCGAGGATGCGGTCGTGGTTGCCCGGCGGGTCCCCGAGGAACATGTTGTCCAGCATCTTCTCGGTGACGGCGGGGGTGCGGGCGTACCCGATGAAGTAGGTACCGAACTCCCCCTTGCCGACGTTGCCGAACGGCATGTTGTCGCGCAGGATGCGCCGCTCGGTGCCGTCCGGGTCGGTGATCGTGGTGAGGGCGACGTGCGAGTCGTCCGGCTTGACGGCGTCCTCCAGTTCGATGTTGGACAGCTTGGTCCGCCCGATCACCTTCTCCTGCTCGTCGACCGGCAGGGCGTTCCACGCCTGGAGGTCGTGCAGGTACTTCTGCACGATGACGTAACTGCCGCCGGCGAACTCCTCGTCCTCCGGGCCGACCAGGACGGCCTCGCTCGCCACCGGGCCGACCGGGTTCTCCGTGCCGTCGACGAAGCCGAGCAGGTCGCGCACGTCGAAGTACTTGAAGCCCTGGACCTCGTCGCGGACCACCACGGCGCCGCGCAGCCGGTCCATGATCTGCGAGGCCAGTTCGAAGCACAGGTCCAGCCGCATCGCCCGGATGTGGAACAGCAGGTCGCCCGGGGTGGACACCGCGCGGTGCCGCGGGCCGTCCAGCTCCCGGAACTCGTGCAGCTCGGCCGGGCGCGGCCCGGCGAACAGGCGGTCCCACGCCTTGGACCCGATGCCGGCGACGACGCTCAGCCTGCCGTCGGCGGCGCGGAAGCCGACCGACCGCTGCAACGCCGGCAGGTCGGTCAGCAGTTCCCTGGCGACCGGCTCGCCGCCCGGGGCGACCGTCACCACCAGGAAGATCGCCGTCGTCGTCAGCGGGCTCAGCACCGGCTGCGGGACGGCCGGTCTGCCGGGCGGCCCGGCGGGCACCTGCTGCGTCATCTCAACGCCCTCCCTGCGTTCGCACCTCAGAAGCACAGCCTGTCAGCCGCGCCCGCCGGTGCTCGTGCCGGGGGCGGTGTCAGGCCGTCAGGTCCAGCGCGAGGGTCGCGACGGCGAGCAGCAGGAATCGGGTCACCGGCGGAACCGAGGGCGGGCCGGGGTCATGGGCGGAAGGCGTCGGCGTGTTCGGCGGCCCATTGGGCGAACGTGCGGCCGGGGCGGCCGGTGACGGCCTCCACGACGCCGCTCACCGTGGAGCCCGCCTTGTGCGCGGCGCCGTACACCTTGAGCAGGAACTCGACCTTCTCGCCGTCGCCGATCGCCGGGTCGTCGCCGAACACCTTGAACAGCAGCATCTCCGGCGGCCTGCCCCGCTCGATCCACTCCGCGCGGGTCTGCTCGGGAGTGAGCTCCTCGAACCGCAGGTCCCGGCCGGTGGCCTCGGCGAGGATGCGGATCTTGTCGCGGGGTGTCAGGACCTCGGGCCCGGTGATGAGGTAGGTGTGCCCCGCGTGGCCGTCCTCGGTGAGGGCCGCCGCCGCCACGGCCGCGATGTCGGACTCGTGGACCGGCGCGCTGCGGCGGTCGCCGTACGGCTCGCGGACGACGCCCCGCGCGCGCAGCCGCCCGGCCCAGTCGGCCAGGGTGTTGCCCATGAACTCGACGGGCTTGAGCTTGGTCCACTCCAGCGCGCTCGCCTGGACGGCCGGCTCCAGGGTGCCCTCCTGCCAGCCGCCCAGCATGGTGACCCTGGTGACGCCGGCCCGCGCCGCCGCCGCCGCGATCTCCGGCCCGTTCCACAGCGGCCGGTAGTCGCCGGCGAAGTTGATCAGGTGCGCGGCGGTCACGCCGTCGAGCACGGGCGCGAGGCCGGCGGCGTCGGTGAGGTCGCCGGCGACGACCTCCACGCCCTGCGGCAGACCGGCCCGCGCGGGGTCGCGGGTCAGCGCCCGCACCTTGTGGCCGGACTCCAGCAGGTGCCGGACGAGGTGGCGGCCGACGGTGCCGGTCGCCCCGGTGACCAGGATGGTCATGGCATGCTCCCTTGTCGGGGTTCGGGATTGTCCGGACCCAAGAGGCACAGGCGGCGCCGGGTGTGACATCGCGGGCGGCCGGTGAGACGCAGGTCACCTCCCGCCGCCGGATGTCACACCGCCGGCCGCCGGCGGCTCTCATGGGGAAGGAGCGGCACGACATAAGGAACATCCATGCCTGACATCCCCGAAGACCCCACCACCGGCCCCTCCGGCCACCCTCAGGCCCCGGACCCCGCCGGCCCGGTTCCCGCGCAGGACGCGACGCGGGTGTTCGCGGGGTATCGGGAGCTGCTGTTCTCGATCGTGTACAACCTGCTGGGGAACGTGGCCGACACCGAGGACGTCCTGCAGGACACCTGGCTGTCGTGGGCGGCCAGACACCGGGACCCGGCGGCCGGGGAGATCGAGAACCGGCGCGCCTATCTGGTGCGCATCGCGGTCAACCACGCGCTGGCGCGGCAGAGCGCGATCCGGCGCCGCCGGGAGACCTACGTGGGCCCCTGGCTGCCCGAGCCGCTGGTGTCCGGCGACCCGCCGCCGGACCCGGCCGAGCCGGCTCTGCGGGCGGAGTCGGTGTCGATGGCGCTGCTGGTGGTGCTGGAGACGCTCACCCCGCTGGAGCGCGCGGTCTTCGTCCTGCACGAGGTGTTCGGCTACGCCCATCCCGAGATCGCCGGCATCCTCGGCCGCACCCCGGCGGCCGTCCGGCAGCTCTCGCACCGCGCCCGCGAGCACGTGCACGCCCGCCGCCCGCGCTACCAGGCCGACCCGCGCGTCCAGCGGCAGGCGACCGAGCGCTTCCTCGCCGCGGCGCTGGGCGGCGATCTGGACGCCCTGCTGCGGATCCTGGCGCCGGACGTGACGATGTGGACCGACGGCGGCGGCAAGGCGCGGGCCAGTGTCCTGCGCCCGGTGCAGGGCCGCGACAGGGTCGCCCGCATGATCGTCGGCGTGACGTCCCGTGCGCCGGAGGAGCTGGAGGTGCGCTACCGGACGGTCAACGGCGACCCGTCGGCGGTGCTGTTCGCCGACGACTCCCCCTTCGCCGTCATGGTCATCGACCTCGCCCCGGACGGCGAGCAGGTCCGCGGCATCTACACCGTCACCAACCCCGACAAACTCTCCCGAGTCCCGGACGGGGCGGAACCACCCGCCGCAGCCGAACCCCCATCGGAGGCCCCCGGCGGGCAAGCGCCGTGACGGCAGGACCCGCGACGGCAGGCCCACGGCCGGCCGTCACCGACGTGACGACCCGGGAGGGCTAGACGGGCCCGACCTCGGTCCTGGCCTCGCCGGCGGTGGGCAGGCCGTGGCCGGCCAGCAGCCGGTTGACCGCCTGCTGGGCGGTGACGACGTCCTCCAGGGCGCCGCGCACGCCGGTGAGCGGCGGCTCGCCGAGGGTGACCATCTCGTGGAAGGCGACCAGCTCGCGCTCGAAGGACGGGGTGACGTCCTGGAAGGACAGGCGTCCCTGGACGCTCACGTCGGTGAGCCGGGCCGCCGCGCCGAGCAGGTACGGCGTGGGGAAGACCACCTCGAAGGAGCCCGTCGCGTGGTGCACGGCCACGGTCTCGCGGTAGGAGGGATAGCCCTCCAGGTAGTGCCAGTGGACGGCGTACCTGCCGCCGGTCCGCAACGGCCCCGACAGCTCCACCGATCGCCCGCCCGGCCCCGGCCAGGTGGCCGCGTGGTCCACCCCGCCCGGCCCGCCGGCGAGCAGGCGCAGCAGCGACAGGTCGTGGCAGATGCTGTTGAGGATCGTCATGTAGAGCCACCGCGCCTCTGTCCCGGCCTCGCCGATGGCGGCGCGCACCAGTTCGTCGTCCCGGGCGCGGAGCCGGTCGGCCACCTCGGCGGGCACGTCACCGGCCGGCGGAGGGAGCCGGGCGAAGGCGAGCTGCGAGCCGTCGCCCGGGTGCAGCACGGTCACCTGGACGGCGCGCACGCCGGTCAGGCGCCCGGCCATCCGCTGCACGGCGGGGTCGTACTGCTTCATGTACCCGACCATCAGCCGGGGCCGCTCGGGGTCCTCCAGCGCGGCGATCCGGTCGACCTCGGCGCGGGTGTAGGCGAGCGGCTTCTCGCACAGGACGGCGTGGCCGCGGCGGAGCGCGTCGGCGACCACGTGGCCGTGCGAGCCGGAGGTCAGCACCAGCAGGGCGTCGAAGCCGCCGCCGTCGAGCATCGCGGTCACGTCGGTGTGGCGCCGGGCCACGCCGTACCGGTCGGCGACCCGGCGGGTCACCGACGGCGAGATGTCGCACACCGCCACCACCTCGAACAGATCGCTCCGCCGCTCCAGCAGGGGCAGGTGCACCGTCTGGGCGATGGCGCCGAGCCCGGCGACCGCCACCTTCAGCCTCACGAACCCACTCCCTCGAGCAACGCGCGGCCGCCCACCGGCCGGCTGGCGAGATCGGGCCGCTGCCACGGACCGGCCCCACCACCCCTGTGAGAATAATGAAGGGTTCGACCCATGTATCCGATGACCACGTACGCAAGATCGCGCACCCGCGGCAGTGCTTCCGCGAGAGGCGGTGGTTCCGCGAGAGTAGGACCGAAGGACGGGCATGGCGAGGATGCGAGGCGGGTGATCTGGACATCGTGCTCACGAACCCGCCCGTGGAGCCGGTGACCGGCGTCGCACCGCATGACGCGGGGGTAGGGGTGATCGAGGTATGAGACTGACCATTCTCGGCGGCGGCGGCTTCCGGGTCCCGCTGGTCTACCGGGCGCTGCTCGCGGACCGCGGACAGGGCAGGGTGACCCACGTCACCCTGCACGATCTGGACCCCTCCCGCATCGCGGCGATCGGCCGCGTGCTCGCCGAGCAGGCGCGGCAGGTCCCCGGCGCCCCGGAGGTGCGGATCACCACCGACCTGGACGAGGCCCTCACCGGCGCCGACTTCGTCTTCTCGGCGATCCGCGTCGGTGGCCTCGAAGGGCGGGCCGTGGACGAGCGGGTCGCCCTGGAGGAAGGCGTCCTCGGCCAGGAGACGGTGGGCGCCGGCGGCATCGCCTACGGGCTGCGCACGCTGCCGGTGGCCGTGCACATCGCCCGCCGGGTGGCCGCCCTCGCCCCGGACGCCTGGGTCATCAACTTCACCAACCCGGCGGGCACCGTCACCGAGGCGATGTCCCGCCACCTCGGCGACCGCGTCATCGGCATCTGCGACTCGCCGGTGGGCCTCGGCCGGCGGGTGGCGCACGCGCTCGGCGTCGACCCCTCGGCGGTCCGGCTGGACTACGCCGGCCTGAACCACCTGGGCTGGCTGCGCGCCGTACGCGTGGGCGGCCGCGACCTGCTGCCCGGCCTGCTCGCCGACGACGCCGCCGTGACCTCCTTCGAGGAGGGCAAGCTGTTCGGCGGCGAGTGGCTGCGCACCATCGGCGCCATCCCGAACGAGTACCTGCACTACTACTACTTCCATCGCGAGGCGGTGGAGGCCGCGCGCGCCGCCCGGAGCACGCGCGGGGCGCTGCTCATCGAGCAGCAGCGGCGCTTCTACGCCGAGACCGGCGGCTCGGCGCTCGAGCTGTGGGAGAGCACCCGGCTGGAGCGCGAGACGACCTACATGGCCGAGAACCGCGAGGCCGCCGGCGCCGGCGAGCGGGCGTCCAGCGACCTCGCGTCCGGCGGCTACGACCGGGTCGCCCTGGCGCTCATGCGCGCGATCGCGCTGGACGAGCGCACGACGCTCATCCTCAACGTCCGCAACCGCGGCTCCATCGCCGCCCTCGACGAAGACGCCGTGGTCGAGGTGCCCTGCTTCGTCGACGCCAACGGCGCCCGCCCGATGGCGGTGGACCCGCTGCCCGGCCACGCCCAGGGCCTGGTCACCAGCGTCAAGGCGGCCGAGCGCGCGGTGATCGAGGCGGCGGCCACCTGCTCGCGCCGCGCCGCCCTGCGCGCCTTCGCCGTCCATCCGCTGGTGGACTCCGTCGCGCTCGCCGGACGGCTGCTCGAACGATACGAACGGGAACTGCCCCAGCTGGGCTACCTGGGCGGAGGGAACTGACCCCCCGCGCACGACGACGCGAGCCCGTCGATGCGCGCATCGACGGGCTGCCGCGGCGACCGCCTGATCACCGCGCGAGCCTGGGTGTGACACACCCACCGTGAATGCGCCGGAACGCCGTACGTTGACAGAATGGAGGTTCTGGCTGACTTGCTGCGCGCGCTGCGCGAGACGGCGCCGCCGCCCGGTGCCCCGGTCCGGGCGGACGGCCACCGGCGGACCCCGGGGCTGCGACGGGAAGAGGTGGCCGCGCTCGCCGGCCTGCATCCCGCGTACTACGCACGGCTTGAGCAGGGGCTCGAGCGAGATCCCCCCGACTGGGTGCTGGCGGCCCTGGCGCGGGTCTTCGACCTCGACGCGGCGGGAGCCGAGCGGATGTACCTGCTCGCCCACCCGCCCGCGGGACCGACCCGGCTCTCCCAGCGGGTGCGCTGGACCGTGGAGAACTGGCACACCGCCCCGGTGTTCGCCGTCAACCGGCGGCTGGACGTGCTGGCGGCCAACGGCATGGCGCGCATCCTGTTCGACGGCATGGACCACACCGACAACCTGATGCGGCACGCCTTCCTCGCCCCCGCCGCGCAGGAGTTCTTCCCCGAGTGGGAGCGGGAGGCCGGCTCGAAGGTCGCCCATCTCCGCGAGGCCGCCACCGAGGCCCCCACCGAGGCCGACCGCGGCCGCCCCGAGCTGTACGAGCTGGTCGACCAGCTCTCCTCGGAGAGCGCCGACTTCCAGCGGATGTGGTCCCGGCAGGACGTCGAGGTCGACGAGTACAAGCGCATGTACCACCACGCGGTGGGCGAGATCCTGCTCCGGCACGACACGCTGACCGTGCGCAGCGCCCCCGGCGTGCTGCTCTACGTGTGCCACGCCGAGCCCGGCACCCCCTCCGAGGAGGCCCTCACCCTCCTCGGCATCCTCGCCGCCGGCGAGACGAGCCCGGGGCGTCCCTAGCCCGCCGAGCCCGGCCGCCTTGCTCGCCCCAGGGTGGCCGGCGATCATCCCCCGCGCCGGAGCGCCCCCCGCGCATGCCCCTCGCATGCCCCGCGCATACCGACCCGGTGGTCCGGGACCGGAGCACCGGGGTCACGCCAGGGCGTGGGCCGGGGTCCACAGGGCGTCGATGGCCCGCTGCGCCGCCGTGAGGCTCTCGGCGGCCTGCGGGATCAGCTCGGCCATCGACGGCTGCACCTCCGCGAGGGTGAGCTCGGCGGTGATGAAGCGCGGTTCCAGGCCCGTCATCGAGATCCCGTGCGGCAGCCACGACTGGGCGTGGTCCCAGCCCTCGCGCGGCGTGCCCTCGCCGTACCCGCCGCCGCGGGAGGCGATGACCACGAAGTCCCTGCCGCCGAGCAGGCCCGCCCCCGTGGCGGGGTCGGTGGACAACCCCGGGGCGATCAGGTGGTCGACCCACGCCTTGACCGTGCTGGGCACGCCGAAGTTGTACAGCGGCAGGCCCAGCACGACCGTGTCGGCCTCCCGGATCTCGCCGATCAGTTGCGCGGTCAGCGCCCAGGAGGCGGCCTGGGCGGGCGTGTGCTGCTCGGCCGGCACCATCCGTGCCAGCCCCCCGGCCTCGTCGAAGTGCGGCAACGGGTGACGGCCCAGGTCACGGTAGGTGACGGTGCCGCCGGGGTGTGCCGCGCGCCAGCCCTCGACGGCCCGGGCGGTGAGCCTGCGGCTGACCGAGTGCTCGCCCCGGATGCTGGCGTCGATGTGCAACAGATGAGCCATGTCGCTTCTCCTCCACAAATCGTTTGTGTAGGACAAATCATTAGTGCCCCGCCGACCGAACGTCAAGTCGGCTAGACTTCTCGCCATGACCTCCCCGCCGGCCGCCGAACGGCAGTCGCACCGGTCGGGCCCCCTGCTCGACCACCTGGCGCGCCGTGTCCGGCTCCGCGCCGAGACGGTGCTCGTCCCTCTCGGCCTGCGCCCGCGCCACCTCGTCGCCCTGACGGTGCTGCGCGCCCAGGGCGGGTGCTCCCAGCAGTCGCTCGCCGCGACGCTCGAGATGGACGGCACCAACATCGTCGGGCTGCTGAACGAGCTCGAGACGGGCGATCTCATCGCGCGCCGCCGCTCCCCCGAAGACCGCCGGCGCCACATCGTCGAGCTCACCCCCGCGGGCACCGATCTGCTGCGCCAGGCCGAATGCGCCATAGCCGCCGCCGAGGACGAGGTCTTCGGCGCCCTCGACCAGGCCGAGCGCGAGAGCCTCTACGCCCTGCTCAGCAAGGCCGCGACCGGCTCCGAGATCCCCTGCGCCGCCGACTCCGCCGCCGAGTCCGCGGCCTCCTGCGCCGCCGCCGAGTCCGCGGCATTCTGCGCCGCCGCCGACCACGACTGAGGGTCGGCGGTGGGCGCCGACCCGGTCGGATATGCCGTCCTGGACCTGGAGACGACCGGCCTGCGGCCCTCACGGCATCGCGTCGTCGAGATCGGCGTGGTGCACTTGGCTCCCAGCGGCCGGTTCACCGGCCAGTGGTGCACCCTGCTCGACCCCGGACGCGACCTCGGGCCGCGGAGCGTCCACGGCCTCACGGCCGCGGACGTCCGCGACGCCCCCGCGTTCGGCGACATCGCGGGCACGCTCACGGGCCTGCTGCGCGGCCGGGTGCCCGTCGCGCACAACCTGCGCTTCGACCTGGCCTTCCTTCGCCGGGAGTTCGACCGGCTCGGCGCGGCGCTCCCGCGCCTGGACCGCATCGGCGTGTGCACGATGGCCGAGGCCGCCCGGCTGCTCGCCTACGCGCCGCGTTCCCTCGCCGCCTGCTGCGCCGCGGCCGGCGTCCGCCTCGAACGGCGCCATGACGCGCTGGCCGACGCCCGGGCCACGGCCGGCCTCCTGCAGTACTACCTCGACGTGACCGCCCCCGCCCCGCCGTGGCACGGGCGCCTGGCCGAGGCCGCCGTGACCTGCTGGCCGGCCGTCTCTGGCACCGCGCCGCCGCGCGCGCGGCCCGGCGCCGCCCGCCACGGGAGCGGCGCCAGCGACCGCTGAGCACACGGGCGTGCCGTAGGACGCCGACGGACCGCGGGATGTCGACCTCCAGGCGCGCGGTCCAGGCGCGCCGGTCGGTCACCCCGCGCCGGCCGCCCGGTCAGGCGGTGGCGACGGCGTCGAGATAGGTCCAGGCGCCCTGGTGGCGGGCGAAGCGGCTCTTCTCCCGCAGTTCGCCGGGGCGCCCACGGTAGGTGTAGCCGGCGCGGAAGGTGACCGTGCCGTCGGTGTGGACGGGGCTGCCGCCGGAGACGTCTCCGATCTCCAGGCCGGTCCACCGCATGCCGCGTTCGAACTCCACGCGCGGCGGCCGGGTCGTCGGATGCCAGGTGCGCAGCAGATACGCCTCGTCCTCGACCGCGAAGGCGGCGTAGCGCGAGCGCATGAGCGCCTCGGCCGTCGGCGCGGCGGCGCCGGCGTGGAACCGGCCGCAGCACTCGCCGTAGGCGGCGGGCAGGCCGCAGGGGCAGGCCCGCTCCGCGCGCGGCGGCGTACGTCGGGGTTGGGAGCCGTGCTTCACCCCGCGAGGCTATCGCGTGGCCGGCGCCTGGAGCGGGCGCGCCCGGCCGCTCCAGGCGAGCCGTCAGCGCCCGGTCCGCGCGAGCCACCGGCACCCGGTCCACACGAGCCGCCGGCGTGTCCGATTCCGTCGTTGGCGTGATCACGCCACGCCCGGCGCGCGGCGCGCGGAGGCGGGGCGGCCGGCCCACCTTGGGACGGTGTTCCCGCAGGTCGCGCCACTTGGCCGGCAGGCGAAGACGACCGGCCCGCGATTCATCCTCACATATGCGTGTTAATTCTTGTTTAACGCTCTTTGTCCCGCTCTTGCCCTGAAAGCCACGATCCAACCACGATGCTCCACGTGGGTGTGCAAGATCCCCTATAACCCCTTTTTCCGTCCCCCACGGGTACCCCACGGCCCGTGAAGGAGATCGTGTGTCCATCCCCCGCCTCTGGCGAGCGGCCCTGATCGGGACCACCGCACTCGCCCTGCTGGCCCCCCAATCAGTGGCGTACAGCGCCACGCAGGCCGCCCCCGCGTCCGACAAGATCGATCGCGTGGTCCGGGCCGACCTGTCCAAGGACGACAAGGCCACCTTCTGGGTGCGCCTGAAGGACGGCGCCGACCTGCGCGCCGCGCGCGCGGCCAAGACCAAGGCCGACAAGGGCCGCCAGGTCTACCGCGCCAAGACCGAGACCGCCGCCTCCTCCCAGGCGGGCCTGCGCAAACTGCTGAAGGCCGCGCACGCCGACTTCACCCCCTTCTGGATCGTCAACGCCGTCAAGGTGACCGGCGACGCGGCCCTGGCGGCCGACATCGCCGAGCTGCCCGAGGTGGCGGCGATCGAGCCGTCCAAGGTCGTCCCGCTGCCCGACCCCGCGCCGGGCACGGCCAAGGCCACGACCGCCTCCGTCGAGTGGAACATCGACCGCATCAACGCCCCCAAGGTGTGGAACGAGCTCGGCGACCACGGCGAGGGCATCACCATCGCCAGCATCGACACCGGCGTGCAGTGGGACCACCCCGCGCTGGTCTCCCAATACCGCGGGACCGGACCAGACGGCACCGTCGACCACGACTACAACTGGTACGACCCCGCCGGCGCCTGCCCCTCCAAGGCCCCGTGCGACGACCGCGGCCACGGCACCCACACCATGGGCACCATGGTCGGCGACGACGGCGGCGCCAACGCCATCGGCGTCGCCCCCGGTGCCAAGTGGATCGCCGCGAAGGCGTGCTTCACCGTCGGCGGGTGCCCCGACTACGCCCTGCTCGCCGCCGGGCAGTGGATCATCGCGCCCACCGACCAGAACAACCAGAACCCCCGGCCCGACCTCGCCCCCGACATCGTCAACAACTCCTGGGGCGGCGAGGGCATCGACCTCTGGTACACCGACATGGTGTCGGCATGGGTCGCCGCCGGCATCTTCCCCGCCTTCTCCAACGGCAACGCGGGCCCGGCGTGCGGCACCACCGGCACGCCCGGCGGCTACGTCGCCAGCTACAGCGCGGGCGCGTTCGACGCGAGCGGCCACATCGCCTACTTCTCCTCCCGGGGCCCCGGCGAGAACGGCGAGATCAAGCCGAACATCTCCGCGCCCGGCGTCGACATCCGCTCCGCGCTGCCCGGCGGCGCCTACGGCCTGAAGTCCGGCACCTCGATGGCCAGCCCGCACGTCGCCGCGACGGTGGCGCTCATGTGGTCGGCCTCCCCGTTCCTGCGCAACGACGTGGACAACACGCGCGCGCTGCTCGACGGGACCGCGGTCGACGTCGACGACGAGGGCTGCGGCGGCACCGCGCAGGACAACTTCGTCTGGGGCGAGGGCATGCTGGACGCCTACGCCGCGGTCAAGGCCACCCCGGCCGGCGAGCTCGGCACGCTGACCGGCAGGGTCACCTCGGGCGGCTCTCCCGTCGAGGGAGCCACCGTGAGCGTCTCGGGCCCGCTGAGCCGCGCCGTCCCCACCGCGCAGGACGGCACCTACACCCTCCCCCGCCTGCTGAGCGGCGAGTACAAGCTCACGGTGAAGAAGTTCACCTACGACGACGCGACCGCGACCGTCACCGTCTCCACCGACCGGACCGTCACCCAGGACCTGACGCTGACCGCACAGGAGCTGAGCACGGTGTCGGGAACGGTCACCAGCGTCGGGCAGCCCGAGCCGGGCGCCACCGTGACCGCGGATGGCGCCCCGGCCACCACGGTCACCGACGCGAACGGCCGTTACGAGTTGCGGCTGCCGCACAAGACCTACGACCTCAAGGCCGCACCGACCTCGCTGTGCTCGGAGAAGACCACCGTGCCCGTCACGGTGACCGGTGACACGGCCAAGGACATCGAGCTGACCGTCCGCAGTGACGCCTTCGGGCACACCTGCAGGAGCGACGCCAAGCCGTTCGTCAAGGGCGCGCACCTGGAGCCGCTGGCCTGGGACGACGAGACCCAGACGGTCGGCCTGCCCTTCGCCTTCCCGTTCTACGGCAAGACCTACACCAGCGGCGTCGTGAGCACCAACGGCTACGTCAGCTTCGGCACCGACCGCTACTCCTTCCCGACCCACGGCCCGCTGCCCTCCACCGACGGGCCCAACGGCGCGATCTACCCGTACTGGGCCGACCTGCAGATCATCGAGGGCGAGGGCGGGCTCTACACCTCCACCATCGGCACGGCGCCGAACCGTACCTTCGTCCTCGAATGGCGCAACGCGCGGTTCCTCGGCGTCGACGGGATCATCTCCTTCGAGGCGCTGCTCGGCGAGGACGGCTCGGTCGAGTTCCGCTACAGCGGAATCGACGACACCTACAAGGCCGGTCAGAAGGCCACGGTCGGCATCGAGAACGGGGACGGCACCGACGCGTTGCAGTACTCCCTGGACGACGCGGCGGTTCGCGACGACCAGACGCTGGTCTTCGCCGCTCGGGGTCACGGACTGGTGGCCGGGACCGTCACCGACGCCAACGACGGCAAGCCCCTGACCGGCGCGACGGTGAAGGTGGGCGACGCGGCCTCCTTCACCACCGCGGCCGACGGCACCTTCCTCGGACAGGTTCCCGCCGGGGACTACGAGCTGGAGGTCTCAGCGGAGAACTACGGCACCTTCACCAAGGAGGTCACCGTCACCGCCGGCGCGCGCAGCGCGTTCGACACCGCGCTCGCCACCGGCCGGGTCACCGCCTCGACCGGGCGGCTCACCCTTGTCATGCCCGCCTCCGCCACCAGGAAGGGCACCGTCGAGCTGTCCAACACCGGCGCGGACGCGACCTACACCGTCGAGACCGACCCCGCCCAGACCTGGCTGACGGTCACCCCGGCGAGCGGGCGCATCGCGGCGGGCGGGTCGGTGACGCTCCAGGTCACCGCCTCCAGCTCCGGCGTGCGGCCGGGCGAGTTCCGCTCCGGCGCGCTGGTCGTGCGCTCCTCCAGCGGCCGGGTCCCGGCCTTCCCGATCGCCGTGACCGTCGTGGTGCCCAAGCTGCGGGTCGCCATCGACGCCGGCGGCGACAAGAGCACCGTCGACGCCGCGGGCGACACCTGGACGGCCGACCGGAAGTACGCCCGTGGCGGCAGCGGCCGCGTGGGCGAGGGCAAGACGTCCACGACGAAGAGCACGATCTCCGGCACCGCCGACCAGGCGCTGTTCGCCAGTGCCCGGGAAGGGATGCACGGCTACCGGTTCGACGGCGTGCCCGACGGCGTCTACACCGTCGAGCTGGGCTTCGCCGAGACCCGGAACAAGCGGCCGGGCCAGCGCGTCTTCGACGTCCGCATCGACGGCAAGGTCGCGGCGCAAGCGCTCGACATCGCCCGCGAGGCCGGCCAGAACGCCGCGCTGACCCGGCAGTACACGGTGAAGGTCACCGACGGACGGCTCGACGTGAACTTCGTCGCACGGACCGGCGATCCGATCGTCAGCGCCATCCGCCTCACCGAACGCCCCGACAAGACGGCCGGCTGATCCTCGCCCGTCCCCCGTCTCCCGACCACCGGCCCGTCGCCATCGCGGCGGGCCGGTCCCATGCCCGGCGGCTCCAGGGGCAGGCTCACTCGCCGATGCGCAGGCCGGCGATGAGGCCGTCTCTGAGGGTGAAACCGTAGGTCAGCCGCACCTCGCCGCCGGGGAAGTCACCCCGGACGAGCGTGTGCGCCTCGTAGTCGTCCCCGCCGGTGTGCGCGGTGTCGAGGACGGTGACCGTGTAGGTCCACCTGCCCGCCGTCGCCTCGCGCCAGCCCCCGATCTCGCTCCGGCCGCGGTAGGTGTGCCCCTCGTCGGAGACGGTGCCGTCCTCGGTGAAGCAGCGGGCGACCGCCTCGTGGTCGTGCCCCTCGGCCGCCCTGAAGTACCGCTCGATCTGCGCGCGCCGAGGTGATGCGGTCGGTGCGGGGCGTGCCGCTGGGACGGCCCGGGCGCCCGGAGGAGGTCGCCGAGCTGGTCGCCTTCCTGGTCTCCGACCGCGCGTCCTGGATCACCGGCGCCGAGTACGTCATCCACGGCGGCTCCATACCCGCCGTCCACTGACCCACCGGCCACCACGACGCCCGCCCGGCCCTCACCTGCGCGGGGTGGCGCCGGTGTCAGCGGCTCGCTCCGTTGGCGGGCGGCCCGTCGAAGCGGATCTCGCGGAGCCGATCGGCGGCCTCGCGGTCCAGCAGGATGACGCTGGCGGCGGGGGGCAGTTCGCCGGAGCGGGCGCGTTCGACCAGCGATCGCCAGCGCCGGCAGTGCCGGGCGAAGGCGCCGACGGTGACGACCCGGCCGCGCGCGTACTGCCCGGCCCGGGCGGTCGGCGGCGGGATGTCGAGCAGGATGACGTGCGTGCCGGCGCCGCGCCGGCGGGCGAGCCAGGCGAAGCCGTACAGGATGTGCGGCCAGGTGCCCCTGGTGTGGGCGACGACGGAGTGCCCGCGCAGCACCGCCCGCGCGATGCGCACCACGTGGGTGGCGTGCACGAGAGGAGTGCGCGCCCGCGGCGGGACCGGCCCGAGGAATCGCGCCCACCAGTTGCGCGACTGCCGCGAGTCGATCACCCGCACCTCCCCCGCCGGCACCGGCCCGGTCTCACCGCCGTCCAGGTCGTACAGGCGCGCCAGCAGGGTGCTCTTGCCGGCGCCCGGCAGCCCGGCCAGCAGCACCAGCGACCGGGCCGGGTAGCGCAGCCGCTCGGCCCGGACCACGCCGGGGGCCCGGCGCGACTCCTCCCGCGGCGGGGGACCGCTCTGCTCAGGGATCATCGACCTCTCGTCCTTCCGATCGAGAGCCCGACGGGAAGCGGGCGGAGAGCACCGGCCCCAAGGGCCCGTTGCCCTGACCAACGCGCGAGCCGCGCCGGGAGTTTCACCTGGCCCGACCCGGCCCCCTGGGCGCCGCTGACACACCGCGCTCCTGGAGCCGTACCTGCGGCTGCCGGACGGCCACGGCCGCGTCCCCATCCTCGCGACGCCTGGGCGTTCGCGGGCACGCCCCCTTTGTACTACCGGCCGCCGGTGGCCATGATCGGTCTGGTGCCCTCCTGGAAGAACGCCGGCCGGGTGCCGCGCTACCGGTTCTGACCCAGCCAGCCCAAGGAGACACACGTGAGCGTCGAGCTTCCCGAGGACCCGTTCCATCGCCGGCTGCACCATGTGGTCCCGGCGGCGATGACGGGCGATACCTCGCAGACCGGCGGGATGCTCCGGCGGGCCGCCATCAGCGGCGCGAGCGTCGGG
Source organism: Sphaerisporangium sp. NPDC004334 (assembly GCF_053602655.1). Classification (NCBI taxonomy): domain Bacteria; kingdom Bacillati; phylum Actinomycetota; class Actinomycetes; order Streptosporangiales; family Streptosporangiaceae; genus Sphaerisporangium; species Sphaerisporangium sp. NPDC004334. The sequence goes on from NZ_JBSGDZ010000034.1 coordinate 76,017, forward strand.
TCCAGGCGCCTGTGGATGGGCCAGACGCACGTGGCCCCGGCCACGGTGTCCGCCGCCCATCACCACGGCGACTCCGAGACCGCGATCTACGTGGTCAGCGGCACCCCGTCGTTCGTGTTCCTCGACGTGGAGGGCGGTGAGGCGCACGAGGTGCGGATCGACGCCGCGCCCGGCGACTACATCTTCGTGCCGCCGTTCGTGCCGCACCGGGAGGAGAACCCCGACCCCGAGGTGGAGGCGGTCGTGGTCATCGCGCGCAGTACGCAGGAGGCGATCGTGGTCAACCTGCCCGAGCTGAAGTGGACCGGCCCGGTCCGGACGTCCACCTGACCGCGGGACGGCCGCGACGGCTCACCCCGTCGAGGCGCGTGCCCGCGCGGTGCGGATGGACGCCCGGATAGGCGTTCGGACGGGCGTTCTTGCAGGCGTTACGAGCGGACGCGGACGGCGGGCGCCGGGTCTGCGCCGTCAGCGCGCACGGGCGCTCCGGCCGGCGGGCGACCCGCCGGCCGGAGGCGCTGGGAACCGCGTGACGGTCAGCCGTTCAGGCGGCAGCCGTCGGTGGTCCTGCCGTTGTCGCAGCGGTTCAGTTGCAGGCTGTCGAGCAGGTAGGCGAAGGTCTGCCCCGCCGGGCTCACCACCGACAACTGCGCGGTGGCCGCGCCGGTCGGCGCGATCGCCGACACCGCGTACTCCTGCCAGCCGGACGTCAGGGAGTAGGTCGAGCTGTCGGAGGTCGAGATGAGGCCGCTGGAGGAGTTGTACCAGGACAGCCGCAGCTTGACGTTGCCGGAGGTGCCGGTGGTCAGGCGGGCGAAGAACTTGTACCGCTGCCCCGCGGTCACCGCCGGTTTACGGGTGACCGACACCGCGCCCTCGGCGTACGACTGCACGTTCATGGTCAGCGACCGCCGGCCGTCGTAGTACCGCGCCGAGGTCTGCCCGTCGGGTCCCGGCGGGGTCTCCTGCATCCAGCCGCCGCCGGACACGGTGAAGCCCGTGGGGTTGCCGTACGGGGCGTCCGCCTCGATCGTGCGTTCCTGCGCGGTCAGCAGGTCGTTGCTGTACCCCACGTCGCAGCAGGTCGGCGTGGTGAACATCGAGTAGGCGGCGAGGTTGACCTTGCGGGTGTCGGGATAGCTGGAGGTGTAGAAGGTCGCCGAGGTCTCGCTCGGGTCGTAGTAGGTGTTGAACTCCTGGTCGATCTGCCAGTCGTTGTACTGGCTGATCATGATGTCGTTGATGGAGAAGGTGTTGGGCACCTCGCTGACCTTCGCGTGGTCCACGTCGTACAGGTGGATCAGCTCGTGCATCAGCGTGCCGCTGTCCCACTCGTCGGCGGTCGCCACGCAGACGTCGCCGCAGTGGGCGGTCGCGGTGCCGTCGAAGTCCTCGAACACCAGGTACTTGCGGTTGGCGTTGTCGTACCCGGCGGCGAACAGGTCGTCGGCGATGATGTTGGGCGGGGTCTCGCCGGCGATGACGGCGTTCTCGATCTTCTCCGGCACCACGAGCGCGTGGGCGTATCCGGAGTAGGTGCCGGTGTTGTAGCCGCTGCGGCAGCTCAGCTTGACGTGCTGGTCGTAGTCGGTGGACTCGTCGAGCAGCCAGTCCATCCTGTCGACGATCTTGGCGATGCGCTCGACGTAGGATTCGTAGTTGTTGCCGTTGCCGTCGTGCCAGGCGTAGATCACCTGGACGGCGGGAGCGGCGGAGACGGTGTTCTTGGGGTCCGCCGGCGTCGTGGTGCACCCGCGCTGGGGGACGCTCGCGTCCACCGGCTGGGCGTAGGGCGCGACGGGCTCGGTCCCGATGGGGTTGAAGGTGGCGTGCGCCGGGCTCGTCATCGTCAGGACGATGAGACCTGCCGCCACCGCGGCCGAGGCGAAGCGATAAAGCTTCGACGACAAAAGGGGCTCCTCCCGTGGGTAATGCGTGCACGGGAAGACTAATCACGACTTATGGCGAAAAAGTGAACAGGGTGAGTCTTGTCACAATTTATCGATAATCCCGCGCCTAGAGTGACACCGTCTCATCCCGTCCATCGCAGGAAAGTGCTATTCATCCGTCGCATCACCCATTCCCCGAAAATGGCCGTGGACCATGCCATTGGGCCCCTATTTGCAATGATCGGCAGATTAGCGGCCTGTGCACTCATTGGGATATCCATGCCCGACAGCGGCCAACGTCAGCTAGCGCCCCTGTTCATCCCTGATCGTTCGTTTGCTCCCGGTCGCCCGGGAGCAAACGAACCAGGGACGGCTAGTGGTCGTGGTCGCAGGAGACGCGGGCCTTCTCCAGTTCCGCCGGGTCGTTCCACCAGAAGGCCGCGGCGCTCGGGTGGACGGGGACACGGGCCCTGACCTTGCCGCGGGCCGCCAGGGCGGCGGGCGGCCCGGCCTGGTCGGTGGTCGTGGAGGACGGGTAGGGCGCCAGTAGCCCCTCGACCGTGTGGTGCCTGCCGCCGACCACGACGGCGACGACGTTCGCGGCGTCCTCGATGCGCGTCAGCGGGTCGCCGTCGACGATGGCCAGGTCGGCGTACATGCCCTTGCCGATCCTGCCCAGCGGCAGCCCGAGGTAGGCGCCGGACGCGCTCGTCGCGGTGATCAGCGTCTCCCGCGGGGTCAGGCCGTACTTCACCATGGCCCGCAGGTTCATGTGGAGGCTGACCGCGAGGTGGTCGATCGGCGCGTCGGTCCCGGCGGTGACGACGCCGCCGCCGCGGACCATCGCCACCAGCTGCGCGACCTGGTTGGCGAGGTTGGCCCGGTTGGCCGTCTGGTCGGTCGTCCGCGCACCGGTGACGCTCGCCTCCAGCTTGGCCATCCGCCAGTTCGGGTAGAGCCGGCGGACCCGCTCGTCGGTGACCAGCGAGGTGTCCTCCTTGTAGAGGGTGGCGGAGCCGAACAGGGTCGGGGTCCTGGCCATCTTCGAGGCGTTGAACATGGCGATGACGTCGGAGTAGGCGGAGCCGACGTTGGTGACCGTGCGCGAATAGCCGAACCTGTTGGTCGCGCCGACGTGCTCGGTGCCGTCTCCGCCCATCGCGATCGCCGGGTAGTGGTAGTGGGAGGTGACCGGCTTACCCCTGCGGTGAGCCCACTCGATGACCTCCTTGTGCCAGACGACGGGCAGCCGCACGTAGCACTTCATCAGGTCGTAGCCGAGGTCCTCGGCCCTTTCCAGCTCGAGTCTCAGCTGCTGGTGGGAGTAGGTCGGGCGCATGAAGTTGTAGTAGATGCGCGGCCCGTCGATGGCCTCGCCGGTGGCGATGTAGCGCGGCGCGAGCCGGGCGCCCGACTGGACCGACTCGCGCTCCTCGACCATGTGGTAGGCGGGTGAGCCGGGCGAGCGGGTGGTCGTCACGCCGAGGGCGAGCCACAGCGGCCCCTGCCGCGACCCGTAGGCGTACCCCTGCATCTCGCGGTGGTGGTGGATGTCGATCAGCCCCGGCATGACGAACCTGTCGCCGGCGTCGACGAGCGTGCCGCGCCGTCCCGGCCGGTGCGGCTCGACCGCGACGACGCGCTGGCCGCGCACGATGATGTCGACGTCGCGGGCCACGGTGGCGGAGACGCCGTCCCACATGCGGCCGGCGTGCACGACGACCTCGTCCGGGCCGGGGTCGTTGCGCCAGGACAGCTCGACGGGGACGGTGCGCACGTGCCCGCCGTCGACGCGGACGGTCTTCAGCCTGCCGCCGTTGAGGTAGAGCAGGGTGGCGGAGTCGCCCGCCCACACCGGGGCGTCCGACACCTCCCGGGTGACCTGCCGGGCGGGGCCGGTGGGCCGTCCGGACGGGCCGACCGGCAGCACCCACACGACCGACTCCATGGCGAAGGCCAGCATGGTGCCGTCCGGCGACCAGACGGGGCCGTCATCGCCGCGGGTCTGCAGGGACCGGTGCGGGGCCGGGTCGACGTAAGTGCCGGCGCCCGTCGCCCGGTCGACCAGGAGGATCTTGGACAGGCCCTCGCGGTAGCGCCGCGAGTACGGCACGACCGCCGCCAGCGCGATCGTCCTGCCATCTGGCGACCAGGTCGGCCGGCCCGGCTCGAAGGTCGCGTCGAAGACCTTCTGGACCTCCCCGGCGGCGACGTCCAGGACCCACAGGGCGCCGTCCTGGTCCAGGTAGGCGATCTCCCTGCCGTCCGGTGACCACCGGACCGACAGGGCGGCCGAGTCCGACAGGTGGGTGAGCTGCGTGTCGGCGCCGGTCGCGAGGTCGCGGACCCAGATGTTGAGGGTGCCGGTGCGGTCGGTGACGAACGCCAGCCGCCGTCCATCCGGGGAGAAGTCGGGGTCGGCCTCCCACCACCGGTCGCCGAACAGCGGGGACGGCCTGCCCCCGGCGCGCGTCAGGTAGATGTCGTTGAGCGCGCGGAAGGCGATGGCGGTGCCGTCAGGGGACACCGCCGGGCTGCCGATGCCGGCGACCGGGAACCTCCCGGGCGCGTCGAACACGCGGACGCTCTTGCGGTACTTCGGGGTCGTCGTGGTCAGCGCGGCGGTGAAGCCGACCGTGCCGGCGGACGCCGAGCCGAGGCGGCGGGTGCGGACGGCGCCGCCGGAGGTGTAGTAGTAGCGCCCGTCCCGCAGGAACCGGGCTCTGAACGGGAAGACCTCCTCGCCGGAGACGAGCGTGCCCGCGGTGCAGGCCAGTTCGTTGACCCCGTCGTGGAACAGGTGGTAGGCGATGTCGGTCCCGTTCGGCAGGAAGGACGGCTGGTGGACCACCTGGCCGGCCGGGACGGTGACCGCGGTGCGGCGGGCGCCGGTGGCCACCTCCACGACGTCGATCCTGGTGTCGGCGACGACGAACGCGACGCGGCTCCCGTCGGGCGACCAGGCCGGTTCGTACTCCTCGGCGGAGGTGTCGGCCAGGACGCGTGTCGCGCCGGTGGCGACGTCGAGCAGGTGGACGCCGTAGCCGCCGCCGGAGTCGCTGGAGTAGGCGATGGTGCGCCCGTCCGGGCTGTAGCGGGGCTCGCGGTGGTCGAAGGGCCCGGTGGTGAGCCGCCTGATCGCCGACCCGTCGGGCCTGATCGTCCACAGGTCGAAGACGGCGTCGCGGTAGGACTGGAACACGATGGTGGACCCGTCGGGCGACCAGTCGGGCTGGGCGATGTCGTACAGGTCGCTGGTGAGCCGGCGCGCGGTGCCGCCGGAGGCCGAGCAGACCCACAGGACGCCGAGCATGTCCAGGGCGAGCGTGCGACCGTCGGGTGAGACGGCGACGGCGAAGTCGGTGCCGGACGCGACCGGGGTGCGGCCGTCGCGGCCGTCTCCGGTGGTCTCGGCGCGCGCGGGGAGGGTGGGGACCAGCGTGGCGGCCAGAGCGCCTCCGGCGCCGGCCAGCACCGCCCGGCGGGACGGGCGGAACGGTGAACCGGTGGGGAGGACGGATGCGTCGGGGGAGGCTGGTGTGGGGGACATTACGACAGTATGCGCGTTGGAGCGCTGACCGGAAGGTGGCATCGAGCCGACCGGCGACGCCCTGGACCGCCGACCAGCCCTAACGACAGACACCACTAATTCGCCAAAAGCCCTACGTGCCCCGCAAATACCACAATAAAGAAATAGAGCACATCTAGCGACATTCGGAACTTCGTCCCCATAACATCGAGCGGGCCGCCTTCATGGTCCCTTGAACTCCGTTCGGCACCGCGGCCGCGGTCTCGAACCTCTCAGCGTTACGGAAGGTTCGCCGATGTCAATGCCCTGCCCGGTGACAGGCCCCGTGGCGCCGACCGCCGTCCGTCGTCCCGCACCGGCACGCCGCGGCGCCGCGGCGCTCGGCCTCGCCGTCGCCACGACCCTCGCGGGGATCGCCGTCGACCCGGCCGCCGCGTCCCCGGACGCCGCCGTCGGGCCGGTCTTCCAGGACGGCCTCGCCCAGCCGGTGTTCTCCTCCGACCGCGACGACTGGATCCGCCAGGAGGTGTGGGTCGAGACGACGGTCGACAGCGACGGCGACGGGCGCAGGGACCGGGTGCACGCCGAGGTCACCCGGCTCCGGGAGACCGAGACGGCCGGGCTGAGGTCGCCCGTCGTGTACGAGGCCAGCCCGTACTACGCCGGCGGCAACCCGGTCACCGGCCACGACGTCGACCACGAGCTGTACGAGGCACGGCGCCCAGGCCAGGGCGACCGGGACGGCCAGGTGCTGGACCCGCGGACCGACGAGCGGCCGGCCGCCGCCGACGCCGACGGGGCCGGGAACGCCAGGAGCATCGACGGCACCGGCCCCGGACCGGCCATCAGCACCAGCCACGAGGCCGACTGGCTGCCGCGCGGTTTCGCCGTCGTCCACGCCGAGTCGCTGGGTAGCGGCAGATCCGACGGATGCCCGACCATCGGCGGCCGCGAGGAGACCATCGGCGCCGCCTCCGTCATCGACTGGCTCAACGGCCGGGCGAAGGCCTACGACGCCACGGGCGCGCAGGTTCGGGCCACCTGGACCACCGGCAGGGTCGGCATGATCGGCACCTCCTACAACGGCACCCTGCCCAACGCCGTCGCGAGCACGGGCGTCAAGGGGCTGGAGGCCATCGTGCCGATCTCGGCGATCTCGAGCTGGTACGACTACTACCGCGCCAACGGCGCCGTCGTCGCCCCCGGCGGCTACCAGGGCGAGGACACCGACGTGCTCGCCGAGTACGTCTACACCCGCGCCGACCGGGCGGTCTGCCGGAGCGTCATCGACGGGCTCGCGAAGGCGCAGGACCGGGTGACCGGCGACTACAACCCCTTCTGGGACGAGCGCGACTACGTGAACGGCGTCCGCCGCGTCCACGCCGCCGTCCTGGTCGCGCACGGGCTCAACGACTGGAACGTCAAGACCAAGCAGGCCGCGCGGTGGTACGAGGCGCTCAAGGCGCGTCACGTGCCGCACAAGATCTACCTGCACCAGGGCGGCCACGGCGGCTCCCCCGGCCTCGACGTGCTGAACCGCTGGTTCACCCGCTACCTGTGGGACCACCGCAACGGCGTGGAGAACGACCCGCGGGCGCTGGTCCAGCGTGAGGACCGCGGCCTCGTGCAGTACGCCGAGTGGCCCGACCCGGCCGCGGCCGGCGTCCGCCTGCACCTGGCGCCGGGCATCGGCGGAGCCGCGGGCGTGCTCACCTCTGGCCGGACCCGCCACGGCGCGCCGGTGACCGAGACTTTCGTCGACGACGCGTCACAACCGGCGCAGGCCCTGGCCGACGCGGCGGCCTCCGCGAACCGCCTGGCCTACAGGTCCGGCCCGCTCGCCGGCGCGGTGCGGCTCAGCGGCACCCCGGAGCTGTCGCTGCGGATGTCCTTCGGCCGGCCCGCCGCCAACCTCACGGCGCTGCTGGCCGACCACGACCCGAGCGGCAAGGCGAAGATCATCACCCGGGGCTGGGCCGACCCGCAGAACCGCAGGTCGCTCTGGAGGTCCGACCCGGTCAAGCCCGGCACCCCGTACCGCCTGCGCTTCGACATGCAGCCACACGACTACGTGTTCCCGGCCGGCCACCGGATCGGCTTGGTGCTGCTGTCCAGCGACCACGACCACACCATCCGTCCCGCACCCGGCACGACCCTGACCCTCGACACCACCGGGAGCACGGTCACGCTGCCACTGGTGGGAGCGACGAACGCCCTCATCCCGGTCACCGGCTGACCCGCCTCCAGCCGGCGGAGCGGGCCACCCGGACGGCCCCGCCGGGCCGAGGCGGCACCGGACACCCGGACAACAGAGCCGACCGGACTCCGGCGTACCTGCCCTCCGGTACGCCGCTCTCGCGCTCCCCACTCGTCCGCACACCTGAGGCCGCCGAAGATTCCGGGTGATCCCGGTCAACCAGGGGTGGCGCCCGGGGCGTGTCAGGGGTGGCTTTCAGCGACGAGAGGAGACCGGGTGAATGCCGATTTCGCGGATTTCGTACGGCGCCGGGGAGACCATCACCTGAGAACGGCCGTCCTGCTCACCGGGGACTGGCACACCGCCGAGGATCTGGTGCAGTCCTGCCTCGGCAAGTTGTACCGGGTATGGGACCGGCTGGACACGAGCAGCGAGCCCGACGCCTACCTGCGCCGCATTCTGGTCAACACCCACCGCTCGTGGTGGCGCGCCCGGTGGCGGCGGGAGGTCCCCCGTCCCGACCTGCCGGAAGCGGCCGGCTCGGGCGATGTGGCGGATGCCCGGGCGGTGGCCGAGGACGTCCGCAAGGCGCTGGCGAAGCTGCCCGTGAGGCAGCGCACGGCCCTGGTGCTGCGCTTCTTCGTCGACCTGCCCGAAGCGGAGGTCGCCGACCTGATGGGCTGCTCCACGGGCACGGTCAAGTCCCACACGCATCGCGGCCTGCGAGCGATGCGCCTGCTGATCTCATCTGAGGCGGCCGTCAACCAACCCGAGCAAGAAGGGAGTGGAGTCCGGTGAACCACCAACGACAGGAGCCTTCCATGAACGAGAGTGAACTCCGCGCCCTGCTCGTCAGGGCGACCGAGGATCGGCCCGCGGGCATCGACCTCATGCCGGTGACGATCCGCGCACCCCGGCGCACCCGGTCCCTGGTGCCGGTGATCGCCACGGCCGGTGTCGCCGCCACGGTCGGCACGACCGTGCTGGTGCTGCTCGGCGGCCAGCCCTCGGCACAGGCCCAGGTGGCCGCCGCGGTGGACAACACCAGCAAGGAGAGCTACCACATCCACGGCGATTCCGGCGCCGAGGCGTTCGACGGCGCCTTCGACCCGGTCCGGCGCGTCGGCGTCGTCAACGGGCGAAGTGGCGGCGGGACCGACACCATCTTCATCGGCGACCGGATGTACGTCAGGGAGGCCGGCGCGGCGAAATGGCACCTCTACCCGCGCAGCCAGGGGCAGGAGAAGGGCGCGCCGGCGGCCACCTCCCTGGTCAAGCTCGCCCCCCAGGACCCCCAGGCCGCCCTGCAGAAGCTCCGGTCGGCCACCGACGTCCACGAGGACGGCACGGCCTCGGGAACCGGCTGGACCGGCCGGCGGTTCACCTTCTCGCTGAAGGACCAGAAGTGGACCGGCCCCGCCGGTGCTTCCAAGGAGTCGTTCGACGCCACCGGCTCGGTGGAGGTGGACGACCAGGGACGGGTCCGGCGACTGGAGGTCACCTTCAGCGACAACGGCCAGCGTGACGTCATCGACTTCGGCGACTTCGGCACTCCGGTGACGGTCACGGCACCGCCCGCCGACCAGGTGGAGCAGAAGCCGGGCCCCGATCCGGACGACAAGCCGACCGGCAAGCCGGGCGACCCGGCCCGCGAACCGGACGACCCGAACAAGCCGGTCAACAAGCCGGTGGACCCGGGGCAGAAGCCGAGCGAGGAGCCGTCCGCCAAGAAGCCCTGACCGGCACCATCGCAGAACCGCACGATCGCAGAACCGGCGCCATCGCAGGACCGGCGCCATCGCAGGACCGGCGCCATCGCAGGACCTGGGCCGGAGCGGTGTCGCTCCGGCCCGGAGCGCTTTCCCGGTGCCCGTCCCGCACCGGACGGGCTGGTCGCAGCGGGCGGCATCGCGGGCAGGCCGCGCGCAAACCGCCCTCAAGCGCCTCGCAACCGGTGCCCCTGGCGCCTCCACAAGACGCGGAGCCGTCCCCGTGCGACGGGACGGCTCCGCTCGGGCGCGCCGGGGTCTATCCCCAGGGCTGGTCGACGCTCCAGCTCACGTCGGCGGCCCATGCCGTGGCGTTGTCGAAGGTGTTGGAGCCGCCGTTGCTGGCGATGTAGACGGTGTTGTTGTAATGGCGCAGGAAGCGGGTTGAGTAGTTGTAGGAGGCGAAGGACGTGCCCTGGCCGCTCTTTCCGGTCTGCGGGCAGAAGGTGGCGTCGGCGGCGAACTGCGAGCCGCCGTCGTTGTGCTGGCGGTAGAGCTGGTAGTTGTAGTGCCGCAGGAAGTCGCCGGGGTAGTTCCTGGACTCGAACGACACGCACGAGCCACTGGCCAGGCCGGCCCGCACGATCCAGGTGGCGTCGCTCTTGTCCAGAGACGAGCTGGAAGAGTTGATCACCGAGGTGACGACCTGGTCGTTCTGGTGGCGGATGTAGCGGTCGGTGTAGCCGGAGGTCGTCGCGCGCAGCGAGATCGACGAGCCGGGGGTGAGCGTTCCGCCCGGGGTGCCGCCGCCGGAGGTCGAGTACCCGGCCGCGACGATGCTCGCCTGGACGGCGTTCTCGGTGGCGTCGGAGGGATAGCCGGAGGTCATCACGCCCTCGTAGAAGGTGCCGCGGGCGCCGACGCTGTTGTCGCCGCCGATGCCCAGGATGATGGCCCCTTCCTTCTTCATCGGGTTGTAGCCCGACACGTTGGGCCGCACCCCGTTGTAGAAGGTGCCCAGGCTTCCCGACTGGGCGTTGCCGCCGCGGATGGCCCAGTGGTTCGGCTCGCCCTTGACGATCGCCGTCAGGAACCGGTGGCTGATGCTGGGGTCATTGGCGTTGTAGTGCTGGTTGACCCCGGAGAACAGGCCGTTCTCCAGGTCCGCCATGATCCACGGCCCGTTGCCCGCGCCGTAGCCCCACACCTGGATGTTGCCGAAGTAGATGGCCTCCATCGTGCCGTTGCCGTTGTCGCGGCTGTTGGTCTCGGCGTTGCCGTAGTCGAAACAGCAACCCCCGTTGTAGTGCGTCCCGTCGAAGATCGCGTACATCCCCTCGGGCTGGTCCCCCTTGGCCACACCGTTGGTGTTGTTGTTGCGGTAGCCGGTGCCCGGGGCCACGTACACGCCGTAGGCCTTGTGCCCGCCCACCGTGACCGGCGCCGCCGTCGCGTTGGCCAGGTTGTCGTACCCGCCGGCGGCCGGGCCGGAGAACCCGCCGGGAGGCGCCTGGGTCAGCCGGTTGTTACGCCCCGACTGGTCGTAGATGACGCTGATGAGGCACGTCGCATTGGCGCAGAACGAATCCTGCGCGGCGGCGTCGGCGACCCCGCCCGCGCTCAGCACGCCGATGTCCCGGGTGGCGTTGTCGGACGTGCGGCGCACCTGGTACAGCGGGCCGCTGTAGGCGCCGTACAGAGCGCGGGTGGTGCTGTGCGCGGCGACGCACGGCGTGCCGCCCGCGGCGTAGATGTCACACGCCTGCGAGGTGGCGGCCTGCGACGGCGCGGAGACGCCGGACAGCAGGCCGGCGGCGAGCGCGACCACCGCGCCCGCGGACAGCAGTGCCTTTTTGAGATGCCGGAATCCGGACCGGACGACCATGTTCGTACCTCTGCGTTTCCTTGGGCCGCGAATGCCGGAGATTTCGGGCAAGGGACGCCGGCGAAAGGCGTGAGCGGTCACCGCGGGACTATACGCGGACGATATGCCCGTTGACCTGCGGCATCGCGACAGGGATAGAATGGGGGGTGTTTTGTTAGCGCTAACATCTCTGCGGGTTATACGGCCTCCGGAGATGTGGTGCATATGGGGGTGACCGGCTCACTATGAACCGGCGCCGTCAGTTACGTCAAGGTTTCACCGGAGTTATGAAATGAGTTTCACGCCCCCCGGGACTCGTAGGTCGCTCTTCGGGCCCCGCTCCGCGAGGCAGGGCCCGGACGGCCGGGCCGGCTCTCGCGCGGCCTTCGCGGGCCGGCCGCGTGGAAGGCGATGAGGTCGCGGCGGTCGCTTCACCGGCTCTGACCGACCGGCCGTATCGACCACCGACGGGTGATCACCGGAAGGCTCCGGGCGGTCCGGGCGGGGGCCTCAACCCCCTCTTGCGTCGCCGGGCGCCGCGCGAACCCTTCGCGGGGCCCTGTCAAGCCCGGCCTGTCAAGCCGGGCCGGCCACAGGGGCCGCCCACATAAATCCATATAGGCCAATAATCCACGCCCGATCCGGCGGGACGGCCACTCGCTGACGCACCGCCATGAACTGGGCATCTTCCTTCTTCCCGGCCGCCGATCCGGGAAAATTCGTTCGCCCCGGCCGCCCATCCTGCGTCAGCATGGCCTCAGGCGGTGCGTATTCAGAAGGGCTGGCGGCTGTGCTCGGAGCATCTAAATCCCCCGGAGAAGAACCGTCCACCCGAAGGTCGGCCGTTCTGCTGGTGCTTCGGTACTACAGCGGGCAGTTGATGAATCAGTGGAAGATCGCGGTCCCCGCGTTGGTCCTGCCGGCGTTGGGCAACGTGAGCCTGTTCTACCTGGCGCCGCTCGCGGTGGCCGGCATCGTGGGACGCCTGGCCGAGGGCGGCGGGGACGGCGCCATCGGCGTGCTCGTGCCGTACGTGCTCGGCTTCGGCGCGCTGCTCGTGTTGGGCGAGGTGCTGTGGCGGGTGGGCCTGCACTTCCTGAACCGCACCGACGCCCGGGGCATCGAGCGGCTCGGCGTGATCGGCATGGACGAGCTGCTGGCCAAGGACTCCGCGTTCTTCCACGACAACTTCGCCGGCTCGCTCACCAAACGGGTGCTGAGCTTCTCCAGCGGGTTCGAGGGCTTCGCCGACACCCTCGCCTTCTCGATCGTCGCCAAGGTCGTGCCACTGGCGTTCGCCTCGGTGGTGCTGTGGCGGTACCACCCGCTGCTGGTCTTCGTGCTCCTCGGCCTCATCGTCCTGTCCGGCTTCGTCGTCGCCCCGCTCATCCGCCGTCGCCAGAGGCTGGTGGACCGGCGCGAGGCCGCCAAGGTGCGGGTGTCCGGGCACGTCGCCGACGTGCTGGCCAACATGGAGACCGTCCGCGCGTTCGCCGCCGAGCACCGCGAGGCCGTGGAGCACCGGGCCCGGCTGGCCGAACAGCGCAAACTGTCGCTGCGTTCCTGGGACTACGGCAACCTGCGAGTGGACACCGTCGTCGCGCCGCTGTCGGTGCTCACCAGCACCGTCGGCCTGCTCCTCGCCGTCGCCCTGCGCGGCGGCCTGGGCGTGGAGGCGGTCGTGGTGACCTTCAGCTACTACTCCAACTCCATCAGCCTCATGTTCGAGTTCAACCAGATCTACCGGCGCATGGAGAGCGTGCTCACCGAGTCCGCCCAGTTCACCGAGCTCCTGCTCACGCCGCCGGGCGTGGTCGACCCCGACGACCCGCAGCCTCTGCGCCCGGCGGACGCCAGTGTCCGGTTCGAGCGGGTGGTGTTCGCCCACGCCGGCAATCCGCTGCTGTTCGACGGCCTTGACCTGCACATCCCCAGCGGCACCAAGATCGGCCTGGTCGGCCGCTCGGGCGGCGGCAAGACCACGCTCACCCGGCTGCTGCTCCGCCTGGTGGACATCGAGGGCGGCCGCATCCTGATCGGCGGCCAGGACATCAGCCGGCTCCGCCAGGCCGACCTGCGCGGCCTGATCGCCTATGTCCCGCAGGAGCCCGCGATGTTCCACCGGTCGCTGCGCGACAACATCGCCTTCGCCCGGCCGGACGCGACCGAGGCCGAGATCCAGCGGGCCGCGCGGGCGGCGCACGTCACGGAGTTCGCCGAGGCCCTGCCGGACGGCTTCGACACCCTGGTCGGCGAGCGCGGCGTCAAGCTCTCCGGCGGCCAGCGGCAGCGCGTCGCGCTCGCCCGCGCGATCCTGCGCGACGCGCCGATCCTGCTGCTGGACGAGGCCACCAGCGCGCTGGACTCCGAGAGCGAGATCCTCGTCCAGGAGGCCCTGTGGGACCTCATGCGCGACCGCACCGCCCTGGTGGTCGCCCACCGGCTGAGCACCGTGGTCCGCATGGACCGCCTCGTCGTCCTGGACCAGGGCCGCGTGGTGGAACAGGGCGACCACCGCGAGCTCCTCCAGGCCCAGGGGCCGTACGCCAGCCTGTGGCACCACCAGTCCGGCGGCTTCCTGGCCGAGGAGGAGCCCTCGGACGCCGTCCACCGCTGACGCGAGGCGTGGCGCGCAGGGGCCGTACCTCCACACCGCCGGCGCCGCAGCGGGGGGCGGCCGCTCGGCGCCGTCCCCGGGTGCGGAGTGGTGAGCGGGGCGGCCGCTCGGCGCCGTCCCCGGGTGCGGAGTGGTGAGCGGGGCGGCCGCTCGGCGCCGTCCCCGGGTGCGGGGTGGTGAGCGGGGCGGCCGCTCGGCGCCGTCCCCGGGTGCGGGGTGGTGAGCGGGGCGGCCGCTCGGCGCCGTCCGCTATCGCGGGCCGGTGTCCCCGCCCGGCCCCCGGCCGAGGGCCGCCCGCGCCGCGATCACCGCGTAGGCGCCCAGCACGGCGAGCCCGGCCCACCACGGGAGCGGGTAGTACCCGGCCGACGGCGCGTAGTGCGCGGTCACCTGCGGATGCTCCGCCACCGTCTGCTGCACGGCGAACGCCGCGGCCGGGGTGAGCCGCAGCAGCCACTCCGCGGCCGCGTCGGGCAGCAGCGGGACCGCCGTGACGGCGTAGGGCAGCGCGACCAGCGACAGCCCGATCACGATCGCCGCCCAGCCGCGGCGCAGCCACACCCCGAGCCCGTACGCGAGCACGGCGCACAGCGCGAGCACCGCGGCGAGGCCGGCGATCACCTGGACGCCGGTCGGCGCCGGCACCGGCGGCACCGGGAAGCCTTTGCCCCGCAGGATCGCCGTGCCCGCCGGGAAGGCGACGCCGACACCGGCCAGGCCGGTGAGGAAGGCGGCGGCCGCCGCGAGGGCCGCCCGGGCGGCGCGCACCGGCCGGGAGACCGCCTCGCGGCCCGTGCGGGCGCCGAAGCGCGCCGCGACCACCAGCACGATGATCAGCGCGACGACCAGGCCGGACAGGACGGATATGGGCGCCCCCTCCTCGCTCGCCGGCCCTATGTCGCCGGTGCCGGCGACCGTGATGACGCCGTCCTTCTCCACCGCTCCGGATGCGTTGTGGTACTTCTCCCAGTCGGTGTGGTTCATCCCGCCGACGGCGTCGCTGTGCCAGGCGCCGGGGGCGCCGCCCTGGACGGCGACGTGGTCGAAGACGCCGACGGCCTGGGTGAAGCGGACCTCCTCGACCGCGCCGCCAAGACCCACCGGGCGCAGCGTGAGGTCGCCCGGCGAGGTGGCGAACAGCCCGACCTGCACGGTGTCCGGCAGCCCGTCGAGCCTCGCCGTCGCGACGGTGCGCCACTTCGCGCCGTCCGCGGACTCGGCGCCGCTTATGGTGTCGCCCGAGCGGGTCAGGCGCAGCCAGCGCGGCGACCGCTCCGACACGCCGCCGGCGCCGCCGGCGACGTCGTGCTCGTAGTCGTACTGGAAGCGCACGCCGTGGCTCCCTGTCATCAGCAGCGCCGCGTACGGCGAGCCCTGCCGCAGGCCGTCCTTGACGATGATCCCGGCCTTGGCCCACGGCACCAGACCGGGCACGATCTGGTCGTGGTCCGGCGGCGGATAGGTGATCGTCCCGGTCATCGACGTCATCCGCACCGTGATGGCGCCCTCGCGGCCGAGGTCGCGGTGCAGGAACCAGAACCGGTCGGCGACGAGGGAACCGTCGCGGGCGATGGGAACGGCCGGGCAGGGGCCCGCGCAGGAGACCTGGACGCCGGAGGCGGTCAGCAGGCCCAGCGCGATGACGGCGAGCGCCGCGGCGGCCAAGGCGATCAGGCGGCCAGGGCGGCGGAACGCGGCCCACTCCCGCCGGAAAAGTTCGGTGGTCGGCATGCGCCGGTTCTACAGATCGGCGCATAACACCGCCCGAACCGGCGCCGTCATGCGTTTGTCACCCGCCGGACGATCATCGCACTCCCTGCGTCCGCCCTGCGGGGAGGCGAGGAGACCGCAGTGGGCCGGACGCCCACGCCCGCGGTCGCCGCGCCCCGATCACCGGCCGAGGCGGCCATGCCCTGCTCAGGCGAACGCGGGCCCCCGGGATGGGTACCACCATGGTGGGGAGCTGCCCGGCGCGTCGCCCGGGCGGCGGAAAGCGATCGGGGGGTCTGATGAAGGGGTACGACCTTCAGGGACCGGCACTGGAACTCGGGGCCCTGGTGCGCGAGGACGGCGCCGCCGACGCCGCCGAGCGCATCCGGATCTCCCTGAGCATGCTGAACCGGCACGGACTGGTGGCCGGGGCCACGGGAACGGGGAAGACCAAAACGCTCCAGCTCATGGCGGAGCAGCTTTCGGCCCAGGGGGTTCCGGTCTTCCTCGCCGACGTCAAGGGCGACCTGTCGGGGCTGGCCTCGCCGGGCACGGCCTCCGGGCGCCTCACCGCGCGTGCCGCCGAGGTGGGGCAGAGTTGGCGGCCGGCGGCGTGTCCGGTGGAGTTCCTCTCGCTGGGCGGCCTGGGCCCCGGTGTGCCGATCCGCGGCACCATGACGGCCTTCGGGCCGACCCTGCTCGCCAAGGTCCTCGGCCTCAACGAGACGCAGGAGTCGTCCCTCGGGCTGATCTTCTACTTCGCCGACAAGAACGGCATGCCCCTGCTGGACCTCAAGGACCTGATCGCGGTCATCGGGTACCTGACCGCCACTCCGGAGGCGTTGAGCGGGATCGGCGGGCTGTCGGCGACGACGGCGGGTGTCATCCTGCGCGCGCTGACCAACTTCGAGGCGCAGGGGGCCGAGGCGTTCTTCGGCGAGCCGGAGTTCGACGTGCGCGACCTGCTCCGGGTGACGGGGGACGGCCACGGGGTGGTGTCGGTGCTCGAACTGCCCGCCGTGCAGGACCGGCCGCAGTTGTTCTCCACCTTCCTGATGTGGTTGCTCGCCGACCTGTTCCACGTGCTCCCCGAGGTGGGCGACGTCGACCGGCCGAAGCTGGTGTTCTTCTTCGACGAGGCGCACCTGCTGTTCGACGGCGCGTCCAAGGCGTTCCTGCGGTCGATCACCCAGACGGTGCGGCTGATCCGGTCCAAGGGCGTGGGAGTGTTCTTCGTGACCCAGTCGCCGCAGGACGTCCCGGGCGACGTGCTGGGCCAGCTCGGCGCGCGGGTGCAGCACGCCGTGCGCGCCTTCACCCCGCAGGACGCCAAGGCGCTCAAGGCCACCGTGTCGACCTTCCCCGCCTCCTCCTACGACCTGGAACGGCTGCTCACCGGGCTCGGCATCGGCGAGGCCGTCGTCACGGTCCTGTCGGAGACCGGCGCGCCGACCCCCGTGGCCTGGACGCGCCTGCGCGCTCCCGAGACCCTCATGGCGCCGTCGAGCCCGGAGGTGGTCCAGCAGGTCATCGCCGCCTCGCCGCTCCGGGAGAAGTACGGCACGGCGCTCGACCGCCGGTCGGCCTACGAGATCCTGTCGGCGAAGCTGGACGCCGGGACCGCGGCGCCGTCCGGCCCCGGGGCCCCGCGCGAGCCGGACAAGGAGCGGGAGCGGCGGTCGGTCTTCGAGAACGTGCTGGAGTCCAAGGAGTTCCGCTCCCTGGCCCGTTCGGCCGCCTCCGCCCTCGGCCGCGAGATCACCAGATCCATCTTCGGCACCGCCCGCCGCACCCGCCGCTGAGCGGAAAGGCCGGAGCGCGCCCGCCGCGCCGGGCTCTGGCGGGCGCGCTCCGAAGGCGTGGCCTCGCTCAGTCGCACTCCGTGGGCGTGAGGGCCATCGTGGCGAGATGGCGGGCGATGCCGTTGGTGTCGGTGTCCTGCACGTTGCTGAGCACGACCACCGCGATGTCGTCATCGGGCAGGTACATGTTGCTCGCCGCGTAGCCCTGGAGCAGACCCGGGTGGTACCGGAGCCGGTGCCCCTCCAGCCGGTCGACGAGCCAGCCGAAGGCGTACGCGCTCGACGGCAGGTTGAGGCAGCCGTCGGCGGGGCACCGCGCCTGGGGTCTGAAAGCCTGCCTGACGGTGGCGGGCGGCGCGATCTTGTACGCGCCGAACGCCCTGTCCCAGCGGACCAGGTCGTCGACGGTGGAGTAGATGCCTGTCGCGGAGAACGCCTGGGAGCCGCTGATCGGCGGGGCCGGCGAGCCGAGCGTGAAGTAGCCCTTGGCGTATCCGTCGGGTGGATTTCCCCTGCTGTATCCGGTGTCGCGGAGCTTCAGCGGGGCGGTGACCTGGTCGCGCAGGACGGTGCCGTACGGCTCGCCGGTCACGTTCTGGATGATCGCCCCGGCCAGGATGTAGCCGGAATTGCTGTACTCCCAGCTCGTGCCGGGCTTGAAGTCCAAAGGCTCGTGCAGGAACCGCTTGATGAGTCTTCTGGTCGTGGTCGGCTCCGAGAGTTTCGCATAGAAGTCCGGCAGATTCTGGATGTCGGGGATGCCGGAGGTGTGGGTGAGGATCTCGCGGATCGTGATGCGCCGCCACGCCTTCGGGCAGGCATTGATGTATTCCGGGATGAGGTAGGGGCAGACATGGTCGTCGAGATCGAGCAGCCCCTGGTCGCGCAGCTTCAGCACGATCATCGAGGTGAACTGCTTGGTGACCGAGGCGATGCGGAAGACCGTACCCGGCACGTTCGGGATGTGCTGTTCCTCGTCGGCCTCGCCGGCGGCGAAACGCACCATCACCTCGCCATCTCGCACGACCAGCGCCGAGCCGGTGAACTGCCGCTTCGCGGCCAGGCCCTCCAGGTACGCCTGCATCTCCCCAACGACTTGGTCATCGCGCGCCACCGCCGGGGTGACCGGCGGCCCCCATCTCCGGCCGGCCTCGCGATCGCTCCCGAGACGCCCCGCGACGGAGCTCTCCGATGACGCGGCGCCGACCGGCGGGGTCGCACCCATGACCGCACCGGTGATCGCCCCACCCATCACAACAAAGCGAACCACATTTGACCACTTGACCATATTTCCCTCCTTAAATGAACGCCCCTGTCCCGTGATTCCCACTCCCCGAGCCAAGCGAGCGAGCCGGCCGAGCACACCCGCCCGCCGCGCTCGCCTGAAACTGTTTTCTCCCTCACTCCACCCCCGGACACCTCTCACCATCACTTCCTTTCCTCACCTCTCCGCCCACGCCCTCGAATGCCTCCGAATCACCGAACAATAGGGCTGTAAGTGATTAATTATGAAAGCGGGGTGTTCATTCACTCACGCGCTATTTCCAGACTCGGCCGGATGACGTCGCCGGGCCGTGCCGGAGTGAATCGCCACCGGGGCCGACACGGCCATCAAGTAGGCTTCGGCCCATGGGGGTTACCGGTCACATGCCAGCGCGGGACGCTCCTCGCGCCCGGTCCGCGAGCATCTGGGACGTCGCCAGGGCGGCCGGTGTCTCCCAGCAGACCGTCTCCCGGGTCATCAACGGCAAGACCCGGGTCAGTGAGGAGACCCGCGCCAAGGTCCAGCAGGTCATCGCCGAACTCGGCTACCGGCCCAACCGGCTGGCCCAGGCGCTGGCCGGCGGGCCGGTCCGCTCGGTCACCGTGCTGACCTCCGACACCGCCCTTTACGGCGCCGCCGCCACGCTGCGCGGCATGGAGGAGGCGGCCAGGACGGCCGGCTTCTCGGTGGGCATCAGCGTGCTCGACCGCGACTCCCCCCAGAGCGACATCGCCCTGCGGCTGAGCCGGCCCGGCGAGCCGGTCATGGTCATCGCCTTCGACGACGCCGGCCGGCGCGCGCTCCACGCGCTGCCGCCGGACGTCCCGGTGGCCGCCGCCGTCGAACGCCGCGCCGACGACGACATCAACGACTCCGGCGGCGGCCCCTGGCAGGTCTGGCTGGACGACCGGGCGGCGGCCGCGCACGCCACCCGCTACCTGCTCGGCCTCGGGCACCGATGCGTCCACTACGTGGCCATCCCCTCCTCCACCAGCCCGCTCCCCCAGCGCACCCGCGGCTGGCAGGACGCCCTGCGGGGCGCGGGGCGTCCCCTTCCCGAGCCGCTGCAGGGCGGCTGGACCCCGCGCTCGGGTTTCCTCGCGGTGCGCTCGCTGCTGACCGACCGTTCGGTGACCGCGATCCTGTGCGGCAACGACGACCTCGCCCTCGGCGTCATGCGGGCCGCGCGCGAGGCCGGCCGCGACATCCCCGGCGACCTCAGCGTCGTCGGCTTCGACGACTCCCCGCCCTCGGCCTACCTCAACCCCTCGCTCACCACCGTCCGGCTCGACTTCGAGGCACTCGGCCGCGCCTGCTTCGCCCTGCTGCACCACAGGCTGGCGCCGCGGACCGCCTCCGCCGTTCCCGCGTGGAGCGAGCCCGAGCTCATCGTCCGCGAAAGCAGCGGCCCCGCGCCCGCCTGATCCGCGGAACGCGCGAGGAACGTCATCGAAAGGCC
This sequence comes from Sphaerisporangium sp. NPDC004334, assembly GCF_053602655.1. Taxonomy (NCBI): domain Bacteria; kingdom Bacillati; phylum Actinomycetota; class Actinomycetes; order Streptosporangiales; family Streptosporangiaceae; genus Sphaerisporangium; species Sphaerisporangium sp. NPDC004334. Next base: position 96,057 of record NZ_JBSGDZ010000034.1, read on the forward strand.
GAGATGATCCACCACGATGCCGAACGACGCCTGTGGGTGCTGTCTGGACCGTCCTGCTCCTATGTCGTGCGTCTCGACGACGCCGACAGACCGCGGGTGCTGCACTGGGGACGCCGGCTCACCGCCGAGCAGGCGGCCTCGCTGCTGCCGCCCGAGCCGCCGTACCGCCCCGTGGAGGACGCCGCCGAGGGCACCTGCGACCTGGCCGCGGCCGGCGGCCTGAGCTATGGGGACGCGGGCCTGCGGGTGCGATTCGCCGACGGCACGCGCGACCTGGAGCTCGTCCACACCGGACACCACCGCACCGATCGGGAGCTGGTGCTGGCGTACGCCGACCGTCACTACCCGCTCGCCGTCGAGTGCCACTACCGCCTGTACGACGACAGCGACGTCATCGAACGCCACCTGGTCGTGCGCAACGCGGGCGAGCCGGTCACCGTCGTGCGGGCCGACTCGGCCACCTGGGTGCTCCCCCGCCTCAACGACTACCGGCTCAGCTCCGTACGCGGCCAGTGGGGCGCGGAGACCCGCCTGCACCGGGCCGGCCTGCCGTACGGCGAGACCGTGCTCACCAGCCGGCGAGGGGTGACCAGCCACCAGGCCAATCCCTGGGCGATGGTCGACGACGGCACGGCGGGCGAGGAGCACGGCGCCGTCTACTCCTGCGCGCTGGCCTGGAGCGGGAGCTGGCGGCTGACCGCCCAGCGGCTGCCGGCCGAGCGGGTGACGCTGTCGGCCGGCGCGGGCCACGACCCGGTGACCTTCGAGCTCGGGACCGGTGAGGAGTTGGTCACGCCGGTGTGCGCGGGCCTGTACGCCGAGGGCGGCTTCGGCGCCGCCGGCCGCGCGTGGCACGACCACCAGCTGCGGCACGTCCTGCCGCATCCCGGCGAGACCCGGCCCGTGCTCTACAACTCCTGGGAGGCCACGGGTTTCGAGGTCTCGCTGGAAGGCCAGACCCGGCTCGCCGAACTGGCCGCCCGCATGGGCGTGGAGCTGTTCGTGATGGACGACGGCTGGTTCGGCGCCCGCACCCACGACGCCGCCGGGCTCGGCGACTGGCGTCCCAACCCGCGCCGCTTCCCCGACGGGCTCGCTCCGCTGATCGACCGGGTGCACGAGCTCGGCATGCGGTTCGGCCTGTGGGTGGAGCCGGAGATGGTCAACCCCGACAGCGACCTGTACCGCGCCCACCCCGACTGGGTCATCCACCGGCCGCACCGCACCCGGACCGAGCACCGCAACCAGCTCGTGCTCGACCTCAGCAGGCCGCAGGTCGCCGACTGGCTGTACCGGACCCTGGACGAGCTGCTCGCCAAGAACGACATCGACTTCCTGAAGTGGGACATGAACCGCCCCTTCACCGAGGCCGGTCCGGACGAGCGGCTGTGGACCGGCCACGTCCACGCCCTGTACGACGTCCTCGACCGGCTCCGGGCCGGGCATCCCCATGTTCGGGTCGAGTCGTGCAGCAGCGGCGGCGGCCGGGTGGACCTCGGCATCCTGCGGCGTACGGACCAGGTGTGGACCTCCGACAACACCGACGCCCTGGACCGGCTGGAGATCCAGCACGGCTTCTCCCAGCTCTACCCGGCGCGCGTCATGGGCGCGTGGGTCACCGACAGCCCCAATCCCTACACGGGACGGGAGGTCCCGCTCGACTTCCGCTTCCATGTCGCGATGGCCGGCGTGCTCGGCGTCGGCGCCACCCTGACCGACTGGAGCGAAGCGGAGCTGGCACGGGCCGCCGAGCTGGTCGCGGCCTACAAGCGGATCCGCCCGATCGTGCAGCACGGCCGCCAGTACCGCCTGCTGCCGCCGGACGGCGAGCTGTCGGCCGTGCAGTACCTCGCCCGCGACGGCGCGCAGGTCGCCTTCCTCGCCTTCCGGCGGGCCCGTCGCTTCGGCCACCCGGAGCCGGGCATCCCGCTGCGCGACCTGGACCCGGGGGCCCGCTACCGGGACGCGGCCACCGGCCGGATCCACCACGGCGCCGTGCTGCTGAGCCACGGCCTGTTCCCGGACCTGGCTCCCGGGGACTACGCCAGCGCCATGGTCCACCTGATCCGCGAATAGCGCGCGCGGGCGGGCCGCCGGCGCCCGTGAGGATGCCCTCGGCCTCGCGCGTACCGCTCGGCGCGAACCCGGTCTCGGTGGGGGCGACTCACCCCGGGGTGAGGATCAGGCGGTAGGCGCCGGTGGCGTCCTGGCCGGCGATCGTGATCGTGACGCCGCCGTGGGCGAGGGTGCGGGCGCCGGACCACAGCCGGGTCGCCCCGGCCACGTTCGCCGTGCGCCCCGAGCCGGGGACGGACTCGAGCGTGGCGGTGACCGAGGGGCCCAGGCCGCCGATGCCGTCCACCCGGATCGAGGAGTCTCCCGACCGGCCCGCGAAGACCAGGCTGAAGGTGCGCCCGGCCGCGTCGTAGGCGGCCACGCCGTCGTTGGAGGCGGCCGGGGTGACCTTCACGATGTTCCCGGTCTGGTCGGCGTACCACTTGTACATCCAGTACGACGCCGTCGGCCGGCCGTCGTGCAGCAGCCCGTTGAGCGTGCCCGGCTCGTACCAGAACGCCCGCTGTGCGTCGCGCACGCCCTCCCGCTCGAACTGCGCCACGTAGTGGTTCACGCTGGCGGGCACGTCGATCTCACCGGTCGTGGCGTACTCGTTGATCGAGATGGGCCGCGGCACGATGCCGAGCTCGCGCTCCAGCGCCCGGTGGGCCCGGACGTCGCCGGTGACCCGCTCCCACCCGTTCAGTTCGTGCCAGGACACCACCTGAGGCAGGGTGCCGGCCGCCTTGGCGGCGGTCAGGAAGGACCGCATCCAGTCGAGGTCCCACCGCGAGAAGCTCGGGCCCATGATCGCCTGGTCCGGCGCGCTTCGCCGGATCCGCCGGTAGGTGCGGACCCATCCCTCCTCGAAGGGGACGCCCGCCTCCGAGGGCCAGGTCCAGTCCGGCTCGTTCCACGGCTCCCAGGCGTCGATGCCGGCGACTCCCGCGGACGTGGCCGCGGCGATCATCTCGTCGATCCGGCCGTACCAGTCGTCCCAGCTCGTCCAGCGGTACGGGAAGCCGTCGAAGCTGTCGGCCATGTCGACGGTGATCGCGGCGCCGATGGCCTCGGCGCTGGCCGCGATGACCAGCGTGTCGCCGATCGGGACCGGGGAGCCGTTCGGCCGGTGCTGGTGCAGCGGCGGCGGCTGCCGGAGCCGGTGGAGCCTCAGCGGCCGCATGATCGACACCGGCGGGGTGCTCGCGTCGGAGAGCCCGTACAGGGTGCCCGACCCTACCCGGGTGACCGGACGCACGACGGTGCCCGCGTCCACGACCAGAGTGCCGTCTTCTCCGGCCGTGCCGTTCATCTCCGCTTCGCCCGTCCGTCGCCGGCTGAGAAGGCGGATGGCCCGTGCATGCTCTCCTCCTGGGGTGGGGGGCCGTGTCACGCACGTCGTGCGGCGTCGGCGGCCGCCGGTCTCGCGTCACAGGAAACCGGGCGCCGGACGGCGAGGCCGGGTGACCGCCCGGGGCCGGCGCATCAGGTGGCTTTCGTGGCGTTCTCTGAGTGTGATCGCTAACATGACGGTCTAAGGCGGTATTCGCCCCATGTCAAGCCCCAACTTCCCCCGGCGCCGCATGACGACAGGAGCAGGAATGCCGGATCTGACGGCCCCCACGCCGGCCGAGCATGCCCTCAAGCGGATCAACACCGCGGTCGCGCACCCCGCCCGCATCTACGACTACCTGCTCGGCGGCAAGGACAACTACGCGGCCGACCGCGAGGCGGCCGAGAACCTCGTCAAGGTCTCGCCCGGCACGCGCGAGGGCGTGCGCGCCCACCGCGCCTTCCTGCGCCGGACGGTGCGCCACCTCGCCGCGGAGGCGGGCATCTCGCAGTTCATCGACATCGGGGCCGGCATTCCCACCCAGGGCAACACTCATCAGATCGCGCAGGAGTCCGATCCCGACGCGCGCGTGGTCTACGTGGACAACGACCCGATCGTGCTGATCCACGGCCGCGCCCTGATGACCGGCAGCCCGACCGGGGTCACCAAGGTGATCGAGGCCGACCTGCGGCGGCCCGAGGCGATCCTCTCCCACCCCGACGTGACGAGCGTGATCGATTTCGACCGTCCGGTGGCCGTCATCCTGGCGGGCGTCATGCACTTCATCACCGACGAGGAAAGCCCGTACGAAACGGTCGAACGGTACAAGGCCGCCGTGTGCCCGGGGAGCCGCCTGCTGCTGTCGCACATAACGCTCGACTTCGCGCCCCACGTGCAGCAGGAGGAGTTCACCAAGCCCTACGACAAGAGCACCGCGCCGATGGTGCCGCGCACCCACGCCGATGTGCTGCGGTTCTTCCAGGGCTGGGACCTGGTCGATCCGGGCCTGGTGGAGGTGGTGCGGTGGCGGCCGGACCAGAGCGAGCGGCACGACCACATCCCGGGCGGCGGCCACGCCTGGGCCTACGGCGGCGTCGCGACCAAGCCCTGAAGCCGGCCGCCCGTGCCCCGCGGTGCGGCGGAACAGTGCGGTCTGTACTGTTCCGCCGC
>NZ_JBSGDZ010000035.1:0-87940 GCF_053602655.1 Sphaerisporangium sp. NPDC004334
GCCGAGGAGAAGGACGCCGATGTGATCGGCATGTCGGGGCTGTTGGTGAAGTCCACGGTGATCATGAAGGAGAACCTGCAGGAGATGAACTCCCGTGGGATCGCCTCGCGTTTCCCGGTGCTGCTGGGTGGGGCGGCGTTGACGCGGGCGTATGTGGAGCAGGACATGGCGGAGATCTTCAACGGTCAGGTGCGTTACGCGCGGGATGCGTTCGAGGGTCTGCGGTTGATGGATGCGTTCATGGACGTCAAGCGCGGTGTGGCGGGGGCGCAGTTGCCGCCGTTGCGGACTCGGCGGGTCAAGGCCGGGGCGACGCTGGAACGCACCCCGGTGGAGGCGTTGCCGGCGCGTTCGGATGTGGCGGCCGACAATCCGGTTCCGGTGGCGCCGTTTTTTGGGGAGCGGGTGGTCAAGGGCATCGCGCTGGGCGATTACGCGGCGTTTTTGGATGAGCGGGCGACGTTCATGGGGCAGTGGGGGCTGAAGGCCGCCCGGGGCGGTGACGGGCCCTCCTATGAGGAGTTGGTGGAGACCGAGGGGCGGCCGCGGCTGCGGATGTGGCTGGAGCGGTTGCAGACCGAGAATCTGTTGCAGGCCGCGGTGGTCTACGGCTACTTCCCGTGTGTGTCCGACGGTGATGATCTGATCATCCTGGATGAGAAGAGCGGTGCGGAGCGGACGCGGTTCTCCTTCCCGCGGCAGCGGCGTGATCGGCATCTGTGCCTGTCGGACTTCTTCCGGTCCAAGGGGTCGGGTGAGGTGGATGTGGTGGCGTTCCAGGTGGCCACGATGGGGTCGGCGATCTCGGCGGCGACGGGGGAGTTGTTCGCCAAGAACGCCTACCGGGATTATCTGGAGTTGCACGGGTTGTCGGTGCAGTTGACCGAGGCGCTGGCCGAGTACTGGCATGCCCGGGTCCGCTCAGAGCTGGGCATCGGTGGTGATGAGGCGCTGGCCGACATGTTGAAGGTCAACATCGCCGGTTGCCGGTACTCCTTCGGGTATCCGGCCTGCCCCAACCTTGAGGACCAGCGTCAGTTGTTCGAGTTGCTGGACCCGGGCCGGATCGGGGTCACCCTGTCGGAGGAGTTCCAGCTGCATCCCGAACAGGCCACCTCCGCCCTGATCGTCCACCACCCCGAAGCCAAATACTTCAACGTCTGACCGCCCCGAGGGCACGGAAGGGCCTCAGGTACGGTCGTCGTGTACGTGAGGGTCACCGGTGCGGGGGTAACAGTGGACGCGGTCTTCTTCGACATGGACGGGACGCTCGTCGACACCGAGAAGCTCTGGTTCCAGGCCGAGCGGTCGGTGATGCGGCGTCTCGGCGCGGGGTGGAGCGCCGCCGACCAGGAGAACCTGGTCGGCGGTTCCATGTCGGCGACCGTCGCCTACATGCTCGCCAAGAGCGGCTCCGGCCGCGACCCCGGCGAGGTGGCGGCATGGATGATCGACACCGTCCTCGGCCTGATCGCCGAGGGCTTCGAGCTGATGCCCGGAGCGGCCGAGCTGCTGGCCGAGGTCCAGGCGGCGGGCCTGCCCACCGGTCTGGTCACCTCCTCCACCCGCCTGATGGCCGACGCGGTCCTCGGCGGCGTCCCCGGCGGCGGCGCGTTCGACGTGGTGGTCACCGGCGACGACGTGGAGCGCTTCAAACCCGACCCCGAGCCCTACCTCATGGCCGCCTCCGCCCTCGGCGTGGACCCCGCGCGGTGCGCCGCCCTTGAGGACTCTCCGGCCGGCGTCGCCTCCGCCACGGCCGCCGGATGCGCGGTCGTGGCCGTCCCCAGCCTGCTCCCCATCCCGCCCGCCGCCCGCCGCCTGGTGGCCGAATCCCTCAAGCAGGTGGACCTCTCCACGCTCCGCCACCTCACCGCCTCCTCCTGAGCGCCCCTGCCACGGACGGCCACCCGAAGAGGCATCCCCGGCGGCGTCCCTTAGGGGACGGCATCCCCCGTGAGCCGGGGTGGAGCCATCCTCCAGGAGGAGGGGGTGGCGCCCGCTCGCGTGCCAGGATGGAGAGCGAGAGCCGTGACAAGGGGGGCGAGTCGTTATGTCCTATGACCAGATCGCCTGGTTGCCGCTGTGCGCGGGGGTGAGCGCGGCGGGGCTGGTGCTGAGCTTCCTGGCCCTGCGCAGGCGCGGGGCGGCCGCCGGCCTGCGCGGCGCCGCCTGGTCGCTGATCCCGATCGCCGCCTACCTCACCGGCGCGCTGCCCGCCCTGTGGCAGGCGGGCACGGCCGTCGCCGGGTTCCTCACCGGCCTGGTCCTCTCGCCGATGGTGTGGGCCGGGGTGATCGTGGCGGGGCTGTCCGCGCTGCTCTTCCTGGTCTCCGGCGTCATGCGCGGCAGGCGCCGCGCCGCCGCCCCCGCGGGCGGGCGTCCGGCCGGGCGCGCCGCCGCGACGGCGGGCCCGGCGCCCGGCGCCGCGGCCCCCACCCAGCCGTTGCGCCGTCCGCTGCCCGGCAAGCAGCCCGCCGCGCCGGCCGCCGACGACGACCTGTCCGACATCGAGGAGATCCTCAAGCGCCGGGGCATCAGCTAGCGCTCCGGCCCGCCTCGATTCGTCCTGGCCCGGCGCGGGTCGCCCTGGGCCCGGGTGGCGCCGCGTCCCTCTGGCCCTGGCGCGGGTCTGTCGTGTCGTGAAGGAACGGCCCGGGCAAGGAGGCCGCCCGGGTGCTGCCGACTGGACGGAAGGTAACGTTCCGGTAACGTCGGTATCGAGCTCAAGATCGGTAAATCGGGGCCGGGGGGCCCGCGATAAGATCACCGGCAGGGTCATTCGGCCATGATTTCCGGCCTCGCGGGAGGGGCGCCGGAGGGTCTGCGGCGCCGCAGCCCCTACGCCCGCGAGGCTTCCGGCGCAGTGTCACGGTTCCGCGACACAACCCCTACACCCCCGGGACATTCGCTTCAAGATCAACACGAATGAATTTCGCATGAATCACAGTTGAGCCACATAGCGTGCTCAGGTACTGGTCAGTGCAGCTCAGCACGTAGATTCTGCGTCCGGGGGTCGCACACCCGCGGCCTGCCCGAAGATGGGCGAAGCCTGTGGCCACCCGGCGGCGGGCGGCGCATCGGACAGCCACAGTCGTCTGGGATCCAGGGGGCCGACAACTATGACCTCACCGCTCGACGTCTCCGGCGCGGAGCTTCAGGCCATGCCGGAAGCCGTGCTCGAGGGGACGCAGAGCAAGGCGATCGAGGGCCGATCGCTCGGCCAGATCGCGTGGACGCGCCTCAAGCGGGACAAGGTGGCGCTCACCGGGGCCGGCGTGGTGATCTTCCTGATCCTCGTGGCGATCTTCGCCCCTCTGATCGTCTCCTGGCTGGGGCACCCCCCGAACGATTTCAACCAGGACCTCATCAGCTCCGAGACCCTCGCCCCCAAGGACGGCACCGGCATCAGCGGTGACCACCTGTTCGGCGTCGAGCCGGTCAACGGCCGCGACATCTTCAGCCGCGTCGTCTACGGCGCCCGCATCTCGCTGCTGATCGCCTTCCTGGCCACCCTGCTCTCGGTGGCCATCGGCACCGTGCTCGGCATCGTCGCGGGCTACTTCGGCGGCTGGGTCGACTCGCTGATCAGCAAGGCGATGGACGTCTTCCTCGCCTTCCCGCTGCTGGTGTTCGCCATCGCGCTCGCCGGCGTCGTGCCCGACACGGCGTTCGGCCTGTCGGGCGACGCGCTGCGCGTTTCGCTGCTGGTCTTCATCATCGGCTTCTTCAACTGGCCCTACATCGGCCGCATCATGCGCGGCCAGACGCTGTCGCTGCGCGAGCGGGAGTTCGTCGACGCCGCACGCAGCCTCGGGGCCCGCGGGCCGTACATCATCTTCCGCGAGATGCTGCCGAACCTGATGGCGCCCATCCTGATCTACTCCACGCTGCTGATCCCGACCAACATCCTGTTCGAGGCGGCGCTGTCGTTCCTCGGCGTGGGTGTGCGCCCGCCCACCGCCACCTGGGGAGGCATGCTGTCGGACGCGGTGCGGTTCTACACGATCCCGCACTTCATGTTCTTCCCCGGTATGGCGATCTTCATCACCGTGCTCGCCTTCAACCTGTTCGGCGACGGCCTCCGCGACGCCCTGGACCCGCGAGCCCGCTGAGCTCGACCCGATCTCCCCGCAAGTTCTCTGGCTCCCGACAACAAGGGGTTTTGTAGATGAAGAGAAAAACCACACTGGGGGTGACCGCCCTGGGTGCGGTTCTCGCCCTGGGGCTGTCCGCCTGTGGCGGCGGCACGGCGACGTCGCCGAGCCAGTCGGGCGCGGCGCCCGCCGGTGGTGGCGCGAAGGCGGAGTTCAACGCCGCCCTCACGCAGGTGTACAACCCTTCCGACAAGAAGGGCGGCATCATCAAGCTGGCCAACGCCGGCGACTGGGACTCCCTCGACCCCGGTGACACCTACTACGGCTACTCCTGGAACTTCATCCGCCTGTACGGCCGCGCTCTGGTGATGTTCAAGCCGGCACCCGGCAAGGAGAGCGCCGAGCTCATCCCCGACCTGGCCGAGAGCCTTGGCGTCCCGAGCGAAAACGCCAAGACCTGGACCTACAAGCTCAAGCAGGGCGTGAAGTTCGAGGACGGCTCGCCGATCACCTCCAAGGACGTCAAGTACGCCGTCGAGCGGTCCTTCGACAAGGAGGTGTTCCCCGACGGGTACACCTACTTCAACGACACGCTGAACTGGCCGAAGGGCTACAAGGGCGCCTACAAGTCCAAGGACGCGAACACCGACAGCGCGATCGAGACCCCCGACGACCAGACGATCGTCTTCCACCTCAAGCAGCCCTACAGCGGCTTCGACTACTTCGCGCAGCTCCCGGCGACGATCCCGGTCCCCAAGGCCAAGGACACCGGCGCCAAGTACAAGGAGCACATCATCTCCTCGGGGCCGTACAAGTTCGACAAGAACGAGATCGGCAAGGGCTTCAACCTGGTCCGCAACGACCAGTGGGACGCCGCCACCGACCCCAACCGCAAGGCGCTGCCGGACGGCTACGAGGTCACCACGAACGTCAACGCCGACGACATCGACAACCGCCTGCTCTCGGGCGACCTGCACGTCGACATCGCCGGCACCGGCGCCCAGCCGGCCACCCTCGGGCGGGTGCTGACCGACCCGAACCTCAAGGCCACCACCGACAACCCGACGATCACCCGTCTGTGGTACACCTCGATCAACGGCAACGTGAAGCCGCTGGACAACCTCGACTGCCGCAAGGCCGTGGAGTACGCCGCGGACAAGGTCGCCTACCAGACCGCCTACGGAGGCGAGTTCTCCGGCGGCCAGATCGCCACCAGCCTGCTGCCCCCGGGCATCCCCGGCCACAAGGACATCAACCCCTACCCGGCCGGTGCCGACAACCACGGCGACGCCGCCAAGGCCAAGGAGGCCCTGACGGCCTGCGGTCAGCCGAACGGCTTCGAGACCAACATCTCCTACCGCGCCGAGCGCCCGAAGGAGAAGGCCGCCGCCGAGGCGCTGCAGCAGTCCCTGGGCAAGGTCGGCATCAAGCTCACGCTGAAGCCCTTCCCGCAGGCCGACTACTTCGCGCTGTACGCCGGCAAGCCTGGTTACGCCAAGGAGAACAAGCTGGGCCTGGCCGTCAACGGCTGGGGCGCCGACTGGCCCGACGGCTACGGCTTCCTGCAGCAGGTCGTCGACAGCCGCGTGATCCGCGAGACCGGCGGCTCCTCCAACATCAGCGTCCGCGACCCCGAGGTCGACAAGCTGCTGGACCAGGCGAGCCTGGAGACCGACGTCGCCAAGCGCGAGCCGATCTGGGGCCAGATCGACCAGAAGGTCATGGACGACGCGTTCATCCTTCCGGGCATCTGGGCCAAGAGCCTGCTGATCCGCGGCAAGGGCCTGACCAACGTGTACTACAGCGAGGCGTTCGGCATGTACGACTACCTCAACATGGGCCTGCAGTAGAAGACCCGCACCATCCGATAGATCCGACAGACACGTGAACGCGGCAGGGGGCCGGCCGACCGGCCGGCCCCCGGAGCCGGGGGGACTGTGGTCACATACATCATCCGGCGCCTGATCTGGGGTGTCGTCATGCTCGCCATCGTGAGCATGATCACATTCGCCATCTTCTTCCTGGTGCCGCGCCTGGCGGGCGCCACCTCCGAGAGCCTCGCCACCCGGTACGTCGGCCGTACCGCCACCGCGGAGCAGGTCAAGATCGCCGCTGAGAGGCTCGGCTTCAACGATCCGCTGATCGTCCAGTACGGCAGGTTCGCCAAGGGCATCGTCGCCGGCGCCGACTACAGCTACGGTCCCACCACGGAGCACTGCCCCGCGCCCTGCCTGGGCTACTCCTTCCTCAGCCGCCTGCCGGTGTGGCCCGACCTGATCAGCCGGCTGCCGGTCACCATCTCGCTGGCCCTCGGCGCGGCCGTCCTGTGGCTGATCGCCGGCGTCGCGACCGGCGTGGTGTCGGCGCTGAGGCGCGGCAGCGTGTTCGACCGGGCCGCGATGGGCATCGCCCTGGCCGGGGTGTCGCTGCCCATCTTCTTCACCGGCATCGTCTCCCTCGTGCTGTTCAGCTACGGCCGCCCGCTCGCGATCACCGCGCCCGGTGGCAGCTTCACCCCGTTCTTCGTCAACCCCGCACAGTGGGCCTACAGCCTGATCCTGCCGTGGATCACCCTGGCCTTCCTGTACGCCGCCGGGTACGCGCGCCTCACGCGGTCGGGCATGCTGGAGACGATGAACGAGGACTACATCCGCACGGCCAGGGCCAAGGGGCTCACCGAGCGCATGGTCGTCTTCAAGCACGGCCTGCGCGGGGCGCTCACCCCCATCCTGACCATCTTCGGCCTCGACCTCGGCCTGCTGATGGGCGGCGCGGTGCTCACCGAGAGCACCTTCTCCCTGCCCGGCATCGGCAAGTACGCCATCGACGCGATCACCAACCAGGACCTGCCGAAGGTCATGGGCGTGGTGCTGGTCGCCGCGTTCTTCGTCGTCCTGGCGAACCTGGTGGTCGACCTGCTCTACGCGGTGGTCGACCCGAGAGTGAGGCTCGCATGAGTTTTCTGGAGCTGAAGGACCTGCGGGTCCACTTCCCGACCGATGACGGCCTGGTGAAGTCGGTGGACGGGCTGTCGTTCTCCCTTGAGCGCGGCAGGACCCTCGGCATCGTGGGCGAGTCCGGTTCCGGCAAGAGCGTGACCAGCCTCGGCATCCTCGGCCTGCACAAGGGCGGCCGGGCCAAGATCTCCGGCGAGATCTGGCTGGACGGGGAGGAACTGGTCGCGAGCAGCGCCGAGCACGTCCGCACGCTGCGCGGCAAGAAGATGGCGATGATCTTCCAGGATCCTCTGTCGGCCATGCATCCCTACTACACCGTGGGCGCCCAGATCATCGAGGCGTACCGCATCCACAACCAGGTGAGCAAGGCGGTCGCCCGCAAGCACGCGATCGACATGCTCGGCCGGGTCGGCATCCCGCAGCCGGACCGCCGCGTGGACAGCTACCCGCACGAGTTCTCCGGCGGCATGCGCCAGCGCGCCATGATCGCCATGGCGCTGTCGTGCGACCCCGAGCTGCTGATCGCCGACGAGCCGACGACCGCGCTGGACGTGACCGTCCAGGCGCAGATCCTGGACCTGATGCGCGACCTGCAGCAGGAGTTCAACTCCGCGCTGATCATCATCACGCACGACCTCGGCGTGGTCGCCGAGCTGTCGGACGACATCCTGGTGATGTACGGCGGCAAGTGCATCGAGTACGGCTCGGCCGAGAGCATCTTCGAGCGTCCCGAGCACCCCTACACCTGGGGCCTGCTCGGCTCGATGCCGAGGCTCGACCGCGACCGCACCGAGCGTCTCATGCCCATCAAGGGCACCCCGCCGTCGCTGATCAACGTCCCGCCCGGTTGCGCGTTCCACCCGCGCTGCGCCTTCGAGGGGCGAACGGACGGCAGGGCGAAGACCGTGGTGCCCGAGCTCCTGGAGAGCGAGGGCGGGCACCTGGTGCGTTGCCACATGGCGGCCGAGGAACGGCGCGCCATCTGGGAGAACGAGATCAAGCCCAACCTGGAGTCGGTGTGAGCGAGACGCCCGAGGCCCTGCTGTCCGTCGACGGGCTGGAGAAGCACTTCCCGATCACCAAGGGCCTGATCAAGCGCCAGGTGGGGGCGGTCAAGGCCGTCGACGGCCTGTCGTTCGACGTGCGCAAGGGCGAGACCCTCGGCCTGGTGGGCGAGTCCGGCTGTGGCAAGACCACGACCGGGCGGCTGATCACCCGGCTGCTCGAGCCCACCGGCGGGAAGATCGTCTTCGAGGGCAGGGACATCAGCCACATGTCGCAGGGCGCGCTCCGGCCGCTCCGCCGCGACATGCAGATGATCTTCCAGGATCCCTACAGCTCGCTCAACCCGCGCCACACGGTCGGCGCGATCGTGGGCGCGCCGTTCCGCATCCAGGGCGTCAAGACCGAGCACGGCACCAAGAAGGCCGTCCAGGAGATCCTGGAGCTGGTCGGGCTCAACCCCGAGCACTACAACCGCTACCCGCACGAGTTCTCCGGCGGCCAGCGGCAGCGCATCGGCATCGCCCGGACGCTCGCGCTCAAGCCCAAGCTCATCATCGCCGACGAGCCGGTGTCCGCTCTGGACGTGTCCATCCAGGCCCAGGTGGTCAACCTGCTGGAGGACCTGCAGAACGAGCTGGACCTCACCTACGTGGTCATCGCCCACGACCTGTCGGTGGTCCGGCACATCAGCGACCGGGTGGCGGTCATGTACCTCGGCAAGATCGTCGAGATCGCCGACCGCAAGGGCCTGTACGAGACGCCCATGCACCCCTACACCACGGCGCTGCTGTCGGCCGTGCCGGTGCCGGACGTCAAGGGGCGCGGGGGGCGCGAGCGCATCCGCCTGCAGGGCGACGTGCCGAGCCCGATCAACCCGCCGCCGGCCTGCCGCTTCCACACGCGCTGCTGGAAGGCCCAGGAGATCTGCAAGACCGTGGAGCCGCCCCTCACGCTGCTGGCCCCCGGCCACCAGGCCGCCTGCCACTTCCCGGAGAACGTCCCCTCCCCGAACGACGCGCCCCCCGCGGACGCCGTCCCCGCCGCGCCCGTCCCGGCCGCGGAGTAGGCCCTACCCGATCGCCGCGGCCGCGGGGGCTCATCTCCCAGATGAGATCCCCCGTTCCGCCGCACGCACCCTTGGCGACTTCTTAGAGTGTCCATGTCATCACGCGGAGTGGATGTGGACGTGGAGGGGCGAAGGGTGGTCGTTAAGGTATGGCCATGACGAGTCGCGTGCCCGGTGACTGGTACCGCTGGATTCCCGACCAGATCACGGCGGAGGACTACAAGGCGTTGCCTGAGGACTTCTGCCGCACGATCGAGGTGATCGACGGTCATATCGTCAAGTGCGAGAGTCCTTCGCGCATGCACAACCGGGTGGGAAGACGGCTGGCCGCGACGCTGGAGCAGGCTCGCAAGCCGGAGCCCTGCCTGATGGTGGAGACCGACGTCGACGTCCGCATCAGCGACCTTCCCCTCAACCTCCGGCGCCCCGATGTCACGGTGTTCCGTTGCCTGCCGGGCGACCGGCGCCTGTACGCGACGGACGCCCTGCTCGTGGTGGAGATCGTCTCGCCGGAGAGTTCGTACCGCACCGACACCGTCGACAAGAAGGCCGCCTATGCCGCGGCCGGGATTCCGGTCTATCTCCTGGTCTTCCTCGACCAGGCGGGCGAGGAGGTGGAACTCATCGAGGAGCATCGGCTGTCCGAAGGGAGATACGAGCTGAGGTGCGGGCACACCCGGCGTCTGTCCTTCGACGATCCGGTTTCGGTGGAGGTGTCGTTCGAGGCGCTGACGTCACTGTGACGCGGGCCGGGCCGGGGTGAGGCGGAAGCCGGCGGTCACATCGGTGATCAGGGGATGGCGCCGGGGGTGATCAGGCCGGTCTCGTAGGCCAGGACCACGGCCTGCACCCGGTCGCGGAGCGCCAGCTTGGTCAGCACGTTGCCCACGTGGGTCTTGACGGTGGTCTCGCTGACCACGAGCTCGGCGGCGATCTCGGCGTTGGACATGCCCCGGGCGATCAGGCGCAGCACCTCCAGCTCGCGCTCGGTCAGCCGGTGCACGCGGGCGGGGGTGGCCTGCTGGTGGGCCGAGGGCAGCCGGGTGGCGAACTTGTCCAGCAGCCGCCGGGTCACGCTCGGCGCGACGATGGCGTCCCCGGCCGCCACCACCCGGATCGCCTGCACCAGCTCGTCGGGCGGCACGTCCTTCAGCAGGAAGCCGCTGGCGCCGGCGCGCAGGGCCTCGACGATGTACTCGTCCAGGTCGAAGGTCGTCAGCACCAGCACGCGGGGCACGTGGGCGCCCGGCGCGGCGTCCCGCACGATGCGCCGGGTGGCGTCGATGCCGTCCACTCCGGGCATGCGGATGTCCATGAGGACCACGTCGGGCAGCAGCGCCCGCGACTGGTCCTGGGCCGTCGACCCGTTGCCCGCCTCGCCGACGACCGTGATGTCGGGCTCGGCCTCGAGGATCAGCCGGAAGCCGGTGCGCAGCAGCGGTTGGTCGTCGACCAGCAGCACCCTGATTGTCATGTGTGTGAGTCCTTGAGGGGGAAACGGGCCCGTACCTCGAATCCGCCCCCCTGGCGCGGGCCGATTCGCAGGATTCCACCATAGAGTGAGACTCGTTCGCGTATGCCCACCAGACCGTGTCCCTGCCGGTCGTCCGGCCCCCGCGGGCTCGCCCCGTTGACGCCCGTCCCGTCGTCCTCCACCCGCACCAGCAGCTCGCCCGGGTCGTGGCGGACGGTCACCCATGCCCGCGCCGCCGGCCCGGCGTGCCGCAGGCTGTTGGTGAGGGCCTCCTGGACCAGGCGGTAGGCGGCCAGGTCGATGCCCGGTGGCAGCGCTCGCCGCTCGCCCTCGACCCACAGCTGCGCCCGCAGCCCCGCCTCGCGCATCTGATCGACCAGTCCGGGCAGGTCGCCCATGCCGGGCTGGGGCGCGCGCTCCCCGGCCTCGCCGTCGGTGCGCAGCACTCCCACGATGCCCCGCATCTCGCGCATGGCGGTCCTGCCCATCTCCTCGATGGCGACCAGGGCGTCCTTGGCGGCCTCCGGACGGGTGTCCAGCACCTTGCGGGCCGCCGCGGCCTGGACGGTCATCACGCTCACGTGGTGGGCCACGACGTCGTGCAGCTCGCGGGCGATGCGCGAGCGCTCCTCGGCGCGGGCGGCGCGGGTGTCGGCCTCCCGGGCCCGCTCCAGCCGCTCGGCCCGGTCGACGAGCTCGGCCAGGTAGGCCCGGCGCAGCCGGATCGAGCGGCCCACCACCCACACCGTCAGCGCCACGACCACGACGAACGTCTGCTGCCCCCAGCCGCCGGTGTCCGCGCCGAGCAGCATCGAGGTGAGATGGGAGAAGGAGACGACGGCGGCGGCGGCCAGGCTCAGCGCCAGCCCCCGATAGGCGGCCACGGTGTAGAGCAGGATGAGCGACACCAGCCCGGTGAGCCCGGCGTCGTAGTCCAGCGCGGCCAACGCCACCTGCGGCAGCTCGGCCAGGCACAGCAGCACGAGCGGCCAGCGCCTGCGCGGCGCCACGGCCGCGCAGGTGAGCGTGATCAGGACGAGGCTGAGCGCGTCGGGGGACCTGGTGGGGCCGGACCCGGCGGTGGGGGCGCCGGCGGCGTTGACCACGACCGTGGCGGCCGACAGCGTCGTGATGAGAAGAGCGAGGGCCGAGTCGCCGATCAGGGGATGGGCTCTGAGCCAGGCTCGCGGGCTGCCGGGGGTCGTGCGCACCCTCTCAATTTAGGACTTCCGTGCTGTTCGCCACCCTGCTGAGGATGGATATCGTCCTCATCCCGGGGAAGGACCACCGGCCGGGCGGCGGGCGGCTCCGTTCCGGTGGGTCCGGGCAGGCCGCCGGCCGCCGATCGCGACGCCGGCGCGGGGGCCGGCCGGCCGGTCGGTTCAGGCGGCGCGAAAGGGGCGAGGGGCGCGTGCGACCCGCTCCAGGTCGGCGGTGTCCCCGTCGCCGGACGCGGCCACGGGCAGGCGCAGCACGAAGCTCCTCGCGCCGGACGGCCGCAGGTAGGCCCACAGCGTGCCGTGGTGGGCGTGGGCGATGCCCCGCGCGACCGCCAGGCTCAGGCCGGCCTGGTCGCCCCGGGGGAAGGTGTCCAGCCGCGTGAGGCGCTCCATCCGCTCGTGCTCCGCGGCCGCCCCGTCGCCGGTCACCGTGAGTTCGGCGCAGTCGCCGTCGCGGCGCACCCGCACGCGCACCACCGTGCCGTCGCCCTCGCCGCGCCGCGCCCGGCCGAGCAGGATGGCCAGAGCCTGCGCCAGGTCCGGCCGCACCGCCTCGACGGTGACCCCGTGGCCCGGGACGCAGACCACATCGGCGCCTTCCTGCGCCGCCTCGGCGGCCAGTTCGCCGAGGTCGACCCGCTCGGACTCGCGCGGCTCCCCGTGCTCGGTGGTGGCGAGCAGGAGCAGGTCGCCGATGGCGGCCTGCAGGCGGCCGACGCCGGCCAGCGTCCGCTCCAGCAGCTCGCCGAGGTCGGTCTGGTCGGGGTGCATGCGCGCTTCCTCCAGTTCGGCGCGCAGGCCGGCCAGGCAGGTGCGGAGCTCGTGCGAGGCGTCGATGGCGAAGCGGCGCTGTTCCTCCAGCACGGCCGCGGTCTGGCGCATGGCCTGCTCGGCGCGGGCCGTTGCCCGATCGGCCTGCCTGCCTGCCCGGTCGAGCCGGTCGAGCGTCGCCTTGAGTATCGAATCGGTCATGCCGTCCTCCTTCCGGCCGTCTGGAGGTGAACGTCCGGCGTCACTGGTGGGCCTGTCAGGTGATGCTCTTCCAGCAAA
The DNA here is from genome assembly GCF_053602655.1 of Sphaerisporangium sp. NPDC004334. NCBI lineage: Bacteria > Bacillati > Actinomycetota > Actinomycetes > Streptosporangiales > Streptosporangiaceae > Sphaerisporangium > Sphaerisporangium sp. NPDC004334. The sequence continues at coordinate 12,870 of NZ_JBSGDZ010000035.1, forward strand.
GCACGTGGGAGGGAGGAAAACAGGGGTCTGAACTGGCACCCTTCAGACCGGGACCACCAGTACCAGGCTAGGCGCGCCCCGGCATGGCGACATTCAACAAAACCGACATACTGGACATATGGCCCATGCTACGGAACTGGGGGAGTTCCTCCGATCACGCCGTGATCGGCTGCGTCCCGAGCAGCCGCAGGACGACCGTTCCGCCGGACGGCGGCGGGTCCCGGGGCTGCGGCGCGAAGAGCTGGCCCGCATGGCCGGGGTCAGCGTCGACTACTACACCCGCCTGGAACAGGGCCGCAGCCGCAACGCCTCGCGAGAGGTCCTCGCGGCCATCGCCCGCGCTCTGCGGCTGGACGAGACCGAGCGGACCCATCTGCTCGACCTGGCGGGGGCGGGCCCCGCGCGCGGACATCCTCCCCGCCGGCCCCAGCGGGTCGCCCGGGAGACCTACCAACTGCTGGAGAGCCTGGAACAGGGCGGCATCCCGGCGTTCGTGATCGGCCGCTGCTGCGACGTGCTGGCCGCCAACCGGCTGCTCAGGGCGCTGTGCTGCGACTTCTACGCCATGCCGGCCGCCGAGCGCAACATGGCGCGGTACATCTTCTGCGACCCGCGCGCCCGCAGGCTGCACGACGACTGGGAAGGGGTGGCCGCCAACGTCGCCGCCATACTGAAGTTCGAGTTCGGCCGCCGCCCCGACGACCCCCGGCTGGCCGAGGTGATCCACGGCCTGGTGAAGGACAGCGCCGACTTCCGGCGGCTGTGGGCACGCTACGACGTCCACGAGAGGGTCAGGGGGATCAAGCGCTACGACAATCCCATCGTCGGGGACATCGTCATGACCTACCACACGCTGTCGCTGCCCGGAGACCCCGACCAGACGCTGTTCATCTACACCGTCGAGCCCGGCACGCCGTCGGCCGAGGCGATGCGACTGCTGGTCAAGTACGTCGAAGAGGGCAACATCCCGGCCGGTTCCGAAACCCGGAAGGATCGCCGGTCTCACGGTGGCGCCGCCTGAGCGGCGGTGGACGGACGCGGGCGCCCGCCTCCTGGGCGGGCCGTCGTGATGCCCGGCCGCTTTCGGGGATCCGCACGGTCTCGCCGGCGACCGTACGGACCACAGGAGGGCTCAGGCGCCGAAGTGCCCCGCCTTCACGCCGTGACTGAACAAGGTCCACTCGCTGGCCGCGAAGACCAGCGGGGGACCGGCGGGGCGCTTGCTGTCGCGCACGCCGACGCGGCCGCCGGGCAGGCGGGCCACCTCGACGCAGTTGCCGCCGCTGCTGCCGGAGTAGGGGGATCTCGACCATGCCGCTTCGCGCAGCTCGTCCTTCAGGTGGTCCATCGCTGAATCGTCTCCCTGATCAACTCGAGTGACGCGCGCTGGGGAAGCGCCTCAGCGCGGATCACTTCGTACCGAACGGTGAGCTCTTCGACCTCCGCCGCCCGCTCGACGACCTGGCCGTGACCTGCGGACTCCAGGTAAACGGTATCGGGCAGGCCGCGCGTCTGGGCGATAATGAACCCCCCTTCCAGCCCTGTGGTGGAGTACGCGCTGAGGGGGACGACCTGGATCGTCACGCACGGCAGCGCTCCGGCCTCCAGCAGGCGGTGCAGCTGCGCGGTCATGACCTGCGAGCTGCCGATCGGCCGGTGCAGCACCGCCTCGTCGAGCACCGCCCACAGCATGGGCGGCTCGGGACGCTCGAAGATGCGCTGGCGCTCCATGCGGGCCGCCACCTGCTCTTCGACGTCCTCGGGAGTCACGCGGGGCTCACCCAGCAAGATCGCCCGCGCGTACTCCTCGGTCTGCAGCAGCCCCGGGACCACCAGCGGTTCCCAGGTGCGCAGGGTGGCCGCCTCGCGCTCGACCTCCAGCCACGGACGGAACCAGGACGGGGTCGAGGCACGGTTGATGAACGGCCACAGCCGCAGCAGGGCGCCGTCCAGTTGCAACGCCTTGTCGCAGCGCTCGGCGAAGTCGCGTGAGGGGGTGCGCCGGGCGTTCTCCACCATGCCCACCAATGCGACGGAAAAGCAGATCTTCTGCGCAAGCTGCTCCATCGTCCAACCGGCCGCGGTGCGATGACGCCGCAGCTCGTAGCCGAACAGGGCCTGGGCGGAGGCGGCCGGGTCGAGCTCTCGGGGGGCGGGCATCCTCGCTCCGTTCGTCGGTTCTTACTGGTCTCCTGACGCCTTCCACAAGTCTTTACACACAAAGTGTCGAATACGCAATGGATCTCAATGAGTACCGTACGTAGTCGACCGGCGGCATTCTGGGAACGGTGAGCGGTCGGTGGCGGCGTGAACGGCGGAGGCGATGACGAACATGCCACAGCTACATCGTGAGCGTGCGGCGAGACCTCGTCCAGAGCGACGGCGGGCGGAGGGGGGCCGGTGATGCACTTCGGCTACGGACGGCGCGACATCCCCGAGGCCCAGCGGCACGCCAACCTCGACACCGTCAGGCGCGTGCGCGAGACCGTCAGCGAGATGGTGGGCGCCGAGCGCCGCCGTCAGGCCGAGGGGCCGGCCGTCTCCCGGCGCCCGGAACGCCGCGGGCCGGACGAGGCCGCGGCCCTCGGCATCCCGCCCCTCCTCGACGAGGAGTGGGGCGCGGTCGACGGCACCTGAGCGTCAGAGTTCGTCGGTGGCCGCGCGGCGGGCGCCCCTGATGGTGTCGCCGGGGCGCCGGTCGGGCACCGGCGGGGGAGTGCCGCCGAACTCGGGGCACAGGGCCTGGTAGTCGCACCAGTCGCACAACCGCGAGCGGCGGGCCCGCCACTCGCGCGTGGTCAGCGAACGCTCGATGGCCTCCCACAGCGCCTGCACCTTGCGCTCGGTCGCCAGCAGGTCGGCCTCGTCGGGGGCGTAGCGCACGATCTCGCCGTTGCCGAGGTACATCAGCTGCAGCAGCCGGGGCACCTCGCCGCGCAGCCGCCACAGCACCAGCGCGTAGAACTTCATCTGGAACAGCGCCTTGGCCTCGAAGTCGCGGCCCGGCGCGCTGCCGGTCTTGTAGTCGACCACCCGCACCTCGCCGGTGGGCGCCACGTCGACGCGGTCGATGTAGCCGCGCAGCATCAGCCCGCTCTCGAGCACCGCCTCGACGTACAGCTCGCGCTCGGCCGGCTCCAGGCGGCGCGGGTCCTCCAGGGCGAAATAGCGCTCGAGCATCTGGCGCGCCTGGCCGATCCAGCGCTCGTGCTCGGTGTCGTCCTCGAACAAGGCGGAGTACTCGGGCGACTGCTCCAGCAGGCGGGTCCACTGGGGGTCGAGCAGTGCCTGCGCCGCCGCGACGTCGCGTTCGGCGGCCGGCAGGTCGTACAGCCGCTCGAGCACCGCGTGGACCAGCGTGCCGCGCACGGCGGCCGGGGAGGGGCGCTCGGGAAGCCGGTCGATCACCCGGAAGCGGTAGAGCAGCGGACATGTCATGAAGTCACCCGCGCGGGAGGGGGAGAGACTGCCGATGATCGCGGGCGGCTCCGAAATGCTCATGCCGGAACTGTAGGTCAGCCGGGCGACACTTCAGGCCGGGGACGCCCTTCGGGCAGGTCTTTCCGCGCCGCGAGGCGCGTAGCATCGAGGCACGAGGAGGGACGACGACAATCATGAGCACCCAGACCCCGCAACGGCCTGCGTCTCCGGGGCTGCGCATGGGAAGCCCGTTCGGCATTCCCATCTACGTGTCGCCGACGTGGCTGATCGTCGCGGCGTTCATCACCTACACCTTCCAGCCCGTGGTGGCGGACCACCTGCCGGGCAGGACCACCTTCACCACCTACCTGGTCGCCTTCGTCTTCGCCGTCTTCCTCTACATCTCGGTGCTGCTGCACGAGCTGGCCCACTGCGTGATGGCCCGCCATTTCGGGCTGCCGGTGCGGCGCATCACGCTCTACATGCTCGGCGGGGTCTCCGAGATCGAGCGCGAGCCCGAGACGCCGTCGCGGGAGTTCCTCGTCGCCTTCGTCGGCCCGCTGGTGTCGCTGGGCCTGGCCGCCGCCGGGTTCGCCGTCAGCCTGATCGTGCCCACCGAGACCATCCCGTACGTGCTGATCCTGCAGCTCTGGGTCTCCAACCTCATCGTCGGGGTGTTCAACCTGCTGCCCGGCCTGCCGCTCGACGGCGGCCGCATGCTGCGGGCCGGTGTGTGGAAGCTCACTCGCAACTCCGTCACCGGCACCAAGGCCGCCGCCTGGTTCGGGCGCGGGCTGGCCGTCGCCCTGGTGGTGCTGACCCTCGGCTCCTCCTGGGTGACCGAGCAGGAGCCCGACTGGGGCCAGGTGCTGTGGTCGGTGCTGCTGGCCTCCTTCATCTGGATGGGCGCGAGCCAGTCGCTGCAGGTGGCCAAGGTGCGCGCCCGCATGCCCCACCTCCAGGCCCGCACGCTGGCCAGGCGCGCCATCGCGGTCACCGCCGAGGTGCCGCTGGCCGAGGCCATGCGCCGCGCCGGCGAGGCGCAGGCCGGCGCCATGGTCGTCGTCGACCACGACGGGCACCCCACGGCCATCGTCAACGAGGCCGCCGTCGCCGCCACGCCCGAGCAGCGGCGGCCCTGGGTGAGCGTCGGCGCGCTGTCTCGCAGCCTGGAACCCTCGCTGGTCCTGCCGGCCGACCTGGCGGGCGAGTCGCTGATCGACGCCATGCGCGAGACCCCCTCGGGGGAGTACCTCCTGGTCGAGCGGGGCGGGGACGTCTACGGCGTGCTGGTCACCGCCGACGTCAACCGGGTCTTCAGCGGGGTCTGACCCGCCCCCCCGTCCGCGACCGGGGCCGCGCCGCGACCGGGCCCGTCCCGGCACGGCGCTCCCCGGCCTTCGCCTCCGCCCGGTTCCGGTGTGGCATGGGGAGCCGAGCCGCTGAGAGAAAGGCGGAGCTTGTTCGGTCTGCTCACCTTGGTCGCGGAGGGACTTCTGCTGTGGTTTTTGCTACGGTCCGGTGCCATCGGTAGCCTCATCGGCCCGGTCCCGCCCGCCGCCCCCCGGACACGGTTCGCCGTCGTCCGGATTAGTGTTTGGCTGGTGGTGGGCGGCCCGATGCGGGTGCCGTCCATCCGGTGGCGTTTTCGGAGAGGGAGAGTTCTGTGACGGAGCAAGGCGTGGGGGTGGTGCGTCCGCTTCCCGGCGACGGGTTGATCGCCCATGTGGGCGGCCTGCTGCTGGTGTGCGACGCGGCCGACGCCGTCGCCGAGGAGCTGCTGTCCGCGGTGCGCGAGACCGCGGCCTCCGGCGGCGACGGCAGGGCCCTGGCCCGGCGCGCCGCCCAGGTCCTCGCGCGGTCGATGACGGCCGAGCCGATCGCCTGCGCCCTCGCCGGCCCGGTGGGCGGCGGCATCGCGGTGCTGGTCAGCGGGGACGCCCAGGCGTCCATCACCGGGCCGGGCACCGAGGTCCGCCTCGACGGCAAGGACGCCCTGACCTGGACCGACCGGCTGGTCGCCGGGCCGGTGTCGGCCGTCGAGCTGCGCCTGCCGGACGCCGGGCCGCCGATCAGGCGGGCCCGGCTGGACGCGGGCGTGATCCCCGGTGGCGGCGTGATCTGCTCCTTCACCGAGGGGCAGGACGCCGGCGGCCCGGCCGCCGAGGGGTCCGGGGCCGTGCGCCAGGCGATGGCCGCCGATCCCTTCCCCGTGCCCGACCCGTTGACGGCGTCCGGCCCCTCCGGGCTGTCCGGGGCGTCCGCGTCGCCCGCCCGGTCAGGGCCGTCCGGCGGGGCGAGCCTGGCGGAGCCCGAGCCGTCCCGCCCCGAGCCCGGCGCGGGCGCGCCGTACGGCATGGGCGCGGCGCCGATGTCCGGGGCCTCCCTGCCCGAGCCGGCCCCCCTCGCCTCCGCGCCGCCCCCCGAGCACGAGGCGTCGCCGTCCCTGCTGACCGACCCCGAGATGGCCGCCGTGGACCCCGGCGCGGCGCCCGGCGAGGGCGAGGCGCCCGGCTTCGAGTCCTACCTGCTGGAGGGCGGTGAGGACCGGCCTGACACGCCCGGCGCCCTCCTGGATCCCACCGAGGCCGGCCCGGCGCCCGAGCCGCTCAGCCGGCCCATGGTCTACGGGGTCGACTGCAAGAACGACCACTTCAACGACCCGCGCGTGCCCTACTGCGCGGTCTGCGGCATCGCCCTGGTGCAGCGCACGCTGGTGCCCTACAAGGGGGAGCGTCCGCCCCTCGGGGTGCTGCTGCTGGACGACGGCCTGACGCTGACCTTGGACGGCGACTATCTGCTCGGACGCGACCCCGAGCGGGCGCCGGAGGTCACCTCGGGCGAGGCGCGCCCGGCCAGGGTCACCAGCCCCGACGGCTCGGTCTCCCGCCGCCACCTGCGGGTGCGGCTGGACGGCTGGGACGTCAACCTGATCGACCTCGGCTCGGTCAACGGCACCCAGGTGCAGCCGCCCGGCGACCCGAACTTCTACGACATCCCGCCGAACGAGCCGGTGCCCATCCTGCCGGGCACCACCGTCCGCGTCGGCGTGTCGCGCACCATGCGCTACGAGTCCAACCGCACGGCCTGACCTCCGCCCCGCTCCACTCCGGGCGGCCGCCCCACCGGGACGGCCGCCCGGAGTCGTCGCGGGGGCCTGGTGGTCAGCCGCGGACGGCGCGCTCGACGACGGCGGCCAGTTCGGCCGCGGACAGGATGCGCGGCTCGCCGATCGTCCGGGCCTGGACGTAGACGGCGCACAGCCACTCCAGAAGGCGCGCGGCCTCAAGGGCCTGCTCCAGGTCGGCGCCGACGGCGACGGCCCCGTGGTTCGCCATCAGGGCCGCCAGGCGGCCCTCCAGGGCCGCGCGGACGTTGCCGGCGAGCTCGGGGGTGCCGTAGGTCGCGTACGGCGCCACGCGGACCGGGCCGCCGAGCAGCATCACGTTGTAGTGGATCGCCGGCAGCTCGCTCATCGTGGCCGACACCACGACGGCGTTCTGTGAGTGGGTGTGCACGATCGCCGCGGCGCCGGTGCTCTCGTAGAGCGCCAGGTGCATCGGCACCTCCGAGGAGGGCTTGCGGCCGCCCTCCACCACCTGGCCCGACATGTCCAGGACGGGACAGCTTTCAGGGGTGAGCCGGTCCAGGGCGACCCCGCCGGGCGAGACCGCCACCAGGTCGCCGTCGCGGACGCTGATGTTGCCCGAGGTGCCGAGCACGAGCCCGGTCTCCACCATGCGGCGGCCGATGTCGCACAGCCGTTCCCGCTCGCGCGCAAGCTTCATCTCGCTCCGTTCTCCTCGTGGTCCCCGCCGCGTGCCGGCGTGCGGTCAAGATGCCGTGGCGCGGTCCCGCCCGCGTTCACGGGGTCAGGCGGTCCAGCTCGGCGCCCATGAGCCGGGTGAGGGAGCCGGGCGGCAGGCGGTCGGGGTAGAGCAGCCGGTGCAGGCTCAGCCCGTCCACCAGGGCGAGCAGCCGCGCGGTGACGTCGTCGAAGTCCTCGCCGGTGGCGATCTCGCCGGCCGCCGCGGCCGCGTCGAGCAGGGTGCGCACCAGATAGCGCAGCTCGCCGGCCTCCTCGCGCTGCACCTCCAGCAGCCGGCCGCCGGCCAGGCTGCGGCCCCAGAAACCGACCTCCAGGGCGGTCTCCTGCGCGCGCTCCTCGTCCAGGGGCAGGTTGTCCAGGAGCACCTCGCGCAGCGCCGCGAGGCCCGAGCGCCCGGCGAGCTTGTCCTTCAGGCGGCTCACTATGCGCCGATGGGAGGCCCTGAGCGCCGACAGCAGGATGTCGTCCTTGTCGGCGAAGTAGTGGGTGAGCACGCCGTTGGAGTAGCCGGCCTCCTTGGCGATGGCCCGGGTGGTCGCCGCGTCGATGCCCTCGCGCAGGATGACCCTGCGGGCGGCGTCCACCACCTCCTCGCGGCGTTCCCGGTGATTGACGATCTTCGGCATGCCCGTCCCTTCACGGCGGGTCCCGATGCGACCCGACCACGCCTTGACATTTTAGTCGGGCGCCCGTCTATTATCCGGCAATCCGCGTAATCCCCGTATCGGACGAAGGAACCGCCATGACCGTCCTCACGCTGGGGGTGCACATCGTCGATGTGCTGGCCCGGCCCGTGGAGTCCATCCCCCAGGGCCAGGACACCCACCTGCTGGAGCAGATCAGGGTGACGGCCGCGGGCGCCGCGGCCGGCACCGCCGTCGACCTGGCCAGGCTCGGCGTGCCGGTCGCCTCGGCGGGCGCGGTCGGCCACGACGAGCTGGGCGACCTGCTGCTGATGCTCATGGAACGGCACGGCGTGGACGTGCGGGGCGTCGTGCGCAAGACCGGCGAGCAGACCGCCGCCTCCATCCTGCCCATCCGCCCCGACGGCGGGCGGCCCTCCTTCCACGTCCCCGGCGCCAACCTGACCCTGTCCACCGCCGACCTCGACCCCGCCCAGGTGACCGGGGCGCGGGTGGTCCACCTCGGCGGCATGGACGTCACCTGGGGCCTGCACGACCCGGCCTTCTTCGAACTGCTCGCCGCCGCCAGGCAGGGCGGGACGCTGGTCACGATGGACCTGCTGTCCAACATGCCCGACCTGATGCAGGGCGCCCGCGCCTTCCTGCCGTACGTCGACCACTTCCTGCCCAACGAGGAGCAGGCACTCATGATCACCGGCGCGTCGTCGGTGGAGGAGGCGGCGGCCATGCTGCTCGCCGAGGGCCCCGCGGGCGTGCTGATCACCCTCGGCGCCGAGGGCAGCCTGGTCGCCACGGCCGGCGGGACGGTCCGCGTGCCCGCCCTGCGCACGCCCGTCGTGGACACCACCGGATGTGGCGACGCCTACTGCGCCGGGTTCATCGCCGGCCTGCTCGCCGGGCACGAGGTCACCGGCGCCGCCCGCCTGGGCACCGCCCTGGCCGCCCGGGTCGCCGGGGGCCTCGGCTCCGACGCCGGGCTCGACGGCCTGACCGTCGACCACCTCCAGCGCCTCGCCGACGAGGGCGCCGGGGCGCTGCCCGCCACCGAAGGGATCTGAGCACATGTCCGACAGAGTGTCCGACGCCGAACTGCGCGACCGGGCCGCCAAGGTCGTCCCCGGCGGCATGTACGGCCACCTCAACGCCGCGATCTTCGCCCCCGGCTACCCCCAGTTCTTCGTCCGGGGCGAGGGCTGCCGCCAGTGGGACGCCGACGGGCGCGAGTACCTCGACCTGATGTGCAGCTGGGGGCCGGTCATCCTCGGCCACCGGCACCCGCGCGTCGAGCAGGCGGCGGCCGCCCAGCAGGCCGCGGGGGACTGCCTGAACGGGCCGGGCCCGGTCATGGTGGAGCTCGCCGAACTGATGGTCGACCTGATCCCCTCGGCCGACTGGGTGATGTTCTCCAAGAACGGCACCGACGCCACCACCCAGGCGCTCATGGTCGCCCGCGCCGCCACCGGGCGCTCCAAGGTGCTGGTGGCCCACGGGGCCTACCACGGGGCCGACCCGTGGTGCACCCCCAGCCTGGCCGGCACGACCCCGAGCGAGCGCGCCGACCTGATCGAGTACCCCTACAACGACCTGGCCGGCGCCGAGGCCGCCGCCGCCCAGGCTGAGGGGGACGTGGCCGCGATCATCGTCACGCCGTTCAAGCACGACTCCTTCGAGGACCAGGAGCCGGTCGACCCCGCCTTCGCGCGGGGGGTGCGCGCCCTGGCCGACCGCATCGGCGCCGCCCTGGTGATCGACGACGTGCGCGCCGGCTTCCGGCTGGACCTGCGCGGCTCGTGGGAGCCGCTCGGCGTGCGGCCCGACCTGACCGCGTGGAGCAAGGCGATGGCCAACGGCTACGCCATCGCGGCGGTCACCGGCACCGACGCGCTGCGCGGCCCGGCGCAGACGTTGTACTCCACCGGGTCGTTCTGGTTCTCCGCCGTCGCCATGGCCGCGGCCAAGGCCACCATCGAGACGCTGCGCGACATCGACGGCCCGGCGCTGATGGAGCGGGCCGGGACGCGGCTGCGTGAGGGGCTGGCGGCGCAGGCGGCCTCCCACGGGTTCGTGGTCAGGCAGACCGGCCCGGTGCAGATCCCCTGGCTCTCCTTCGAGGGCGACACGACCCTGGAGAAGGGCATGTACTGGTCCGGCGCGTGCCTGAAGGAGGGGGTCTACCTCCACCCGTGGCACAACTGGTTCCTGTCGGCGGCGCACACCGACGCCGACATCGACCGGGCGCTGGCCGGCACCGACGCCGCCTTCGCCGCGCTGCGCGCCAAGTTCGGCGCCGACTGAGCCAAGCCTCCGCTCCGGGGAGCGCCTCCTGCCGCGAGGCGCGCTCCGGACCGCGTCGCTCGCGGCAGGAGGCCGCGTCTCACGGCAGGAGCGCGGCGCGGCCAGGGAAGGGGCGGCCGGGGGAGGGGCGGCCGGGGGAGGGGCGGCCGGGGGAGGGGCGGTTCAGCCGCGCAGGCGCACCCACTGCAGGTCGTCGTGCCGGGTGCCGTCCACGCCGGGCAGCAGCGCCCTGACCAGGGCCTCCCGCTCGAAACCCGCGCGTTCCAGCACGCGGTGGGAGGGGATGTTGTCGGTCGCGGTGCCCGCCACGATGCGGTGCAGAGGGGTGCTGGCGAACGCCCACTCGCACAGCAGGTCCACGGCCCTGGTCATGAATCCACGGCCGCGGAAGCGCCCGGCCAGGCTGTAGCCGATCATCGCCTGGCCGAGCGCCTGGTTGACGTTCATGAGCTGGATGTGGCCGGCGAACTCCCCGGTGGCGGCGTCGTGGACGCCGAGCTCGGCCCGCTCGCCCGCCAGCCACCACATGCCGGTGCACCGGGCGCGGTACACGCTCTCCTCGCGTAGCGGGGCGAGCGGCGGGACGCTGCGCACCAGCACGTCCGGCTCGCTCATCATGGCCTGGTAGGCGTCGACGTCGGCCAGGGTGAGCGGCGCGAGCCGCACCACGCCGTCCGACAGCGATCCGCCGGGCAGGTCGGGCAGGTAGGACCGCTGGGGGGTGCCGGGGTCGGTGGCCAGGCGCCCGTACAGCACCAGGTCGGTGCGGCCGCCGCCGTCCTTGCGGGAGGCGGCCTCCCGCAGGACGCCTTCGCGGCGGTAGCCGGCGGCCATCGCGACGCGCTGGCTCGCGGTGTTCTCCAGATCGGTGAGCAGTTCGACCCGGTGCGTCCCGTGCTGGTAGGCCCATTCGCTGAGGGCCCGGGTCGCGATGGTGGCCACTCCACGCCGGCGGGCCCAGGGCGCGACCATATAGCCGATCTCGGCGTTGCCCGCCGCGGACGGCGGCTTGAGCAGCGCGTTGCCGAGCCAGTCGCCGGTGGCCGGGTCGGCGATGGCGAAGTACGCCCCGCCCGCCTCCCACGTCCCGGGGGCGGTCTCGGTGACGAAGACGCGCGCGTCGTCGGCGGTGTAGGGGACCGGGACACTCGGGACGTAGGCGGCGATCTCGGGATCCGCGCAGGCCCGCGTGATCGCGTCGATGTCGTCCTTGGCGGGCGGGCGCAGCAGGTACGGGCCCGCCTGGACCGTCTCGCGGGGGTACCGGGGGAGCCCGGGACGCCGGGGAAGCCGGGGAAGCATGGCAAAGAGCTACCAGGATCGGGCGCGGAGGGCCAATCCATTTCTCTGGGGGATGCGCCACCCCAGAGGTCGCGTTCCACGTGATACCGGTCACCCCAGTGGCATCGCGCGCCCGCGCGAGCGGGCGGCGGGCGGATATAGCCTTGCGCGCATGGGTTTCCGCAGGCACGGGCCGTTCCGGCCCGGTGATCAGGTACAACTAACCGACCCCAAGGACAAGCGCCACACCGTGACGCTCAAAGAGGGCGGTGTCTTCCACACGCACAAAGGCTCCATCCCGCACGACGACCTGATCGGGTCTCCCGAGGGCTCGGTCGTGCGCTCCTCCGGCGGGACGCCGTATCTGGCCTTCCGCCACCTGCTGCAGGACTACGCGGTCTCCATGCCGCGCGGCGCGGCCGTCGTCTATCCCAAGGACGCCGCGCAGATCGTCGCCATGGCCGACGTCTTCCCCGGCGCGCGGGTCGTGGAGGCCGGCGTCGGCTCCGGGGCGCTCACGTGCTTCCTGCTGCGCGCGGTGGGCGAGAGCGGCACGGTCACCTCCTACGAGCGGCGCGAGGACTTCGCCGAGGTGGCGCGCAAGAACGTCGAGAAGTTCTACGGCGGCCCCATGCAGCAGTGGCGGCTGGTCGTGGGCGATCTGGTCGCCTCCCTCGACGAGAGCGACGTCGACCGGGTGATCCTCGACATGCTGGCGCCGTGGGAGTGCGTGGACGCGGCGGCCAAAGCCCTGACGCCTGGTGGTGTTATCTGCTGTTATGTAGCGACAACAACACAGTTGTCGCGTACGGTGGAAAGCCTCCGCGATCACGGAAGTTTCACTGAGCCGCATTCGTGGGAAACCTTGGTCCGCGACTGGCATGTGGAAGGTCTCGCCGTCCGCCCGGGTCACCGGATGGTCGGGCACACGGGCTTCCTTGTCACGGCCCGTCGCATGGCGGACGGCGTCACGCCCCCGCCCAGGCGCCGGCGCCCCGCCAAGGGCGCGTACGGGGAGGAGTCGGGCACATGAGCTCCCGAAGCCGACCATGAGGTCCGGCGGGCAATCATGCCGGCTCGCCAACCATGGGAACAGAAACCCGTGTGACGCTGCTTACTAGCAATAGCCGCCTATAAGGCATTTAACACTGAACACTGGATGTAATGACACGAACACTCCCTGGCCAGGTTACGGATGCCCCCGAGATAGGTAGGGTCTTGAGTAGTCGCCCTCGACTGGGAAGGAGGTGACTGTGGCAGCTCGCGATGACGCTGAGGCTCGAGCCGCCCAGCGCGAACGGGAGGTCGCTGACCTCACAACTCAGGTCTCCTTCCTCCAGGAGGAGATCACCGCGTTGCGCCGGAAGCTCGCCGAGTCTCCACGGCAAGCCAGGGTCCTCGAGGAACGTCTCCATGAGTTGCAGGCCAATCTGGCCGCGGTCACCGGGCAGAACGAACGGCTGGTGGCCACGCTCAAGGAGGCCCGGGACCAGATCGTGGCCCTCAAGGAGGAGGTCGACCGGCTGGCTCAGCCGCCGTCCGGCTTCGGCGTCTTCCTGGAGGCACGTGACGACGGCACCGTCGAGGTCTTCACCGGGGGGCGCAAGCTCCGGGTGAACGTCAGCCCCGCGGTCGACGTCGACACGCTCAAGCGCGGCCAGGAGGTCATGCTCAACGAGGCGCTCAACGTGGTCGAGGCGCTCGGCTACGAGAGCGTCGGCGAGATCGTGATGCTCAAGGAGCTCCTCGAGGACGGCCAGCGCGCGCTGGTCATCTCCCACGCCGACGAGGAGCGCGTGGTCCGCCTCGCCGAGTCGCTGTTCGACCAGCCCATCCGGGCCGGCGACTCGCTGCTGCTGGAACCCCGCTCCGGCTACGTCTACGAGCGCATCCCCAAGTCCGAGGTCGAGGAGCTCGTGCTCGAAGAGGTCCCCGACATCTCCTACGAGGAGATCGGCGGCCTGTCCCGGCAGATCGAGCAGATCAGGGACGCCATCGAACTGCCCTACCTGCACGCCGACCTGTTCCGCGAGCACAAGCTGCGTCCCCCCAAGGGCGTGCTGCTCTACGGTCCCCCCGGGTGCGGCAAGACGCTCATCGCCAAGGCCGTGGCCAACTCCCTGGCCAAGCAGGTCGCGGAGAAGACCGGCCAGTCCGGCAAGAGCTTCTTCCTCAACATCAAGGGCCCCGAGCTGCTGAACAAGTACGTCGGCGAGACCGAGCGGCACATCCGCCTGGTCTTCCAGCGGGCCCGTGAGAAGGCCTCCGAGGGCACCCCGGTGATCGTGTTCTTCGACGAGATGGACTCGATCTTCCGCACCCGCGGCTCGGGCGTCTCCTCCGACGTCGAGAACACCATCGTCCCCCAGCTGCTGTCGGAGATCGACGGCGTCGAGGGCCTGGAGAACGTCATCGTCATCGGCGCCTCCAACCGCGAGGACATGATCGACCCGGCGATCCTGCGGCCCGGCCGCCTGGACGTCAAGATCAAGATCGAGCGGCCGGACGCCGAGGCGGCCAAGGACATCTTCTCGAAGTACATCACCACCGAGCTGCCGCTCCACGAGGAGGATCTCGGCGAGCACACCGGCTCCCGTGAGGCGACCGTCGGCGGGATGATCCAGCGGGTCGTCGAGCGGATGTACACCGAGTCCGAGGAGAATCGCTTCCTCGAGGTGACCTACGCCAACGGCGACAAGGAGGTCCTGTACTTCAAGGACTTCAACTCCGGGGCCATGATTCAGAACATCGTGGACCGCGGCAAGAAGATGGCCATCAAGGCGTTCCTGGAGACCGGGCAGAAGGGCCTTCGCATCTCGCACCTGCTCGCGGCCTGCGTCGACGAGTTCAGCGAGAACGAAGACCTGCCCAACACCACGAACCCCGACGACTGGGCCCGCATCTCCGGCAAGAAGGGCGAGCGGATCGTCTACATCCGCACCCTGGTCTCCGGGAAGCAGGGCACGGAAGCCGGGCGGTCCATCGACACGGTCGCCAACACCGGCCAGTACCTCTGATTGACACCGGCATGCGACGGCGTGGTTCCTCCCGGAGCCGCGCCGTCGCTGTTTCCGCCCCGGCGGAGCGGGCAGCCACCAGAGGGTCTGGATGCGCGGGCGACGGTCTAGGCTCGTGGTTACAGGCGGCGTGACGGTGATGGTCCGGGTGCGACAGAGCACAGATGAAGGGCTGAGAGCGTGACGGTACGGCGGGTGATGGGCATCGAGACCGAGTACGGCATTTCCGTACCCGGGCAGCCGGGCGCGAACGCGATGGTGACCTCCTCACAGGTGGTCAACGCCTACCTGGCGGCCTCGGCCGCCCGGGCGCGCAGGGCCCGATGGGACTTCGAGGAGGAGAATCCACTTCGCGACGCCCGCGGCTTCGACCTGGCCCGCGAGATCGCCGACCCCACCCAGCTCACCGACGAGGATCTCGGGCTGGCCAACGTCATCCTGACCAACGGGGCCAGGCTCTACGTCGACCACGCCCACCCCGAGTACTCCACTCCCGAGTGCACCAACCCCCGTGCGGCGGTGATCTGGGACAAGGCCGGCGAGCGGGTCATGCACGACGCCGCCGTCCGCGCCTCGGCCATGCCGGGGAACGCTCCTATCCAGCTGTACAAGAACAACACCGACAACAAGGGCGCCTCCTACGGCTGCCACGAGAACTACCTCATGCGGCGCGCCACGCCCTTCGCCGACATCGTGCGCTACCTCACGCCGTTCTTCGTCTCCCGTCAGGTCGTCTGCGGCGCCGGCCGCGTCGGCATCGGGCAGGACTCGCGCGGCGAGGGCTTCCAGATCAGCCAGCGGGCCGACTTCTTCGAGGTCGAGGTGGGCCTGGAGACCACGCTCAAGCGGCCCATCATCAACACCCGCGACGAGCCGCACGCCGACCCCGAGAAGTACCGCCGCCTGCACGTGATCATCGGCGACGCCAACATGTCCGAGATCTCGACCTACCTCAAGCTGGGGTCCACGGCCCTGGTGCTGGCGATGATCGAGGACGGGTTCCTCACCGGCGACCTGTCGGTCGAGAGCCCCGTGGCGGCGCTGCGGGCCGTCTCGCACGACCCGACCTGCAAGTACGAGATCACCCTGCGCGACGGGCGCAAGATGACCGCGGTCCAGCTCCAGATGGAGTACCTGGAGCAGGCGCGCAAGTACGTCGAGGACCGCTTCGGCGCGGCCGTCGACGACATGACCAAGGACGTGCTCAACCGCTGGGAGTCGGTGCTCACCCGCCTGGCCGAGGACCCGATGCAGCTGTCCAGGGAGCTCGACTGGGTGGCCAAGCTCGAGATCCTCGAGGGCTACCGCTCGCGCGACGGTCTGCCCTGGTCGCATCCCCGCCTGCAGCTGGTCGACCTGCAGTACTCCGACATCCGCCCCGAGCGGGGTCTGTACAACCGCCTGGTGGCCCGCGACCGCATGCAGCGGCTGGTCACCGAGGACGACGTCCAGCGGGCCATCGAGCTGCCGCCCAACGACACCCGCGCCTACTTCCGCGGCCGGTGCCTGCGCCAGTACAGCGAGTCGGTGGCGGCGGCCTCGTGGGATTCGGTGATCTTCGACATCCCGGGCCGCGAGTCGCTCCAGCGCGTGCCCACCTTGGAGCCCCTGCGTGGCACCAAGGCCCACGTGGGCGAGCTGCTCGACCGCTGCCGCACCGCCGCCGACCTGGTCAGCGCCCTCACCGGCGAACGCTGACCCCGCCCGGGCCGCCGGCCGGCCACCACGTCGGCCGCGAGCCCGCGACCCGTCCACCCGGCCCGGCCCGGCGCCGGGGCGGGTCGTCTCGCGGCTCCGCTTCGCGACGCCCGCGGGCGGGCCGGGTCCGATCTACATTGTAAAGGCGCCGGGTGGGAAGATGCCGCTGCCGGTCAGCCTCATGGGCGGCACCGCGATGCCCTCCTTGCGCAGGATCTCCGACAGCAGCAGGGCGGCCTGGTCGCTGGTGAGCCGCTCCGCCGGGTCGGGCCGCAGCAGTCCCTCCAGCAGCGTCCGGAGCGCGCCGGCCCGCCGGGGCATCCGCGCCTGCTCGGGCGGCGTGGTCGAAAGGACGTCCCCGCCGCCGGTCGCCGGCGGCCTGCCCTCGACCGAGAAGTACAGGGTGGCCCCGAAGGACCACAGGTCGGCCGCCTGCGTCGCCGGGTGGCCGTGCAGCCGTTCCGGGGCGATGTACCCGGGGGAGCCGACGATCGGCATGGTGTTGGTGTGGGAGGTCTCGTCCTGGAGCACCGCGATGCCGAAGTCGCTGAGCACGACCCGCTCGCCGGTGAGCAGCACGTTCCCGGGCTTGATGTCGCGGTGCAGGACGCCGGCCGCGTGGGCGTGCCGCAGGCCGCTGAGCAGGTGGAAGCCGATCCAGGCCGTCCAGTGCACCGGCAGGCGGCCAAGGTGCCAGGCGGTGGCCTGCAGGGTCAGCGCCTCCACCAGTTCCATGACGATCCAGAGCCGGCCGTCCTCCTCCAGCAGGTCGTGGACGGTGACGATGGCCGGATGGCTGAGCCGCGCGGCCGATCGCGCCTCGCGCAGCGCGTGGCGCCTGGCCGTGTGCACGTCGAACCGGTCCCCGTGCTGCGACGGGCGCAGTTCCTTGATCGCCACGTCGCGGGCGAGCCGTCTGTCGTGCGCGCGCCAGACGATGCCCATGCCACCTTGGCCCAGCGGCGAGATCAGCCGGTAGCGATCTCCGAGCAGCTGTGCGTGGTCCGCTTTCATTTCACCCGTTCATATCCGGCATCGTGACCCAGCCCCCACGGCCGCTCCTCGGGAGCGGGATGCCTATGGGCGGATCTTCACAGAATGCCATATGAGAAGGGGTGGCGATCAGATTTGCACCAGTCCGGCATGGGTGTGGCGGTCGTTCGCCCACCGCGGTGCGAACCCGGCAACGGGCCCCTCGAAGCTCCGATGCGGGCGCTATCGGGCGGATAAATGGTGGCAAGTCACCAGATTTGCGGCGGCCTGTTCCGGGGAGGTTGTCTGACGGGACGGTCCTCTTCCAGGCGTCTGGCGTAGATCACAGGACGATCCGCGCGAAATGTCGTCTGGTTCGGGGAAGATATGAATCAGATGCGTCCCCCAAGCGGAGGTACCACATGGCGACGAAGGACACCGGCGGCCAGAAGCAGACCGGCCGGCAGGAGACCGAGGTCGAGGAGACCGAGGCACAGGCGGCTCCGGACGTCCAGGAGCGTCAGGAGAAGCTCACTGACGACGTCGACGCGATCCTCGACGAGATCGACGAGGTCCTCGAGGAGAACGCCGAGGAGTTCGTCCGAAGCTACGTGCAGAAGGGCGGCCAGTAGGGCCGGCCGATCTGATCTGATCCGGCCCCGCCCGCCCGGCGACGAGCGCGGCGACCTCGCCCACCCCGGGTCGCGGAGACGACCCCCGCCCTCGGGCCGAGGCACGCCGAGGCGCGTCACCGCCGGCGGAAGGACGACCCCGCCTCACCCAGGGGCGAGGAGGTCGACTCCGCGCCACCCAGACAGGTGTACGCAGCCCCCGGAGGGCGCTCAGGCATCATGAGCCCCGCAGCGCCCCCCGGGGGGCGCCTCGGGCGATCACGGGGGAGCCGCCGCGGCGCCGTACCTCCCGCCCAGGCCGCCCCCGGTCGAACGGGCGTGACTCCACCGCCCTCCCGCTCGCGGCGAGGCACGGCCCAGCCCGGCCGTACGCTGCGCGCCGGAGGCACCCGCACCACGTCCGAACGGCCTTCTCTCCACCGCCCCGCCCGCAGAACGGTCCGCCCCGCTACCAGGCGGTCGCACCGCCGTCGACGGGGATGTTGGCGCCCGTGATGTACGACGCCCGGTCGGAGGCGAGGAAGGCCGCCACCTCGACGACCTCCTCGGGGCGGGCGAAGCGCCTCAGAAGCGTCTTGCCGGTTATCGCGTCCCTTGCGGCCTGGTCGTCGCCGAGGTCGCGCTCGCTGGCCGGGCTCAGGACGGGCCCGGGGCTGATCGCCACCGCACGGATCCCGTGGGGCGCGCCTTCGAGCGCGAACTGCCGCGTCATGCCGATGACACCGGCGTTCGCCGCACCGTGCGCGACCATCGGGGGGACCCGGCCGGCGATCATGCCGGCCATGGACGCGACGTTGATGATGACGCCGCCGCCGCGCCGGACCAGATGGGGCCATGCGAACTTCGACACCAGGAAGGGGATGTCCAGTTCGCCGGCCATCGTCACCTTCCAGTCGTCGACCGAGAAAGCGGGCATCGGACCGAAGCGCATGTAGGCGGCGTTGTTGTAGATCACGTCGAGCCCGCCGTACGCGGCCGCGGCTTCCTCGACGACCTGCCGGGCCTGCCGCGGATCGCTGAGATCGCTCGGCGCGATGCCCGTCATCTCGCCGCCGGCGTGGCGCACCAGTTCCACCGTCTCCTCGTTCGGCTCGGCCTGGATGTCGCAGCCGACGACCTTGGCGCCCTCTCGCGCGAAGACCAGCGCCGCGACGCGGCCCATGCCTCCCGCGGTGCCGGTGATGAGCACTGTCTTCCCGTCAAGCGTTCCCATGGAGCGCTCCTCCCGCCGGTGATTCATAAATTACTTGCTTCGTCAAGCAAGTAATAGCAGGTAGTTCCTTCGCGAAGCAAGTAAAGTCCGGTTCATGACCACAGCCCAGCCGCCTCGGCCGCTCACGCCCGACGAGGAGACACTGCTCCGGGCGCTGACCCGCGTGATGTACGCGCTGCCGCGCGCGATCGACGCCGACATGATGCGCGAGCAACGGATGCCGCTCGTCGAGTTCGTCACCCTGATGCGGCTGTCGGAGGCGCCGCGGCGGCGGATGCGGATGGGGGACCTCGCGGCCGCCTGCGAGCTCTCGCTGAGCGGGATGACCCGCATCGTCGCCCGCCTCGCGGATCAGGGCCTGGTGGAGCGGGTCAGGTGCGACGACGACGCCCGCGGGTGGAACGCCGTCCTCACCGACGCCGGCCTCACCCGCCTGGAGCAGGCGTGGCCGGCCAACCTGGCCAGCGTTCGCCGGCACTTCTTCGACCACCTCGAAGGCATCGACCTCGCCCGGCTCGCCAGTGCCATCCAGCGGGTCGCGAGCGACGACTGACCCCGGCGCCTCTCAGGCCAGGTGGACCGCGGCGGTCGTGGAGCGCGGGCGACGGCCGCCCTTGGGTGTCCCTCAGGTCAGGCGGACCGTCGCGATCTCGAAGGGGCGCAGCGGGAGCCGCAGGAGGCCCTGAACGGGCCGCTGGGGGCCGATCGGGCGGCCGAGGGTGTCCACCAGGCACGCGGTGGTGAACGCGCCTCTGATCACCGCCTCGGTGGGCGCGGGATGCTCGGCGACCAGGCGTACCTCCAGTGCGCCGTCCCGCTCGCGCAGCGCGCCCATCATCACGCCCTCCCCGCCCACCTCCAGCCGCGACTCCGCCCTGGTGCCGCCCGCCTCCCCCCAGGGCTCCGGCCGGGAACCGCGCGCCTCCTGCCGCGACTCCGCCCCGGCGCCACCCGCCTCCTCCCAGGGCTCCGGCCGGGAACCGCGCGCCTCCTGCCACGGCTCCGGCGCCTCGCCGCTCCCCTCGGGCCGGGAGCGCGGTGCCGGGCCGCTCACCTCCGGGCCGGGCGTTCGCGCCGTCCGCGCGGTCTGGGCGGAGCCCGGGACCGCCAACAGGTCCAGGTGGTACTCCTCGGCGAGGCGGGGCAGGGCGGCCCGGTCCCAGCCGCTCTCGTACAGGTGCACCGCGAACCGGGTCGTGATCGGCCCGGGGCACTGGGCGCCCGGCGTCGCGATCTGCGGTCCGGCCGGCTCGTCCCGGTAGGCGTTGTGGTTGCGCGAGAGGTACCCGACCGCCCGCAGCAACGTCACCGCCAGCTCACCCGCCGCTTTGGCCGGGCCGCCGGGGCCACTGGGGGTCCCAGGGCCAGGGCCGCCGGGGCCCGCGGAGTCGCCGGAGTCGCCGGAGTCACCGGAGTCACCGGAGTCACCGGAGTCACCGGGCGCGGCGGCGCGAGGGGCGTCCGGAGGCGGCGCGGCCTCATGGGGCAGCAGTTCGTACTCGGTGACGTGGCCGGGGAACACGGCCAGGCCGCCGGCGGCGACGAAGCCCGAGGCGGGGAAGGTGGGCAGCGGCTCCTCCCCGCAGCCGCCCTCGGCGCTCAGCCCGCGCCGGACGACCGCGTATTGGCCGCCGGCGAACGACTCGGCGGCCGGACGGGGCAGGGGAGCGTGCCAGCGGACGCGGTGGTCGCGGCAGGCGTTGTCGAAGGTGACGGCCAGCCGGGCGTACGGCTCGCCCGCGCGCAACTCGACCCGGGTGGTCACGGTGACCTCGGCCTCCTTCGGTGACCGGGCGCCACCGGTGAGCCGAACCGGCCAGCGGTAGCCGCGCGCCACCTCCATCACCGACACCAGCGGGCCCGAGCACACCGGCGTGACCGTGACCCACGCGGGCGTGCCGGCCAGGCGGTCGCCCGCGGGCGGGGCGTAGTTGTAGGTGTCGCCGGCGTCCCCGCCGTCGACGACGCGGCCGACGCCCCGCACGTTAAGGCCGGACGGCGTGGTGAGGGCGAGCGTGCCGTCGTCCTGCGCGGCCACCCGCAGCAGGCCGTTGTCCAGCACCCCGTGCCCGCGCGCCGCCCCGGAGGAGGGAGAGACGGGGGCGGATGGGGGAGGGGCGTGGCCCGAAGCCGGCTCCACGGCCGCGGCGCGGGCAGCCAGGGGGTGGCCCGGCTCCGGCTTCCGGACCCCTGCGGAGGCGGGCAGGGGCCGGCCTGGTCCCGGCTCGCGGACCCCGGCGGAGGTCGGCGGGGAGTGGCCCGGCTCCGGCTGTCGGACCTCGGCGGGCAAGGAGGCGGGCGCGGAGGTCAGCACGGTGCGTCCCAGGGCGGGGACCCGGACCTGGGCGGCGACGGTCACCACGGGCTCGGCGACCGTGCGGACCAGCCACGGGCCCGGGCGGGCGGCGACCGCCGCCTCGATGTCGGCCCTGAGGTCGGCGTGGCGGTAGGCGGTGGAGGCGTGGCGGCCGACGACGACCGTGAACACCCCGTCGCCCGCGGCCCAGGAGACGATCTCGTGGCCGAACAGCTCACGCTCGTGGATCCGGCCGAGGAGCGCGCCCAGGTCGTCCATGGCCGACTCGTCGAGCAGCGTCGGAGACTCCGCCAGCCGCTGCACCGGCACCGCCGAGCCGTCCTCGGCGGCCAGCCCGGAGCGCTCCGCCGGCAGGTCGGCCGTCACCAGGGCGGTGCGGGCGAAGGGGGAGGGGTTGACGACCACGACCTGGTCGCGCCGGGCGCCCGCGGCGAGCGAGGCGGAGACCAGGTCGACCACGGCCTGCCCGATCTGCTCGGCCTCGGCGACGCGCGCGCCGACCTGCTGGGCGGTCTCGTCCGCGCCGCACCCGGTGATGGAGTCGTGGCCGCTGCAGGCGACCAGCCCGCGCCAGGCCAGCTCGATCAGCCGCCGCGCCGCCGTCCGCTCGCCCTCGCCGCGCCGTGCGCCGTGGCCGTGCCGTCCGCTCTCGCCCCGCCGTCCGTCCTCGCCGTGCCCTTCGTCCCGCGGTTCGCTCTCGCCGGGGCGGTGGCCGAGCCACAGGGCGGACAGGGGTTCGGCGTAGCGGGTGACGACGCGTTCGGCGCGGCCCATGGCGTGCTTGAGGTGGACGCGGGCGGAGATCACGCCGGGCAGGATGTTGGCCCGGGCGTGGGAGCGCAGCTCGCCGCGGACGACCGGCGCCGGTCCGCCGCCGTCCAGGGCGCCCGGGGCGGACAGGTACTCGCCGAGGGTGGCCAGGCGCAGCCCGGCCGCGGTGATCCCGGCGGCGGGCGCGGAGTGGTCGGCGCCGTACATGGCCAGCAGCGGCCCCTCGGCGCGCCAGGGGCGCATGACGCCGGCGAAGGCCGCCAGCCGGTCGCCCATCCCTTCCTCCGGGCCGGTGAACAGCGCCACCGCGTTGCCGTAACCGCCTGGCATGTACTGGGTGGGGATCACCGTGCCGTCGATGCCCTCCCAGGCGAACACGTCGCGCTCGACCGAGGCGGGCACTCCGCGCCACAGGCACGCGACCGGCAGTCCGGCCAGGGCGAGGATCTGCGGCATCTGCGCGCAGTGCCCGAACTGGTCGGGCAGGTACCCGACCTCCATGGCCCCGCCGAGTTCACCGGCGCCGCGCAGCCCGTACTCCAGGTTGCGGATCAGGGTCTCTCCCGAGCACAGGAACTCGTCGGCCAGGATCGTCCACGGCCCGGCGGCGAAGCGGCCCTCCCGGACGAACCCGGCGAGCTCGTCCCTGCGCTCGGGGCGGATCTCCAGGTAGTCCTCGACCGCGGCGAGCTGCCCGTCCATGGTGAACCGGTAGGCCGGGTCGGCGGCCATGGTGTCGAGCACCTCGTCCAGCATCCGCACCAGGCCCATGCGGAAGCGCTGGAACGGCAGGTACCACTCCCGGTCCCAGTGGGTGTGCGGGACGACGACGATCTCGTTCACCAGGTGCCTCCGGCCGGGGGACGTCGGGCTCTCACAGGCGGGCGGGCGGTCAGGTGCACAGGGCCATGACCTCGTTGCGCGTGGTCTCCAGGCGGTGCGGCCCGGGACGGGCGGGCAGCGTGACCCGGTCGCCGCGGATGACCGAGCGATGGTCGGGACCCCACAGGACCAGCCCGTCGGCGTCCAGGACCCAGAACTCCCCGCCGTGCCGCAGCAGCAGCGGCCCCTCAGGCCCGGCCGAGACGGCCGTGCGGCCGGCGCGGACGCCCTCCACGATCGCGGCGCCTCCCGCGCCGTCGCCGACCGGCTCGGCCAGCACCCAGGTGGCCGGCGCGCCGGGCGGGTGGTTCTCCTCCGGACGGTGGAAGTCGCCGCCCCCGACGTAGACCAGGTCGTCGTGCCACGCCTGCGCCCAGGACAGCGGAGCGCCCCACGTGCGGTCCCACCACCCCGAGTGCCAGACCTCGGCCGTGCGGGGCCGCTCGGTGAACGGGTGGCGCCACGCGCAGTCGGCGCCCAGCGGGTGGTTGACCGACAGCAGCCCGCCCCGGTCGTGCACGTCCCGCGCCCAGGCGTCGGCGGGACGCCGGAAGTCGATCCACCCGATGTCGCCGAAGGCATTGGCGTGACCGAGGTCGGTGGTGACCTCCTGGCCGGGGACCAGCGTGATCCCCGCGCGCGCCGCCGCGGCCGGCAGCTCGGCGTGGTGGCTGACGGTGTTGTGGTCGGTGACCGCGAGGAAGTCCAGCCCCTGTGACCGGGCGAGCGCGGCCAGCTCGTCGATGGTGAGGACGCCGTCGGAGTGCACGGTGTGGGCGTGCAGCTCGCCGGCGTGCCAGCGCAGCCCGTCCAGAACGGGCAGTCCCCGGCGCGCCGAGGCGGGCGCCACCAGGGCCGGAGGGGGAGCGGCCGGCGGGCCGGGCGGCGCGGGCGGGACGGCGTGCGGGGTCACGGTGACCTGGTAGGCCACGCCGTCCAGCGGGACGCGGTACAGCCCGATCAGCACCTGCCAGGCGCCCGGTTCCGGTTCGCCGGGCAGGTAGCCGGGCGTGGCCCACGAGGGGGCGATCGTGTACCGGGAGCGGGCGCCGCCCGACCAGCCGCGGAAGCGCGCGGGCCCTTCGCAGCCGAGGTCGAGGACGCCGGCCGAGCGGTCGTAGGACAGTTCCACGGTGAACGCGCGGGCCGCCGCGGGCAGCTCGAACGGCACCCCCCACACCTGCTTGAGCAGGCGGTCCTCCAGCGTCCAGCGACCGCCCAGCCGGATCGGCGCGAGCCCGGTCACGCGGCCACCAGCCCGCCGTCGCGGTACACCAGGGCGCGCGGATGGCGCGGGACCGCCCACGCGGCGGTGCCCGGGGCGGGTTCGGCGTCCTCGGGGACCACCGCCTGCACCAGGTGCTCGCCGGTGCCGGTGCGGGTGCGGGTGCCCACCTCGAGCGTCACGAGGAAGGACGTGCCCAGATTCTCCACGACCGAGACCCGGCCGGCGAAGGCGTCCTCGCGGGCCGAGCAGGACAGGTCCATGTACTCCGGCCGCAGCCCGTAGACGATCTCCTCGCCTTCGGCGAGCCCCCCGGGCAGGGGCAGGACGGCCCCGGCCACCCGCAGCGCGCCGTCCTCGACCACGCCCGGCAGCAGGTTCATGGGCGTGGAGCCGATGAAGGAGGCCACGAACGTGCTGGAGGGCCGCTGGAACACCTCCGAGGGCGTGCCGACCTGCATGATGCGCCCGGCGGACATGACGGCGATGCGGTCGGCCATGGCCAGCGCCTCACTCTGGTCGTGGGTGACGAACACCGTGGTGACCGCCAGCTCGCGCTGGAGGCGTTTGAGGAACGTGCGGGCCTCAAGGCGCATGCGGGCGTCCAGGTTGGACAGCGGCTCGTCGAACAGGAACACCGTGGGATGGCAGGCGATGGCGCGGGCCAGCGCCACCCGCTGCTGCTGGCCGCCCGACAGCTGGCCCGGCCGGCGGGCGAGCAGCTCCGACAGGCTCAGCCGCGCCGCCGTCGCCGCCGCCTTGTCCTCCCGCTCGGCGCGGGGCACCTTCTTGATCCGCAGCGGGTAGGCGATGTTGGCGGTGACGTCCATGTGCGGGAACAGGGCGTAGTCCTGGAACACCATGGCGACGTCCCGCCGGCCGGGCGGCAGGGCCGTCACGTCCGCCGAGCCGATCGTGACCCGGCCCGAGGTGGGGGTCTCCAGGCCGGCGATCGTGCGTAGCAGCGTCGTCTTGCCGCAACCGGAGGGGCCCAGCAGGGCGAAGAACTCCCCGTCGGCGATCTCCAGGTCCAGGGCGTCGACCGCCCGGACCCCGCCGGGGAACTCCTTGGTCAGGCCGTGTAGCGAGATCACCGTTTGATCCCTCCGTGGAAGCGGAAGCCGTACTTGCGGCTGACGAACACATACATGAGGACGACGGGGAGGGAGTAGAGCAGCGAGAACGTCGAGATGAGGTCGAGGCGGGGCGAGCCGCCCTCGGTGTAGAGGGTGTAGAGGATCACCGCGCCCGGGGACTTCTCCGGGTCGCGCAACAGGATGAACGGCGTCAGGAAACCGCCCCACACCGAGGCCACCACCCACACCGCGATCGTCGCCAGTCCTGGCCTGACGACCGGCACCACGATGTGCCGAAGGATCTGCAGCGGGCTCGCCCCGAACACCCGGGCCGACTCCTCGTAGGAGGTCGGCGTGGCGTCCATGAAGTCCTTCAGAATGAAGATCGCGGCCGGGAGCAGGCCGCCCGACAGCGTCAGCACGACGCCGAGGTGGGTGTCGACCAGGTTGAGCCGGGTGGCCAGCTCGAAGATCGGCACCATGGCCGCGGTGCCGGTGACCACCGAGGACAGCAGGAGCAGCACGTACAGCAAGGCGTCCCTGCCGGGGATGCGCACCCGCGACAGCGCGTACGCCGCGAGTGCCGCCAGCACCACCACCAGCACCGCGCTGCCCGCCGCCTGGAGCACCGAGTTGCCGAGCGAGGACAGCACGTACGGGTTGTCGAGCAGCGCCCGGAAGTTGCCGAGCGTGAACTCCGGCACCGAGGCGGTGATCGTCGGATGGGCGTCGAACGGGGCGGTGGCCAGCCACAGCAGCGGCAGCGCGAAGAACCCGGCGACGGCCGCCAGGAACGTCGCCCGCCCGATCGACGCCACCGCGTGACGCGCCCGGGCGGCGCCCGTCCCCGCCGGGCGGGCGACGCCCGAGGTGGTCTTTCGGCCTTCTTCCACGGTCACGCCGCCACCCCCCTCCGGCCGCGCAGCAGCCGCAGGTACACCAGCGCCAGCACCAGATTGATGATCAGCACCAGGAACGACACCGCCGCGCCGAACCCGAGCCGCCCGCCGCTGATGGCCACGTTGTAGATGTAGACCGGCAGGATCTCCGACCGGCCCTCGGGGCCGCCCGCCGTGATCTGGAAGCTCGTGAAGTCGTTGAACGTCCACAGGCTGATCAGCAGCAGGTTGGTCAGCATGTGGCCTCTGATGCGGGGGAACACCACGTCGCGCAGCTGCTGCGCCGTCGAGGCCCCGGCCAGCCGGGCCGTCTCCAGGTGCGAGGGCGGCACGTTCTCCAGCGCCGCCCCGTACAGCATCATCGAGAACGCGGTGCCCCGCCAGACGTTGAAGACGATGATCGACGGCATCGGGTGGTCCAGCAGCCAGGCGAACCCGGGCGTGTGCAGCACCGCGTTCAGCGTGCCCTGGTCCCGGTCGAGCAGGGCGATCCACAGGAACGCCACCACCGAGGAGGGCAGGATCCACGCCAGCAGCACCAGCCCCTCGACCACCCGCTTGACCGGGCCGGTGCGGTTACGCAGCGCCCAGGCGATCGAGAACCCCAGGCCCGCCTGGCCGATGATCGCCGAGCCGATCACGAACTGCACCGTCAGCCACAGCGAGGTGCCGAACCGCTCGTCCCCGAGCGCCTCGGCGTAGTTGTCCACGCCCACCAGCCGGGGGTCGGCGGCCGCGAGCCCGGTCAGCCGGAAGTCGGTGAGCCCGAGATAGATGGTCCAGAGTGCCGGGAAGATCAGGAACACCCCGATGAGCACCACGGCCGGCAACACGAACCCGGCCGCCCTCCCTCTCCCCAACCCCGCCGCGTCTGTGTTCATGGCGCTCGCTTCGCTCGCGCGGGGTTCGGGCGCCTTCGAGCCGGTGTTCTTCCTCGTCGTTCACGAGCGCTCGTTCCTCGCACTCGCTCTCTCCTCGTCAGAACACCGGCGCGCCCCAACCCGGGGGCGAGCGGGATGGAAATCGTGTTCATCGTGCGCTGTTTCTCGTCGTGCTGAGCGGGATGGGGGTCACTGGGCCACGTTGGCGGGGCCGCCGACGAGGGATTCGACTTTTCGCTGGTAGGCGGTGGCGGCCTCGTCGACGGTCTTGCCGGAGATGATGGCGGCGGTGGCCTCCTGGAGGGCGACCGAGACCTCCGGGTAGACGGCGAGGCCCGGACGGTAGCTCGTGATCGGCAGGACCTTCCGGGCGACGAAGCCGAGCATCGGGTCAGGGGTCAGCACCTCGTCGTTGACGTCGGTGCGCGAGGTGATGCGCGCCTCCCCGGCCAGGCCGGCCTTGGTGGCCTCGGCCGAGTGCATGAACGACAGCAGCTCCCAGGCGAGCTTGATGTTCTTGGACCTGGGGTTGAGCGCCCGCACCGCGCCGCCGGACATGCTGACGAAGTCCTGGCCGCGCACCCCGGCGCCGGGCCGCTCGGCGGGGATCAGGGCGTACCCGACGACCTTGTCGCGGTCCTGCATGGGGGCGACGCCGGCCTTGGGCTCGACGACCGAGCGCCAGAAGTAGTCGCCCTCCGCCAGGACGCCGATCTTGCCCTCGGCGAACATCTGGAAGGACTTGTCGCGGCCCTTGGCCTCCTGCTGCAGGCGGGGGTCGCCGAGACCGGTGGTGTAGACCTGCCGGTAGAAGCCCAGGACGTCCTTGAGGCCCTGCGAGGCGCCCGTCCACTTGCCGCCGGAGAAGATCTCGGTGCCGGTGCCCGCCAGCAACGGCAGCGCGCCCTGCATGCTGGTGGCCTCGCCCATCGCGGTGCCCGCGTTGACCTGCAGGGGCACCGGGACGCCGGCCCTCTTCAGCGCCGTGCCGGCGTCGATGATCTCCTGCCAGCTCTTGGGCTGCCAGTCGGCCGGCAGCCCCGCTTTGGCGAACAGGGTCTTGTTGTAGAACAGGACGCGCCCGTCGGTGCCCTGCGGCAGGCCGTACTTCTTGCCGTCGAAGATGCCGAGGTCCTGGACGGCCTTCGGGATCTGGCTCCACCCCTCCCACTGCTCCACCTCGGGCCCGGCGGTCTCGGCCAGCGGCTTGATGTAGCCGGCCTGCGCGAACTCGCCCACCCAGATGCCGTCGAGGTCGATCACGTCGGCCCCGGCCCCGGACTTCAGATCCAGGGCGATCTTCGTCTTGTACTGCTCGTCGTCCACGCCGTTCGGCTGGAACAGCACGTGGACGGTCTTGCCCTTGGCCTTCTGGGCCTCCTCGAACTTGGGGATCAGCCAGTTCTTGGTCCAGTCGGCGGTGGCGGCGTTCTTGCCGCCGGAGATGGCGTTGGCCGTGATCGTCACGGTGGCGCCGCCGCCTCCGGAGGATCCTCCGGAGGCGCAGGCGGTGAGCGAGAGCGCGGTGGCGGCCACGAGAACGAGAGGTCGTGCGAGTCTCAACGGAGGGACCTCCCCTTGGGGACGGGGGGCGAGTGGGGGGCTGCCTGTTTTCATGTCACGACAACTCGACAATTTCATGCCCGGTCTCGTCCGTAAAGATTATTTTCGTGGAAGATGAGGCTGGATGGGCGGAAGCGGTTCGCCGTGAGCTGATCGTGGGAAGTGCAACCACCACAGCACCACGAGTAGGGTCGGCGTAGGAGTTGTAAGGCGCTCTGGAGGGAGTCGCGTGGCAGCACAGCGGGGCTGGATGAACAATCCTCTGTTCCTGGACACGGGGTCGACGTCGTTCACCGAGTTCGTCGGGTCCTACGCTCCGGGGCTCCTCCCGGAGAGATTCGCGTCCCTGGCGGCCTCCGTCGGCGACCAGATCCCGCACGCCACGACCATCGTCGCGGCGACGTTCGCGGGGGGCGTCGTCATGGCGGGCGACCGCCGGGCCACCTCCGGCAACTACATCTCCCAGAAGGACATGCAGAAGGTCTTCCGCACCGATGACTACTCGTGCGTGGGCATCGCCGGCACGGCCAGCACGGGCATCGAGCTCGCCCGGCTCTACCTGGTGGAGCTGGAGCACTACGAGAAGCGCGAAGGTCGCATGCTGTCGGTCGACGGCAAGGCCAACCGGCTCGGCGCGATGATCCGCGCCAACCTGCCGATGGCCATGCAGGGCATGGTCGTGGTGCCGCTGTTCGCGGCCTACGACGAGGATTCCGACACCGGCCGCATCTTCTCCTACGACGTGGGCGGCGGCCCGTACGAGCAGACGAACTACGCCTCCATCGGCTCGGGCTCGCTGTTCGCGCGCGGCGCGCTGAAGAAGCTCTACCGCGAGAACGCCGCGGCCGAGGACACCGTCCTGGCCTGCGTCGAGTCGCTCTACGACGCCGCGGACGACGACTCGGCGACCGGTGGTCCCGACGTCACCCGCAAGATCTGGCCGCTGGTCGCGGTGATCACCGAGGACGGCTACCGCCGTCTGTCCGACGAGGAGGTCGAGGGGTATGTCCGGCAGGTGCTGGACCGCCGCATGAGCGACCCCGACGGCCCCACGGCCCCGCTGCGCTAGTCACCACCCACGGCCACGAGAGGATCACCACCGGTGTCCATGCCCTTTGGATATGTGTCCCCCGAACAGGAGATGCGGGACAAGGCCGATTTCGCGCGGAAGGGCATCGCGCGCGGCCGCAGCGTCGTGGTGCTGCAGTACGAGAACGGCATTCTGTTCGTCGCCCCGAACGCCTCCCGGGCACTGCACAAGATCAGTGAGATCTACGACCGCATCGGCTTCGCCGCGGTCGGCAAGTACAACGAGTTCGAGGCCCTGCGCCTGGGCGGCATCCGCTACGCCGACATCAACGGCTACACCTACGACCGCAGCGACGTCACCGCCCGCGGCCTGGCCAACCTCTACGCCCAGTCGCTCGGCATGGTGTTCACCGAGTCGCGCAAGCCGTACGAGGTCGAACTGGTCGTCGCCGAGATCGGCGACGCCCCCGAGGACGACCAGATCTACCGCCTCACCTTCGACGGCTCGGTCACCGACGAGCACGGGTTCGTGGTGATGGGCGGCGTGGCCGACACCGTGGCCGGCCGCCTGAAGGAGCGCTTCCGCCAGGGCATGCCGCTGACGGAGGCCCTGGGCGCCGGTCTGGCCGCACTGACCGAGCCCGGCGGCGAGCGCCCGCCGGTGTCCCAGCTCGAGGTGGCGGTCCTCGACCGCACCCGCGAGCACCGCAAGTTCCAGCGCCTGACCGGCGGCCGCCTCGAACGTCTCCTCGCGGCCACCGCGCCCTCCGCGCCCTCCGCGGCGCCCTCCACCGAGCCCAAGGCGGGAGCCGGCGAGGCCGCCACGCCCGAGGGAGACTCCCCGGCCACCGCCCCCGAGGGCGAGATCGACACCGGCTCCGGCGCCTGACCCGTCCTGCCTGCGGCTTCACGTCCCGGTCCCCGAACGCGGGGGGCCGGGACGTCGTGCTCGCGGGGCTGCGAGATCGTCAAGCTTGCGGAGATCGCCGCGCCGCGGATCCCGCCGGGACGGCCGAACGGGGCCATCCGCCACACCACGACCGGAAACAGGGGAGAAGATCTCTCCCCTCCGGCGGCTCGGGGACATAGTGTGATGTGATGGATCGTCGCATCTTCGGCTTGGAGAACGAGTACGGCGTCACCTGCACGTTCAGGGGCCAGCGCAGGCTGTCCCCGGACGAGGTGGCGCGCTACCTCTTCCGCAGAGTCGTGTCCTGGGGCCGATCGAGCAATGTCTTCCTCCGCAACGGCGCCCGCCTCTACCTCGACGTGGGCAGCCACCCCGAGTACGCAACCCCTGAGTGTGACAACGTCGTGGAGCTGGTCACCCACGACAAGGCGGGCGAGCGCATCCTCGAAGGACTGCTCGTCGACGCCGAGAAGCGGCTGCGCGAGGAGGGCATCGCCGGTGACATCTACCTGTTCAAGAACAACACCGACTCGGCGGGCAACTCCTACGGCTGCCACGAGAACTACCTCGTCGGCAGGCACGGCGAGTTCGGCCGGCTCGCCGACGTCCTGATCCCGTTCCTGGTCACCCGGCAGATCATCTGCGGGGCGGGCAAGGTGCTGCAGACGCCCCGCGGCGCGGTCTACTGCGTCTCCCAGCGCGCCGAGCACATCTGGGAGGGGGTGTCGAGCGCCACCACCCGGTCGCGCCCGATCATCAACACCCGCGACGAGCCGCACGCCGACGCCGAACGGTTCCGCCGCCTGCACGTCATCGTCGGCGACTCCAACATGAGCGAGGCGACGATGCTGCTCAAGGTCGGGGCGACCGACCTGGTGCTGCGCATGGTGGAGGCCG
Organism: Sphaerisporangium sp. NPDC004334; assembly: GCF_053602655.1. Classification (NCBI taxonomy): domain Bacteria; kingdom Bacillati; phylum Actinomycetota; class Actinomycetes; order Streptosporangiales; family Streptosporangiaceae; genus Sphaerisporangium; species Sphaerisporangium sp. NPDC004334. The sequence goes on from NZ_JBSGDZ010000035.1 coordinate 44,321, forward strand.
GCACGGTGATGCGCGACCTCAGCCTGGAGAACCCGATAAGGGCGATCCGCGAGGTGTCGCATGACATGACCGGACGCCGCCGCGTGCGCCTGGCCAACGGCCGCGAGGCGTCCTCGCTGGAGATCCAGCAGGAGTACCTCGGAAAGGCCCGCGACTTCGTCGACCGCCGCGGCGGCGACGCGACCACCCGCAGGGTGCTGGAGCTGTGGGAGCGCACGCTGAGGGCCGTGGAGACCGGCGACCTGGACCTGGTGTCGCGCGAGATCGACTGGGTGACCAAGTACCAGCTCATCGAGCGCTACCGCACCAAGTACGACCTGCCGCTGTCCTCGCCGAGAGTGGCCCAGCTCGACCTGGCCTACCACGACGTCCACCGCAAGCGGGGGCTGTTCTACCTGCTGCAGCGGCGCGGCGCCGTCGAACGCGTGGCGTCCGACCTGAAGATCTTCGAGGCCAAGTCGGTGCCGCCGCAGACCACGCGCGCCCGGCTGCGCGGTGAGTTCATCCGCAAGGCGCAGGAGAAGCGCCGCGACTTCACCGTCGACTGGGTGCATCTGAAGCTCAACGACCAGGCCCAGCGCACCGTCCTGTGCAAGGACCCGTTCCGCAGCGTGGACGAGCGGGTGGACAAGCTGATCGCGGGCATGTGACCCGGCATCGGCCGCGCCGCGACGGCGCGGCCGGTGAAAGTTTCGGGCCCGTGCGCCGGGCACGGCTCCGGCGTCGTCCGCACGCGGCCCGCGCGAGGTCCGCCCGGGCGGGCGGAGACCGGCGCCGGGCGAGCGTCGTGCCAGGTGAGCGGCGCACCGACGGAATGGCGAATCCGAACGCGCGGTCATGCTTCGGCAAGATCGAGCGGCGCCGACTCGGGCGGTCATGAGGGTCGGGTAGTGTTACGCGAACGTGACGTCTCTCCGAGGGATACCCATGCGCCGACTGGCCCTTCTCGCCGCCGTGCCGTTGCTGTTCGCCGCCGCCTGCGGTAGTGGTGGCGGCGACGTCACCGCCAAGACCGGCACCTCCACCGGCGGCGTACAGGTGGCGGGTGACTTCGGCAAGAAGCCGCAGGTCACCTTCCCCAAGGGCAAGCCGCCCACGACCTCGTCCTCGCAGACGATCAAGCCAGGCCAGGGCACGCAGGTCAAGGACGGCGACTCGGTGGTCGCCAACCTCACCGCCTACAGCTGGGACGGCAAGACCAACGCCGCGTCGGGCTCCACCTACGACGACGGCGCGCCCCAGCTCATCAAGGTCGATCCCAAGCTCCCCTCGGTGGTCTACAAGGCGTTCCAGGACGCCAAGCCCGGCGGGCGGTTCCTCGCCGTCGTCGCCAAGGACAGCCTGACCCCCGACCAGGTCGAGCAGGCCAAGTCGCAGGGTGCCGACACCACCATCGCCAGCGTCTACGTCGTGGACGTGATGGGCGTGCCCACCGTCAAGGCCGCCCACGGCACCGCCACGGACCCGGGGATGTCGGGCGTCAAGCTGGAGAACCCGGGCGGCGACCAGGCGCCCAAGCTGACCACCAAGACCGACGCCGCCGCGCCGAAGGGCCTGGTCGCCAAGACCGTCATCAAGGGCGCCGGCCCGGTGGTCAAGTCCGGTCAGACGATCCTGGTCCACTACACCGGCAAGATCTGGGGCAGCGACACCGAGTTCGACAGCAGCTGGGGCCGCGGCGAGCCGGTGATGTTCCCGATCGGCGTCGGCAAGGTCATCAAGGGCTGGGACCAGAGCCTGGTCGGCGTCCCGGTGGGCAGCCGGGTGCTGGTCTCCATCCCGCCGGCCCTGGGCTACGGCAAGGCCGGCTCCGGCGACAAGATCAAGGGCACCGACACCCTGGTCTTCGTCGTCGACGTCCTCGGCGCCTACTGACCCAGGCCGCCTCACCGGCCGAGCCGGGCCCACCCCCGCCTCACCTCGGCGCGCCCGCTTCGTGTCGGCATCCGCAGCGCCGCCACGGCCGCACCTGTGCCCTCTCCGGGCGCGACGGTGCGGCCGTGCGGTGTTTCCGGAGCCGGGCCGTGCGGCGTTTCCGGCGCGGGGGGACGCGGCGCACCGACAGCGAATCTACATTGTAAAGGCGCGGGGGTGGCCCAGCCCGAACCGGCGCTCGCTCACGGTGTGCCCGGCCGCGATCCGGTGGACCCGCCGGTCCGGGCCCTGTCCCCGCCGGGAGTGGAGTGCGTCGGCCGCCGGTCCGGGGTGCCCGGCCGGGCCGTCCTAAACTCGGCCTGTGAGCGGTGACGATCCAGGTCTTCCCGATGCCCTCGGCGTGCTCGGCGCCCTTCGCGACCCCGTGCGGCGGGCGCTGTACGACTACGTGTCCGCTCAGGGGCACGAGGTGGGCAGGGACGAGGCCGCGCGGGCGGCGGAGGTGGGCCGCACCCTGGCCGCCTTCCACCTGGACAAGCTCGTCGAGGCCGGCCTGCTGGAGTCGGGTTTCCGCCGGCTGAGCGGGCGCGCCGGCCCCGGCGGAGGGCGTCCCGCCAAGGTCTACCGCCGTTCCCCGGTGGAGCGCCAGGTCAGCCTCCCCCCGCGCGACTACCGGACGCTGGCGCTCGTGCTCGCCGAGGCCGTGGACGCGCTCGGCGGAGAGGAGGCCGCCGAGGCCGCCGCCCGCCGGGTGGGGGAGCGGGCCAAGGCGTCCGGGCTGCGGGCGGCCCTCGCGGAGCGCGGCTACGAGCCCTACCACGACGGCGAGGTCATCCGCCTGCGCAACTGCCCCTTCCACGTGATCGCGGAGGAGCGTCCGGTCCTGGTCTGCTCGCTCAACCTGGCCCTGTGCGAGGGTCTGCTGTCGGCTCTGGGCGACGACCACGTGACAGCGCGGCTGGACCCCCGGGAGGGGGAGTGCTGCGTCGCGTTCTCTAAAAACAATGGAGATTGACTTAGAAGGATCCGGCGTGGTGTCCTAGGCGCATGCATCTGGCCCAGCTGAACGTCGCCCACATGCTCGCTCCCAAGGACTCCCCCGAGCTCGCCGACTTCATCGCCGCCCTGGAACCCATCAACGCCATCTCCGACGCCGCGCCCGGCTTCGTCTGGCGGCTCAAGGGCGGCGAGGACCCCACCGACACCGTGCAGCACGACTTCGGTGACATGCTGCTGGTGAACTTCTCGGTCTGGGAGTCGCGCGAGACGCTGTGGAACTTCGTCTACCGCACCGCCCACCTTGAGTACCTGCGCCGCCGCCGGGAATGGTTCGCCCGCCTGGCCGAGCCGTACAGCGTGATGTGGTGGGTCCCCGAGGGGTACACCCCGACCTTGGAGGAGGGCATGACGAAGCTGCACCTGCTGCGCGCCCAAGGCCCCGGCCCCGAGGCGTTCACCTTCACCGACTTCCACGAGCCGGCGCCGGCCGGCGGCGGTCAGGACGGCGGGCTCGACGAGCACGGCCTGGTCCGGTAGGCCGGCGAGGACGGTCGTATGACGCGATGGGTGGGTGGTGCGATGGGCATCGATGAGGAGAAGGTCCGCGCGCTGCGCGACGAGCCCCTCGACTGGCGGTACAAGGCGCTGCCCGCCGGCGCCGGCGGCACGGTGGCGCAGTTCCTGGCCCGCCGGCCGTCCCTCCAGGACTTCGGCACGCCGCTGCTGACGCTCGACGCCGCCGCGCTGGAGCACAACATCGCCGTCATGGCCCGCTGGGCGGCCGGGGCAGGGGTCACCCTGATGCCGCACGGCAAGAGCACGATGGCCCCCGAGCTGTGGCGGCGGCAGCTCGCGGCGGGCGCCTGGGGCCTCACCCTGGCCAATTTCCCGCAACTGCGCGTCGCCCGCGCCTTCGGGGTGGCACGGCTCATGCTCGCCGCCGCCCCGGTGGACCCGGCCGGGCTCGCCTGGATCGGGCGCGAGCTCGACCGCGACCCGGCCTTCCGCTTCATCTGCTGGGCCGACTCCGTCGAGGCGGTCCAGATCATGGACGTCGCCCTGCGCGGGACGAGGCGGCCGGTGGAGGTGTGCGTGGAGCTGGGAGGCCCGGGCGGGCGCACCGGCGCCCGCGGCCTCGGCGTCGCCCGCCGGGTCGCCGAGGCCGTGCGCGCCGCCCCGGCGCTGCGCCTGGCCGGCGTCGCCGGCTACGAGGGCTCCTTCGCCCACGACGCCTCCCCCGAGGGCCTCGCGGCCGTGCGGGGCTACCTGCGGGGCCTGGCCGAGCTGTTCGGCGGCCTGGCCTTCGAGACCGGCGAGCCCATCGTCACCGCGGGCGGCAGCGCGTACTTCGACCAGGTGGCCGACGTGCTCGGCGGGCTTGAGGCGCGCCTGGTGCTGCGCTCGGGCGCGTACGTGATCCACGACGACGGCTTCTACCGGGCGATCTCCCCCTTCCGGCCCCGTGACGCCTCCACGAGGAGTGGTCCATCGGGGAACGGCGATGGTCCCAGAGCGGGGATCGGACGTGCCTGCGGCGCCGATCTTCCCGGAACGGGTGAGCGGCCCCCGGACGGCGAGCCGTTCCGCGCCGCCATGCACGGGTGGGCGCGGGTCATCTCCCGGCCCGAGCCCGGCCTGGCTCTGCTCGACGCCGGCAAGCGCGACCTGCCCTTCGACGAAGGACTGCCCGAGCCGCAGCACGTGCGCGGCAAGGGCCCGCTCCACGGGGCCCGTGTCACCGCGCTCAACGACCAGCACACCCATCTCGCCGTCGATCCCGCCTGCGACCTGGCCTGCGGCGACGTCGTCCGGTTCGGCCTGTCCCATCCCTGCACGGCGATGGACAAGTGGACGCTCATCCCCGTCATCGACGGCGAGGCCGTCGTCGGCCTGCTGAGGACCTTCTTCTGATGCTCTTCAAGAACGTCACCGTCGTCGACGGCACCGGCGCCGACCCCTACGTCGCCCACGTGGCCGTCCGCGACGGCATGATCGCCGCCATCGGCCCGGACGCCTCCGGCGGGCCGGCGATCGACGGCGCCGGGCTGGTGCTCGCCCCCGGCTTCATCGACATGCACGCCCACTCCGACCTGCGGCTACTGGCCGAGCCCGGCCACCTGGCCAAGGTGAGCCAGGGAGTGACCTGCGAGGTGCTCGGCCAGGACGGCCTGTCCTACGCCCCGGTCGACGACACCACGCTGGAACAGGTGCGACGGCAGATCGCCGGATGGAACGGCGACCCCGAGGGCTTCGACTGGAACTGGCGGACGGTGGGGGAGTACCTCGACCGGCTCGACCAGGGCATCGCGGTCAACGCCTGCTACCTGGTCCCGCAGGGGTCGGTGCGGATGCTCGTCACCGGCTGGGAGGACCGCCCCGCCACCGACGCCGAGACCGCCGAGCAGCGGCGCCTGGTCGCCGAGGCCATGGAGCAGGGCGCGGTCGGCATGTCCTCCGGACTCACCTACGCCCCCGGCATGTACGCGGGCACCGGCGAACTGGTCGCGCTGTGCGAGGTCGTCGCCGCGCTCGGCGGGTTCTACGCCCCGCACCACCGCTCCTACGGGGCGGGCGCCCTGGCCGCCTACGCCGAGATGGTCGAGGTCTCCCGCCGTTCGGGCTGCCCGCTGCACCTGGCGCACGCGACCATGAACTTCGCGGTCAACAAGGGCCGGGCAGGGGAGCTGCTCGCCCTGCTGGACGAGGCGATCGCCGGCGGCTGCGACCTCACCCTGGACACCTACCCCTACCTGCCGGGCTCCACCACGCTGGTCTCCCTGCTGCCCGGCTGGGCCTCCGAGGGCGGGCCGGCCGGGGCGCTCGCCCGCCTGCGCGACCCCGCGACCGCCGCCCGGATCAGGCACGCCATGGAGGTCGAGGGCTGCGACGGCTGCCACGGGGTGCCGATCGACTGGGACGTCATCCAGATCTCCGGCACCGGGACGGCCGCGCTCGCCGGCCGGGCCGGCACCCGGGTGCGCGACTTCGAGGACTTCCGCCGGCTGCTCATCGACGACGACCTCGCCACCACGATCCTGCTCCACGCGGGCGACGAGGCCAACGTCCAGACGATCATGCGGCACCCGGCGCACACCGGAGGCAGCGACGGCCTGCTCGCCGGCGCCCGCCCGCACCCCCGTGCGTGGGGCACCTTCCCCCGTTACCTCGCCCGCTACGTCCGCGAACTGGGCGTGCTGTCGCTGCAGGAGTGCGTCGCCCACCTCACCGGCCGCCCGGCCCGGCGGCTCAAGCTGGACCGCCGCGGACTGGTCCGCCCCGGCTACCACGCCGACCTGGTGTTGTTCGACCCCGAGGCCGTCCGCGACGCCGCGACCTTCGACGACCCCCGCCGCCCGGCGGAGGGCATCTCCCACGTGCTGGTCTCCGGCACCCCCGTCATCGAGCACGGCCACCCCACCGGCGCCCTCCCCGGCAGGGCTCTCCGCCGCACCCCCCAGGGGACCACCGGCCGCAGACGATGATGGCCGCGGCGTTCGCACGGCAACTTAATCGGATGTCCGAAGACTGGGAAGAAGGAGCAGCGCGATATTAGGCTCGATCGGGATCCCAATGGCAAAGGAGACCGAGCATGGCATTGCCGGATTCAGACGGCTCGACCGGTCACTCCTTCGGCCTGGAGGTGGACGGCATCGTCGTCAAGCGCATCGACGAGATCTCCGGGCTCAAGATGGAGCAGGACGTCATCGAGGTGAAGGAGAACACCCCCGACGGCAAGGTGGTCGTCAGGAAGCTCCCCGGACGTCCGAAGCCCGGCGAGATGACGCTCACCCGAGCCCTCACCTCGGACGACGGCTTTGACACCTGGATGAAGGAGGCCCGCTCCGTCCGGGCCGGCGACGCCCGGAAGAACGGGGTGATCACCGTCTTCGACGTCGAGGGCGCCCCGATCAAGCGGTACAACCTGGCCGGTGTCTGGCCGAAGAGCCTGGAGATCACCTCCTTGAGGTCCGGTGACACGAGCGTGCTCACCGAGAAGCTCGTCGTCACCTACGAGCAGATGGAAGTGGAGTGAACCGCGGCCAGACCCTGGTCAGCCGGCGGCGGCCGGAGTGACTCGCCGGGTGCGCCGGTAGTAGGACCAACCGGCCACCGGTAACGCGATCATCCATGCGAGGAAGAGGGGCAGGCCGATGAAGGCGCCGGTCAGGGTGAACGGATCGTCCGTACTCGCCTCGGCGATGGCACGAGGGATTTGCACGGGCAGGGTGAGCGAGTAGCCCACCAGCAGGACGGAGCCCAGAATGGTCGGGGTGAGCGGAAACCATGGGGGCACCCGGCGTCCGCCCAGCACGGGGATCCACCGGGGATAGACCAGTCCCCAGCCGCTGATCAGACCGAGTGACAGGATTCCGCCGAGGACGGCGAGAAGCGTAAGCACCCCGAGGTACATGGCACCCGCGGGGATACCCAGGATTCCGTCCTCTGGGTAGCTTTCCGTGCCGTTACTGCGGCCGTGATACCAGGCGTCGAAGCTCGCTTCGTGGGCCAGGAACGGGATGCCGAGTATCCAAGGGATGTGCAATGGGACGAATCCGAGGATGGGAGCCGCCCAGCCCACCGTCCCGGCGACGCGCGCCCAGCGGGGTGGCGGAGGAACTGCTGTTCGCGTCATGGCCGTGGGATCCACGGCGCCGCCTGTGATCAGACCGAGAGATGGTGATGAGTGTCTCAGCCTCTGCCACAGGCGGCCCGGCCCATCGCAACAGGCTGACCTCCCGCGGCGGAGTGCCCGATCGCACGGCAATGCCGGCGAGTTCGACTTCTTCGCGGACTGACGCTTTCCCCATGCCAGAGGAGCAGGCCCAAGGAGGGTGACCTGCCGCCGCGCCAGACGGTGATCACCGGGACGCCGGTGTCAGCCGAGCAGTGAGGCGGCGTGGCGGCCGGCGGCGGCGGAGGCGAGGAAGCCGGCCAGGTCGCGGTCTAGGCCGCGGCCCATGGTGGACAGCTTGACCGGGCTGTCCTCGAGCAGCTTCGCCAGGCCGTCCACCGGTACATTCACCAGCTCGTGCCGGGCGCCCAGCGCGGCGGCCTGCTCACGCACCCGCTCGCCGAACGCGCCGGGCAGTTCGGGCACCACCACCTGGGCGGGGGCCAGCGCCACCCGGCCGTAGGCGGTGAGCGAGTGGTGAGAGACCCCGATGTGGCGCTCGCGCAGGTCGCCCTCGCTCACGCGCAGCGCCCCCACAGGACGCGCGCCCAGCACGGCCGCCGCGTTGACCGCCTCGCCCGCCGACACTCCGGAGAAACCCCAGCGGGTGCCGGTGCCCAGGTTGCCGGGGCCCTGGGTCACGATCGCGACGTCGGCCGACAGCACGTGCCTGGCGGCGAGCAGCCCGGTGTGGACGGTGACCGCCTCCACATCGCCGCCGAACGACTGCCCGGTGGTCACCACCCCGCACAGCCAGCCGAGCTCGCGCAGCCGCGCGGCCGACATGGAGAACCACGCCGGCAGCGCGCCGCCGTCCAGCATCACGTAGGCGACCCGGAGCGGGCGCCCGCCGCTCGGGGGCGCGGGATTCTCGCGCTGGCCGTCCGTCCGCCCGGCCGGGGCCGGCCTTTCCGGGGCCCGCTCCGGGTGGGAGCCGTACAGGCCGCACAGGATGGCAGGGAGGGCGGAGTGCAGGTCGGCGACCACCACGGGCATGCCGTCCACGGAGTCGGCCTCGCGCAGCGTCTCGTGGTGGGGGGAGTCCTGCTCGTCGGCGCCGAGCACCGTGGCCTGCAAGGGCGTGTATCGTGCCTTGACCAGGTGGCCGGGACCGTGCGGATCTTCCGGCAAACGGTCCGGCACGGCCACTACCATGGCGTAACCTCCCGTACCGAGGCCCATGGCGAGCGCTGTGGTGTTCAGCAGCACCGTGTCACCCGGTTCGGGGCGGCCCACCAGCGGGGGGTAGGCCAGGGCCCGGCAGCTCCCTTCGGGGAGGGTCACGTCCAGCTCCATCGCGCCCGGCCACTCGCGCCGGACCGCGACCACCTCGCCCTTGCGCCATCTGATCACGGGGCAAGGGTAGCGTCACCTGAGAAGGGAGGCCCGATGTCTCGGCGGAAGACCGAGCGGCTGCTGAACCTGGTCATCTGCCTGCTGGCCACGCGCCGCCCGCTCAGTGCGGAGCAGATCCGTCACGCCGTGCCCGGCTACGACGCCGGCAACGACGAGGCCTTCCAGCGCATGTTCGAGCGCGACAAGAACGAGCTGCGCGAGATCGGCATCCCGGTGGAGGTCCACCGCGACCCCTGGGAGGACGAGCCCGGCTACCGCATCATGCGCCAGGCCTACGAGCTGCCCGAGATCACGCTGGAGGCCGACGAGGCCGCCGTGCTCGGCCTGGCCGCCCAGGTGTGGCAGCGGGCCAACCTGGCCGAGGCGGCCGGCGGCGCCCTGCTCAAGCTGCGCGCCGCCGGCGTCCAGACCGACGAGTCCGCCGCCGGGCCGCTGGAGCTGCGGGTCGACACCCGCGACCCCGCCTTCCCCGCCCTGTGGGAGGCCGTGCGCGACCGCAGGGTCGTCCGCTTCGACTACCGCGCCGCCGGCAGCGAGGTCATGCTCACCCGCACGGTGGAGCCGTGGGGCGTGGTGAGCCGGCGCGGCCGCTGGTACGTCGTCGGCCACGACCGCGAGCGCGGCGCCCCCCGCGTGTTCCGTCTCAGCCGCATCAGCGGCCCGGTCGCGCCGGTCGGCCGCTCCGGCGCGGTGGTCGTGCCCGAGGGGGTCGACATCCGCTCGATGGTCGGCCACCGCGACAGCCTGCTGCCCGAGCGCACCGCCACCGTCCGCGTCCGCCGCGACACCTGCCAGTGGCTGCGGCAGGTCGGCGCCGTGCGGCCCGGCGAGGACGGCTGGGACGAGGTCACCGTGGAGTTCGCCGATCCGGAGTGGGTGGCCGGCTCGGTCGTGGCGTTCGGGGCCGACGCCGAGGTGATCGACCCGCCGGACGTCCGCGACGCGGTGATCCGCCGCCTGAAGGGAGCCATCGCGTGAACACGGCCGGACGAACGGTCCACCCCGGTGCCGAGGACGCCCGCGCGGCCGTCGCGCCCCGCCTGAAGGGAACGCTCGCGTGAGCACGGCCGACCGGCTGCCCAGGCTGCTCGCCCTGGTGCCCTACCTCATGTCCCACCCCGGCGCCCAGGTGCCCGAGGTCGCCCGGCTGTTCGGGCTGACCGAGAAGCAGCTCGTCGACGACCTGCAACTCGTGTGGATGTGCGGCCTGCCCGGGCACACCCCCGGCGACCTCATCGACGTCTCCTGGGACGGCGGCGAGATCCTCATCGACAACGCCGACACCATCGCACGGCCCCTGCGGCTCGGCATCGACGAGGCCAGCGCGCTGCTCGTCGCGCTGCGCATGCTGGCCGAGCTGCCCGAGTTCGCCGAGGGCGACGCCCTGGCCCGGGTGATCGCCAAGCTCGAGCGGGCGGCCGGCGAGGGCGCCGCCGCCGTCAGCACCCAGGTGGCCTTCGAGCTGGACGCCGCCCCCGACGCCACGACGACGGTCCGGCAGGCCCTGCGGGAGGGCCGGCGCCTGTCCCTGCGCTACTACGTGCCCGGCCGTGACGAGATCACCCCGCGCGAGGTCGACCCCACGCGCCTGGTCGTGGTGGACGGCCGCTCCTATCTGGAGGGCTGGTGCTACCGCGCGGACGGCATGCGGCTGTTCCGGCTCGACCGCATCATCGGGGTCGAGATGCTGGAGGTCACCGCCTCCCCGCCCGCCGAGGCCGAGCCGATCGACGTCACCGACGGGGTGTTCCGGCCCTCGCCCTCCGACGAGCTGGTGGAGCTGGAGCTGACCCCCGTGGGCCGCTGGGTCGCCGAGTACTACCCGTGCGAGGAGGTCACCGAGCTGGGGGAGGGCCGCCTGCGGGTCACCCTGCGCGCCCGCGACCAGGGCTGGCTGGTGCGGCTGGCGCTGCGGCTGGGCGACAGCGGGCGGGTCGTCTCCCCGGTGTCGCTGGCCGACCGGGTGCGCGAGGCGGCCTCGGCCGCGCTGGCCCGCTACTTCAATGCGGGCTAGTGCTCTGGTGTTCACACCGGGGGTCGCCTGAGTCCCGCATCCTGCCCTCGTAGTCCTCCGCCTGATACCCGCGCCGCCGTCGCGCGGGACGACGCCGCCGTTCCCGTCCTCCGTCCGGTTCGCGGGGACGCCGCGCGCGTCCGCGCGGGCTTGGGTAGAGTGCCCGGTCATGACCTGGATCTTCGTCGCGGTGGGCCTCGCCGTCGCCGGCCTGGTCCCGCTGGCCGTGCTCTCGGCGCGCGTGGTGGTGGCCGCCCGGGGGCTGTCGCGTGAAATCGAGCGGGCCAACGGCCGTCTGGCGCCCGTCCAAGGACGGCTCAAGGCCGCCATCGGCGCATCCGTGCGCACTGAGGGGTGAATCAAGTAGTGGTGGCAGCGTACGATCGAGGCTGAGAACGCACGTCGCTCGGCGTAAGGGTGTGACATGTCCAACTTCGGTGTACCCGAACTGCTCATCATCGGGCTGGTCCTGGTGCTGCTCTTCGGCGCCAAGAAGCTCCCCGACACGGCCAAGGCGCTGGGCCAGTCGCTTCGGCTGTTCAAGAAGGAGACCACCAAGCTGCACGAGGAGGACGACGCCAGGGCCGCCGCGCAGGCCACCGCCCAGCCGGTCGTCGCCACTCCGCAGCCGCTGCCGCCCGCGACCCCCTCGGTCGAGGACCGCCTGCGCCTGCTGGAAGAGGAGAACTCCCGCCTGCGCACCTCCCAGGCCCGCCCGGCCGACGCACGTCCGGCCGATGCTCGTCCGGCCGACGCCGTGAACGGGGCTCCGCTCTCGCAGGCGCAGAAGGACCAGGGCTCCGCCTGACACGCCCCCTTGCCCTGACCGACCGCAGAGACCAGGACGCCCGATGGCATTGCTGAAACGGTCAAGCCCGGCCGATGACGGCCCGCAGGTCCCCGATCTCGAGGGCCGCATGTCGCTCATGGATCATCTCCGTGAGCTTCGCAACCGCCTGGTGAAGGCCATCCTGGGCCTCACCCTGGGCACCGTGGTCGGCTTCGTCTTCTTCGACCGTCTCTGGGTCTTCATGACGGGGCCCTACTGCCGCCTGCCCGCCGCCCACAAGCTCAAGGACGGCGAGTGCTCCCTGGTCGTGCAGGGCGTGTTCGAGGGCTTCATGGTCAACCTGCAGGTGGCGCTCATGTTCGGCGCGGTGGTCAGCGCGCCGATCTGGCTCTATCAGCTCTGGGCGTTCGTGACGCCGGGCCTGTACCGCAACGAGCGGCGCTACTCCCTGGCGTTCGTGGCCCTGGCCGTCCCGCTGTTCGCCGCGGGCGCCGCACTGGCGTACTACACGATGGACAAGGGGCTGGCGCTGCTGCTCGGCTTCGCGCCCGGCAACGTGATCCCGCTCATCAGCATGGACCAGTACGTCGGGTTCATGATGGCCATGCTGGTGATCTTCGGTCTGTCGTTCGAGCTGCCGCTGCTCATGGTGTTCCTCAACATGATCGGCGTGCTGCCGTTCAAGCTGGTGAGCAAGCACCAGCGCATGGTCGTGTTCCTCATGTTCGTCTTCGCGGCCGTCGCGACGCCGAGCCAGGACCCGATCACCATGCTCGCGCTGGCGGTCCCCATGGTCGGCATGTTCATGATCGCCGAGGTGTTCATGTACTTCCACGACCGCAAGAAGGACCAGCTCGAGGCCGAACGCCAGCGGCAGATCGAAGAGGAACTCGACGGCACCGCTTCCACCCCGCTCGACTGAGGCCACCTGCTCAGCGAGCTTCTAGGCGTCGACGAAGTCCGGCAGGGTGAGCGCCGAGTAGGCGGGTCGTCCCTCCGCGGCGGGCATGACGGTCAGGCCGCGCAGCATCCGGTTGCGTCGCGCCAAGGCCTCTTCGGTACCGGGGATGAGAGTGGCGTCGCCTTCGGTGACGAGCGCCTGGTTCATCTCGACGAATGCCCGGGCGCGCTGTTCGTAGGCGATCAACGCGGCCGTGTGGTCACGGTCGGTGGCCAGTTCCCCGGCGAGCAGGTAGGCGCCGACGAGGGCGAGGCTCGACCCCTGTCCGGTGAGGAACGAGGGGGCGTGGGCGGCGTCGCCGGCGAGGGCGACCCGGCCGGCGGACCACTGGGGCATCCGGATCTGGCTGACGACGTCGAAGAAGAGATCGTCGGCCGCGTGCATGGCCGTGACCAGCCGCGGCACCTCCCACTGGTCGCCGGCGAAGATCGACGCGACGAGGTCGCGTTGCGCGGCGGGGTCCCGGAAGGCCTCGAACGGCGGTTCCGGCCGGCTGAAGCTCAGGAACCCGTGCACCGTGTCGCCGTCGCCGACGGCATAGAGGGCCGCTCCCCGGCCCGGGGCGTTCCACACGACGCCCTCGCGTGAGAGCCCCAGGTCGTTGCTCATGGTGAAGCCGGCGAAGCAGTAACCGAGATACCGGTGAAACCGCGCCTCGGGGCCGAAGACGAGGCCCCTGGTGTGCGAGTGCAGACCGTCGGCGCCGACGACCACGTCGAACACGCGCTGCTCCCCGCTGCGGAAGGTGACGTCGACGCCGTCCGCGCGGTCGTCGAGGGCGGCGATGGTGTCGTCGAACAGGAACTCGACCTCGTCGCGGATGGCGCCGTAGAGGATCTCGGTGAGGTCGCCGCGGCGTACCTCCAGGTCCCGGACCGCGGCTCCGCCCGCCACGGGTTGGGCGTCGACAGCGGCGATCACGCTGCCGTCCGGGGCGAGGAAGGTGATCCGGCGGGTATCGACGTGAGCCGCCTGGAGGGCGGGAAGCACGCCCATCCGCCGGACGACCTCAAGCGCGGTGCCGCGGATGTCGATGGGATATCCGCCGCCGCGCACCGCGCTCGCCTTCTCCACGACCGTGACCTCGAAACCGTACCGGTTCAGCCAGTAGGCCAGCGCGGGACCGGCGATGCTCGCGCCGGAGACCAGCACCCGGCCCTTCGTCGTCGTGCTCATTCGCTCCTCCTCCATAATGGATAGCTACCTTAGGTAGCCTTTCCTCGGGAACGGGCGAGTGCCCGTTCCGGAGAACACCGAGACAACTATATACCTAAGTTAGGTATCTAATGGAGTGTGATGGCTGACACACGGTCGCCGACCGCGGGGAAGGACGACGGCGAACTCGACCTGCTCTCGGTGCTGCCCCGCCTGATCCAACTGGGCAACGTGCTGAACCGCGGCCGGCTCTTCGAACGCGCCGTGGAGGGAGCCGGTGTCGCCCTGGACCGGCCCGCGATGTCGATCCTGGTCACGCTGCAGATGGCCGCCCGGCCGCTGCGCGTCGGCGAGATCGCCACGCGCATGCAGGTCGTAGGACCGCACGTCACCCGGCAACTGCACGAGCTGGAGCGGCGCGGCCTGACCCGCCGGGTCCCGGATCCGCTCGACCAGCGGGCCCGGCTGGTCGAGCAGACCCCCGAGGGGGCCGCCGTCGTCGGCCGCTACCTGCAGACCGTCCTCGGTTGGTTCGGCGACGCCCTCGCAGAGTGGTCCGCGCAGGACCGCCAGGCCTTCGGCCGTCTTCTCGACCGCTTCGCGAGCGACCTCACCGCCCGGCTGGAGGCCCTCGACGAGGAATGACCGGCCGGACGTTCCTCGCGCGGGGACCGTGCGGCGGGTACGCGGACTTTCCCCGCGCTTCACCCTAGCTTGACGAGATCTATACCTATAGGTTCCGAGTGTGGCTGGTGAGCTGGTCGTTCTCGTGAATCCGGCGGCGCGTGGCGGCCGTACCCTGCGCCTGCTCGACCCGGTGGTGCGGCGGTTGAAGGAGGGCGGGCGGCCGGTCTCGGTGATCGTGGGCACCTCCGCCCAGGACGCCCTGGAACGTGCCTGCACGGCCGTCGCCGAGGGGCCGGAGGCGCTGGTCGCGTTCGGCGGGGACGGTCTGGTCCACCTGGCCGTCCAGGCCGTCGCCGGCACCGACGTCCCCCTCGGCATCATCCCGGCCGGCACCGGCAACGACCTCGCCGGCGCCTTCGGGATCCCCCGCAAGGACCCGCTGGCCGCCGCGGCCATCGTCGCCGGGGGCGCGGTGCGGACGGTGGACGCGGGCACCATCGGCGAGGAGTGGTTCGCCGGGGTGGTGGCCTGCGGTTTCGACTCCAAGGTCAACGAGCGGGCCAACGGGATGACCCGCCCCGCGGGCATGGCGAAGTACCTGCTGGCCACCCTCCAGGAGCTGCGGTCCTTCGCTCCCATCCCGTTCCGGCTCACCGTCGACGGCGGCGAGCCGTTCGAGCAGGAGGCCATGATGGTCGCCGTCGGCAACACCCATTCCTACGGCGCCGGGATGCGCGTGTGCCCGGGCGCCGAGCCGGACGACGGGCTGCTGGACGTGCTGATCGTCGGCCCGCTGCCCACCGGCGCCTTCCTGCGCGCCTTCCCCCGCGTCTACCGGGGCACCCACCTCGGCCACCCGGCCATCACCCTGCGCCGGGCCCGCACGGTCACGATCGAGGCTCCCGACGTCGTCGCCTACGCCGACGGCGAGCGCGTCGCGGCCCTGCCCCTCACCTGCGCCATCCACCCGGGGGCTCTCCACGTCATCGCCCCGGGCCGTTCTTCGCCACCAGGGAGTGGACACGCATGATCAAGTGGGCAGGCAAAGTGTCGGTCGCCGCGGCGACGGCGGTCACCGTCACCGTGTTGTTCCCCGCGACGGCGGGCGCCGCGCCGTCGTCCTCGGCGTCACAGGCCGCGGGAAAGGCCGTCAACCTCAAGATCACCGAGAGGATCCGGCATCAGCTCGCCGACGCGTACTGGAAGCAGTACTACAAGGCGAACCATCCGCGTGCCGTCCGTACGAAGGTGGACGGGCCGAAGAGGGTCTACTACGGCAAGATCAAGGGTGCCACGGCCGGGAAGGACGTGTACTGGGCGGTCGGGTCCATCGGCGTCAAGGGCGACCCGATCAGCTACCAGGACGGGCCGCACGTCTGGCGCAAGCGCGGCCACGGCGCCTGGTCCTACCGCGGCGACTCGGGCGGCTGCCCGTTCAAGGTGCCGAAGGCCCTGCTGAAGATCTGGCATCTGCCCGAGTGCGGCTGAACACGGCCTGTGGGTGAGTCCGTGGCGCAAGCGGGCGCTGTCCAGCCCGTACGCGCATGGCTGATCTCACGGCGACCGTCCTTGGAGGCGGCAGGACGATCGACCGTGGTACCTCGGGCGGGATCGTGGACGGGACCGGAAAGCGGTTATCGGTAGGCTGAAGTGCATGACGACGCCTGCGGAACGCTATGCCGCATTCCGTGAGAAGCACGCCGCCGGCGGGCCCGCCCTCACCTCCTTCCGAGGCCTGTACGACTTCGAGCTGGACGAGTTCCAGCTCGACGCGTGCCGGGCCCTGGAGGCCGGTGACGGCGTGCTCGTGGCGGCCCCGACGGGCTCGGGCAAGACCGTCGTGGGCGAGTTCGCGGTGCACCTCGCTCTGGAGCAGGGCAGCAAGTGTTTCTACACGACGCCGATCAAGGCGCTGTCCAACCAGAAGTTCAACGACCTGGCGCGCCGCTACGGGGCCAAGAAGGTCGGGCTGCTCACCGGCGACAACAGCGTCAACGGTGACGCGCCGATCGTCGTGATGACCACCGAGGTGCTGCGCAACATGCTCTACGCCGGCTCCTCGACCCTCGCGGGGCTGAGCCACGTGGTCATGGACGAGGTGCACTACCTCGCCGACCGCTTCCGCGGCGCCGTGTGGGAGGAGGTCATCATCCACCTGCCCGAGTCGGTGCGCGTGGTGGCCCTGTCGGCCACGGTGAGCAACGCCGAGGAGTTCGGCGAGTGGCTGGGGGAGGTCCGCGGCGACACCACGGTGATCGTGGACGAGCACCGGCCCGTGCCGCTGTGGCAGCACATGCTGGTCGGCGACCGGCTGTACGACCTGTTCGTCGACGAGGACAACCGGCCGCGCATCAACCCGAGCCTGATGCGCATCTCGCGGGACGAGCAGCGCCTGGCGCAGGCGCGCGGCCGCCGCGGCTACTCCCGGCCGCGCCGTTCGGCCAACTCCGTCAGCCGCTCCGACGCCATCGAGAAGCTCGACTCGGAGGGGCTGCTGCCCGCCATCACCTTCATCTTCTCCCGGGCCGGCTGCGACGCCGCCGTCCTGCAGTGCCTGCACGCCGGCATCCGGCTCACCACCGACAGCGAGCGCCACGAGATCCGCACGATCGTCGACGAGCGCACCGCCCACCTGCCCGACGAGGACCTGTCGGTGCTGGGGTACCTGGAGTGGCGCGACTGCCTCGAACGCGGCCTGGCCGCCCACCACGCCGGCATGCTCCCCGCCTTCAAGGAGGTCGTCGAGGAGCTGTTCACCCGCGGCCTGGTCAAGGCGGTGTTCGCCACCGAGACCCTCGCGCTCGGCATCAACATGCCCGCGCGGTCGGTCGTCATCGAAAAGCTCGACAAGTGGAACGGCGAGACCCACGCCGACCTCACCCCCGGCGAGTACACCCAGCTCACCGGGCGGGCGGGCCGGCGCGGCATCGACGTCGAGGGCCACGCCGTGGTCGCCTGGCAGCCCGGCATGGACCCGGTGGCGGTGGCGGGCCTGGCCAGCACCCGCACCTACCCGCTGCGCTCCAGCTTCCGCCCCTCCTACAACATGGCCGTCAACCTGGTCGGCCAGGTCGGCAGGGAGCGGGCCCGCACCCTGCTGGAGTCCTCCTTCGCCCAGTTCCAGGCCGACCGGGCGGTCGTCGGCATCGCCAAGCAGGTGCGGCGCGCCGAGGAGGCGCTGGAGGGCTACGCCGAGGCGATGACCTGCCACCTGGGCGACTTCCAGGAGTACGCGCGCATGCGCAGGGAGCTGTCGGACCGCGAGTCCGACCTGTCGCGCCAGCGCGGTACGGCCCGGCGGGCGCAGGCCGTGCGGTCCCTGGAGGCGCTCAAGCCCGGCGACGTGATCCGCGTCCCCGGCGGCAGGCGCGCGGGCCTGGCGGTCATCCTGGACCCGGGACTGACCATGCGCACCGAGGGGCCCTCGCCGCTGGTGCTGACCATCGGCAAGCAGGTCAAGCGGCTGTCGGCCGCGGACTTCCCGGTGCCGGTCGAGCCGGTGGAGCACCTGCGCATCCCCAAGGGCTTCAACCCGCGGGCGCCCAAGGACCGCGCGAACCTGGTGGCCACCCTGCACGCCAAGATCGGCGACCGCGACCTGGGCCGTCCGGTGCGGGTCCGCGACCACGACGCCGACACCATGGCCGGCCGGGGCTCGGCCCCCGGCACTCCTGAGTGGGAGATCGCCGAGCTGCGCCGCCGGCTGCGCGCCCACCCCTGCCACGGCTGCGACCAGCGCGAGGACCACGCCCGCTGGGCCGAGCGCTACCACAAGCTGCTGCGCGAGACCGAGGGCCTGCGCCGGCGCGTCGAGAGCCGGTCCCACGTGATCGCCCGCACCTTCGACCGCGTGTGCGGGGTGCTCGACCAGCTCGGCTACCTGGAGGGCGAGGCCGTCACGCCCGAGGGCCGCAGGCTCGCCCAGCTGTACACCGAGCTGGACCTGCTCACCTCCGAGTGCCTGCGGGCCGGCATCTGGGACGATCTGGACCCGGCCGAGCTGGCCGCGTGCGTGTCGTCGCTGGTGTTCGAGTCCCGCCAGGCCGACGACGCGCGCCAGCCCAAGATCCCGGCCGGCGGGGTCAAGGAGTCGCTGGCGGCCATGGTGCGCATCTTCGCCGAGCTGGAGGACATCGAGCGCGACCACGGGTTGTCGTTCGTCCGCGAGCCCGACTTCGGGTTCGCCTGGGCGGCCTTCCGCTGGGCGAAGGGGCACAGCCTGGACGCCGTGCTCACCGACGGCGACCTGGCGGCCGGCGACTTCGTCCGCTGGGCCAAGCAGCTCATCGACCTGCTCGACCAGGTGGGCAAGGCGGCGCCGCACAACAGCAAGGTGCGGCACAACGCCGGCAAGGCCATCGACTCCCTGCGCCGCGGCGTCGTCGCCTACTCCTCGGTCGCCTGAGGCCCGTTCCCCCGGTCGTCCGAGGCCCGTCCCGAGCGTCCGGGGGCCGTTCCCGGTCGCCTGACGGCGGCTCCCCGGTCGAGCCTGACGGCGGCTCCCCGGTCGGCGGGGGCGCGGGCCGTCCCCGGCGGCCGGGGTGCTCGCCGGCCGGGCGGAGGTGGAGCGCACCTCGCCGGTGGAGCGAGGGGACGACGGTCCCGCCGGTCAGGCGAGGGTGAAGCGGACCTCGCGGGTGAGCAGGTCGGCGCGGGTGAGGCGCACCTGGACCTTCTCGCCCAGGGGCAGGCCGTCGCCGTCGCAGCGGGCCACGACGGCCGGGTCGGCGACCTGGACGACGCCGCCCGGCCGGCCGTCCTCGACGTCCACCACGACCGCGTCGAAGGTCTGGCCGACCCGGTCGCGCAGCACGAAGGCCTCCACCAGGTCCACGCAGGCCCGCTCGGCGGCGGACGCGCGGCGCCCGCTGCCCGCCATGAGGGCCGGCAGCTCGGACAGGGCCTGCTGGACCGGCTCGGGGACCGGCACCCCGGCGGCCACCGACAGGCACACCTCGGTGCCGTACCGGTCGACCAGGCGGCGCAGGGGAGCGGTGACGTGGGCGTACGGCGCGGCGACGGCGGCGTGCGAGGCGTCCTTGGGCGGCTCGCCGTTGAAGGCGGTGTACCCGGCCCCGCGCAGCAGCACCGTCGCCTCCTTCAGGAACGCGGCGCTCCCGGGCGTCCCGGGGTCCAGGGCCGCCACGGCCTGTCCGAAGCCGGCGCCGTCGGGCCAGGCCACTCCGAGGGCGGAGGCGATCCTGCGCACCCGCGCGACGGTCTCCGGCGGCGCGGGCGGCAAGGTGCGAAGGACGCCCATCTCGGCGTCGAGCATCATCGCCGCCGCGGCCATGCCGGTCATCAGGGAGATCTGCGCGTTCCACGTCTCGGCGGGCAGCGGCGTGCGGAACTCCACCCGGTAGCCGTCCCCGTGCGCGACGACCTCCTGCTCGGGGGTCGGCAGGGAGACCCCGCCGCGCTCCTGTTCGAGCGCCAGGCGCAGCCCGCCGACCACGGGCAGCAGCCGCAGCGTCCCGTCGGCGGTGCCGGTGTCGACCGCGGCCTGGACGTAGTCGTAGTCGAGCCGCTCGCGGCTGCGCACCAGGGCCCGCGACACGTCGGCGCCGATGGTGCGCCCGTCGGAGTCCAGGTCGAGGCACCACAGCGCCGCCGGCCGGACGACGCCGGGCAGCAGGCTGGCCGCGCCCTCCGACAGCACGGGCGGGTGCAGCGGCACCCGCTCGTCGGGCATGTACAGCGTCTCGCCGCGCCGCCTGGCCTCGTCGTCGATCGCGCCGCCCGGCCGCACGAAGGAGGCGACGTCGGCGATGGCGTACCAGACCCGGAAGCCGCGGGGACGCTCCTCGATGCACAGCGCCTGGTCCAGGTCCATCGACCCGGCCGGGTCGACGGTCAGCAGGGGAAGGTCGGTGCGGTCGGGCAGGGACGGCGCCGGCGTGGCGGCGGCCTGGGCGGCCTCCTCCAGGGTCGGCGGGGGGAACGCCTCGGGCAGCCGAAGCTCGTCGCGGATGCGTTCGAAGCCCTCCGCGAGGCGGGGAGCACCGGACGCATGAATCGTCGTATGACTCACAATCAGGGATCTTATGCGGCAAGCACGGCGAGCAGCCTATTCAGCGGGCCGTCCAGGCCATAGCGGTCGGCCAACTCGACCAGTGCCTCGGGGTCGCGAGGCGCGACCGGCCGGGCGATCGGCACCTCCGGCAGAGGCGTGTCGTGGGCCACCTTGACCACCGCGAGCGCGACGGCGAGGTAGTCGCGCGCCTTGTCGAGCTTGAGGCGGCTGCCCGCCGGGAAGCCGTCGACGACCCCGTCGTCCAGCGCGGCGAGCATGGCCTCCAGCGAGCCGAACCGGGTGATCAGGGCGGCGGCCGTCTTGTCGCCGACCCCCGGCACGCCGGGCAGCCCGTCGCTGGGGTCTCCGCGCAGGGTGGCGAAGTCGGCGTACCCGCGGCCGGGGATGCCGTACTTGGCGCTGACCTGCGCCTCGTCGATCGCCTGCAGGTTACGAATGCCCTTTATCGTGTAAAGGACGCGGCACGGGCGCTTGTCGTCGACCAACTGGAACAGGTCGCGGTCTCCGGTGACGATGTCGATGGCCCCGCTCGCCCTGAAGGTGTAGGTGCCGATGACGTCGTCGGCCTCGTACCCCGGCACTCCGACCCGGGCGATGCCGACCGCGTCGAGCACTTGCTCGATCACCGGCACCTGGGGTGCCAGGGTGTCGGGCACCTCCTCCTCGTGCCCGGTGGCGACCCGGTGGGCCTTGTAGGACGGGATCGCCGCCACGCGGAACGCGGGACGCCAGTCGGCGTCCATGCAGGCCACCAGCTCGTCGGGGCCGTGGGCGCGCACCAGCGTGGCGATCATGTCGATCAGGCCCCGGACGGCGTTGACCGGCATGCCGTCGGGGGCGGTCATCGACTCGGGGACGCCGTAGTAGGCGCGGAAGTACAGCGATGGGGTGTCGAGCAGCATCAACCCTGGCATGGGCCCATCCTTCCAGCACCCGCCCCCGCTCACGCCAGGAGTTCGCGCACGCGCGGGGCGACCTTGGTGCCGAAGAGCTCGATGTTCTTCATGAGCGAACGGTGGGAGAGCCCGCCCATGGCGTACTTCAGCTCGAAGCGGCCGGCGTCGAGCGCGCGCAGATTCGCCGCGATCTTCTGGGCGACGGTCTCCGGGGATCCGACGTA
The DNA here is from genome assembly GCF_053602655.1 of Sphaerisporangium sp. NPDC004334. Taxonomy (NCBI): domain Bacteria; kingdom Bacillati; phylum Actinomycetota; class Actinomycetes; order Streptosporangiales; family Streptosporangiaceae; genus Sphaerisporangium; species Sphaerisporangium sp. NPDC004334. The sequence continues at coordinate 65,924 of NZ_JBSGDZ010000035.1, forward strand.
GAGCGCCCCGTGCGGCCCGACCTCGCGCAGGAACGACTGCTTGGTCGGGACGGTGAACCCCCGGGTCCTGGCGGCGTTCCGGATGACCGCCAGGTAGTTGGGCCAGAACTCCTCCAGCGCCTCCTCGTCGGTCGCGGCGACGTGCCCGGGGGAGTGCACCCCGATGGGCAGGGCGGCGCGTCCCGACTCCGCGAGGGCCTGCCGGAACAGCCGCGAGAAGGGGGCGAAGCGGGCCGGGGGCCCGCCGATGATCGCCAGCATGAGCGGGAAGCCCAGACGCGCGGCGCGCAGGACCGACTGAGGGCTGCCGCCGACGCCGATCCACGCCGGGAAGGGCCCGTCCTCGGCGTGCGGCACGACCTCCTGGTCGACGAGCGGGGCGCGGGTCCTGCCCTTCCAGGTGATCCGCCCTCCCTTGAGCAGCTCGGCGAACAACTGGGTCTTCTCCTCGAACAGCTCCTCGTAGTCGGCGAGGTCGTAGCCGAACAGCGGGAAGGAGTCGACGCTGGAGCCGCGTCCGAGGATGACCTCCGCCCGGCCGCCGGAGACGGCGTTCAGCGTGGAGTAGCGCTGGAACACCCGGACGGGGTCGTCGGAGCTGAGGACCGTGACCGCCGACCCGAGCCGGACGCGGGTCGTGCGGGCGGCGATCGCCGCGAGCACCACGTCGCCCGCCGACAGCGGGAAGTCGCCGGTGTGGTGCTCCCCGATCCCGAAGAAGTCCAGTCCCACCTGGTCGGCGAGGACGCCCTGCTCCACGATGTCGCGGATCGTCTGGGCGTGGGACAGCGGGCGGCCGTCGTCGCCACTGGTGACGTCGCCGAAGGTGTCCAGGCCGATCACCAGGGGGCGCGGTCCGGATCGGTCGTCGGTGGCGGAGGCGGTCGTGGTCATGTCGCGTCTTTTCTGTCCGGTAATCGATCAGGGTCAGGGGCGGGGGATGCTTCAGGCGGCTTCGGCGTCCAGGGCGCGTTCGAACTCACTCCGGCGTAGCGACGCCCCGAAGACCGGCCCGCCGGGCTGGAACAGACGGCCGGCGCGCAGAGTGTCCAGCCGGACGGCGTCGTAGCCGATGCGCTCGATGACCTCCGCCACGACGCCCACGGCCGCAGGGTCGTCGCCGGCGACGCCGAGCGCGTGGCGTTCGGGCGAGCCGACCGGCCGGCGCTCCTCTTCGAGTTCGTGGTAGCCGATGTGGTTGAGGGTCTTGACGACCGTCGACCTGGACAGTCGCCGCTGGACGATCTCGCTGCTGCCGTACCGGCGGTCCTCGAACGGCTCCTGGACGCCGTCGGTGGGCGGCCAGTAGTTCATCGTGTCGACGACGAGCCTGCCGGCCACCAGGGCGGGGTCCAGTGCCGCGAACCTGTGCAGCGGGATCGAAAGGATCACCAGGTCGGCGTCCGCGACGGCGTCGGCGGCCCAGCGGGGTTCGGCTCCGGGCACCAGCACGCCGGCGATGAGGGCGATCTTCTCCGGGTCGCCGGAGGCGGAGATCGTCACCGGGTGGCCGGCGGCGATCGCGACCCGCGCGATCGCGGGGCCGACGTGCCCGGCGCCGAGCACGGCGATGCGCGGGGGCGAGGCTCCGCCGATCATGAGAATCCCTCCTTGGCGGGAACGGCGGACCGTTCCGGGTGGAGCTGGTCGCGAGGACGCCGGCGAGAGCGTCGAACCGCTCGGGGGTCAGGGCTTTGACAGAAGTGGCTCGTGACGGCCCTCATGTCGGAGGGCCGCTCCGCCCCAACTCCTTGACGAGTCAAGCATATCAGGTAGTTGCGGCGTCAAGTGTTGATGCGTCAACCATTGAGGCGACCGTGATGGCGGGCGGGCGTGGGTTCGGCGGCCGGCCGCCGGGCGGGCGCGTCGTCGCGCCGCTGGGACAGGGGGGCGGACGGCCGTGAACGCGGTGCAATACATTGGTCGGTGTGACAACGACGTCCCTGGATCTCTACCCGGTGACGCGCGTGGCCGACGTGCGCGCCGCCACCGCCGCCGCCGGCATCGGCGCGCTGCTGCTGACCCCCGGCCCCGATTTGCGGTACGTCACCGGATACGACGCCCTTCCGCTGGAGCGGCTCACCTGCCTCGTGGTGCCCGCCGAGGGCGAGGCGTTCATGGTGGTGCCCCGGCTGGAGCTGCCGGCCGCCGAGCACTCCCCGGCCTCCCGGCTCGGCCTGGAGTTCGTCGCCTGGGATGAGACCGACGACCCCTACGCCCTGGTCGCGCGCCGGGTCGGCGCGGTGGCCACCGTGGGGCTGGCCGACCGCATGTGGGCGATGCAGTCGCTGCGCTTCCGCTCCGCCCTCCCCGGCGCCGAGCAGGTGCTGGCCGGGTCGGTGCTCAGGGAGCTGCGCATGCGCAAGAGCCCCGCCGAGGTCGCCGCCCTGCGCGAGGCCGGCGCCGCCATCGACGCCGTCCACGCCCAGGTCCCCGGTCTGCTCAAGGAGGGCCGCACCGAGCGCGAGGTCGGCAGGGACATCGCCGAGGCCATCCTCGCCGCCGGGCACTCCACCGTCGACTTCGTCATCGTCGGCTCGGGCCCCAACGGCGCGAGCCCGCACCACGAGCTGTCCGACCGGGTCATCCAGGCCGGCGACCCGGTGGTGGTCGACATCGGCGGCCAGATGCCGAGCGGCTACTGCTCCGACTCCACCCGCACCTACAGCGTGGGAGAGCCCCCCGCCGACTTCTCGGCCTACTACGAGGTGCTGCGCCAGGCCCAGGAGGCCGCGTGCGCCGCCGTGCGGCCGGGCGTGCCGTGCGAGGCCGTCGACGCCGCCGCCCGCGAGATCATCGCCGACGCCGGGTACGGCGAGCGGTTCATCCACCGCACCGGCCACGGCATCGGGCTGGAGACCCACGAGGAGCCCTACATCGTCTCGGGCAACGCCGAGCCGCTGGCGCCCGGGTTCGCCTTCTCCGTCGAGCCGGGCGTCTACCTGCCCGGACGCCATGGCTCGCGCATCGAGGACATCGTCGTGTGCACCGAGACCGGCGGCGAGCGCCTCAACAACCGGCCCCACGACCTCGTCGTGGTCTGACCCAGGCCGACGCGTGCCCACCGTCCCGCCTCGCGACCTCCCCAGGAGGCCGTGCGGCGGGACGCCACTCCTCATCCCCGCCCCCCCGTGACCTGGAGTGCCGACATGACGGTCGACCGCGCCCTGCCCACGCCCGAAGCCCACGACCTGCTGGACCTCGTCCGGGAGATCATCACCAAGGACGTCGCGCCGCGCGCGGCCGGCGACGAGGCCGAAAGCCGCTTCCCCCGCGAGGTGTTCACCACCCTGGGCAGGGCCGGCCTGCTCGGGCTGCCCTACCCCGAGGAGCACGGCGGCGCCGCCCAGTCCTACGAGGTGTACCTGCAGGTGGTCGAGGAGCTGGCGGGCGCGTTCCTCGCCGTCGGCCTCGGCGTCTCCGTGCACACCCTGTCGTGCTTCCCCCTGGCCGCCTACGGCGCGCAGGACAGGCGGGCCGACCTGCTGCCCGCCATGATCGGCGGCGAGCTGCTCGGCGCGTACTGCCTGTCGGAACCGCAGTCCGGCTCCGACGCCGCCGCCCTGACCACCCGGGCCCAGGCCGCCGACGGCGGGTACGTCGTGGACGGCGTCAAGGCGTGGACCACCCATGGCGGCGTGGCCGACTTCTACACCCTGATGGCGCGCACCTCCGGCGACGGCGCCCGGGGCATCTCCTGCTTCCACGTACCGGCGGACACGCCCGGGCTGTCGTTCGGCCGGCCCGAGCGCAAGATGGGCATGCGCTCCTCCCCGACGGCCCAGGTGCGCCTGGACGGGGTGCGACTCGGGCCCGAGGCGCTGATCGGCGGCGAGGGGGAGGGCTTCCGCATCGCCATGGCCGCCCTGGACGGGGGACGGCTCGGCATCGCCGCCTGCGCCGTCGGCGTCGCCCAGGCCGCCCTGGACACCGCCGTCTCCTACGCCCGCGAGCGCCGCCAGTTCGGCAGGCGCATCGCCGACTTCCAGGGGCTGGGCTTCCTGCTCGCCGACATGGCCACCCAGATCGCCGCCGCCCGCTCCCTGTACCTGGACGCCGCCCGCCTGCGCGACGCGGGCCGTCCGTACGGCACCCGCGCGGCGATGGCGAAGCTGTTCGCCACCGACGCCGCCATGAAGATCACCACCGACGCCGTGCAGGTCCTCGGCGGCTACGGCTACGTCGAGGACTTCCCGGCCGAACGCCTCATGCGGGAGGCCAAGGTCCTGCAGATCGTCGAGGGCACCAACCAGATCCAGCGCCTGGTCATCTCCCGCGCCCTCACCAAGGAAAGCTGAACCCGGCGCTCCCTCGGAGCCGGGGTCGTGCGACCGTCGTTCCCGGTGAGCCCGCGGGCGGGCTCACCGGCGTGCGGCCGTCCGGGCCTAGGGGAGGCGGAGCTTGGGGCGGACCCACTGGGCCAGTTTGCCGATGGCGTCGTCGGACACCTTCGAGCGTCCGGCGGCCATCTGGAAGGTGTGCAGCTGGCCGGGGAAGACCTCGATCTCGGCGTCCACGCCGGCCGCGCGGGCGTTGCCGGCGAGCCGGCGGGCCTCACCGAGCAGCGTCTCGTCGCCGCCCGCCTGGATGTAGATCGGCGGCAGGCCGCTCAGATCGGCGTGGAGCGGGCTCGCCAGCGGATCCTTGGGGTCGGCGCCGCCCAGGTACAGGTACGCCAGGATCTCCACGACCTCCTTGTAGAAGAACTCCTCGGTCGCGCGGTTGGTGTCGAAGGTCTCCTCGCCGACCGTCATGTCGACCCACGGGGAGAGCAGCATCAACGCGGCGGGGAGGGGAAGGCCGAGCTCGCGGGCGCGCAGGATCGCCGCCAGGGACACCCCGGCGCCGAGCGAGTCGCCGGCGAGTGCGATGTGCCCGGCGTCGAAACCCTGGTCGAGCAACCCGCGGTAGGCGGTGACGGTGTCCTCGACCGGCACGGGATAGGCCGTCCGGTGGTAGCCGGTGATCAGCGCGCGGACGCCGGAGGCCTTGGCCAGGTGGCCGAACATCTTGCGGTGGGTGTAGATCGAGCCGCTGACGCCGCCGCCGCCGTGCACGCTGAGGATCACGCGGTCCTCGGGGCTGTGTTTCGGGACCGCCCACAGCGCGGGCAGGCCGGCCACCTCGGTCTCCAGGTAGTCCAGGCCGCCGGGGTCGGTCGTCAGGCCGGGCCAGTAACGCTCGACCCGTTCGCGGATCTCCTCGGGAGTCTGGTCAGGGTCGTCCTGGGCCGCCCGCGTCATGCCGCGCCAGTGGTCCCTGACGATGTCCGGTTTCCTACGCGCCATCGTGTGGTCCTTCCGCGAGGTGGGGTGTGAGATGTCGCGTGCGGCGGATCGCCGGCTCGGCGGGTCCGTCCGCGACGCGCGAGGGGACCGGCCCGGTGACTCCTGTTCGGTGACTCCGGCCCGGTTCCCGTTCGGTGCCGCCGCCTTCGCCGGCGGCGGCCTTCCTCTCCACCGACGCGGCACGCGTGCCGATTCGGACACCTGCCTCCTCGGAAAGACCCGGAGCGATTCGCCGCAACCGCAGCCTGCAGTCGGTCTCCTACAGCTGACCGTCCGGGGGCCGTCCCAGGGAGGGCGGGGTCGTCCGCGAGCCCGAGGCGCGCCGCGCCGCTCGCGCGGGCCCCGCCCTGCGGGGCGCATTCGCCAGGTGGGCCCCATCCCGCGCCGGGAGCACGTCGTTCGTCGGTTCGCCATCCCGGGTGGACGTCGTCGCCTCGCCGAAAAGGGTCGGGACCGAAATCCCTACTTACCCTATACAAAAGGTAGGTTATTGGGCATACTTGCGGCCGTTTGCTGTGTTCCACCCAAGGAGCCCCCCATGCGCCGCATCATCCACCTCTTCGGCGTGCTCGCCCTCGTCGGCGGTCTGTCCGCCTGCGGGGGAGGTGAGACGAAGGCCGACAAGGAGCACCTGCGCGTCGGCTACCAGCGGTTCGGCGGGCAGAGCCTGCTCAAGGCCAAGGGGTCGGCCCCGGACGCCACCTGGTCGCTGTTCGAGAGCGGCCCCGCGTTGACCGAGGCGCTCAAGGCCGGCGCCATCGACATCGGCCAGACCGGCGAGGCCCCGCCGATCTTCGCCGCGGCCGGCGGCACCAAGTTCAAGATCATCGCGACCTCCCGGCCGGTGCCGAAGGGCGAGGCCGTCCTGGTCAAGGAGAAGAGCGGCTTCACCTCCTTCAAGGACCTCAAGGGCAAGAAGGTCGCGCTCAACAAGGGGTCCAACGTCAACTGGCTGCTGGTCAAGCTCCTCGAGGCCAACGGCATGAAGATCACCGACATCGAGGTCCAGTACCTCAAGCCGGCCGAGGCCCGTCCCGCGTTCGACAACGACCAGGTCGACGCCTGGATCATCTGGGACCCGTACTTCTCCCTCGCCGAGCGCCCGGGCGTGAAGGTCCTGGCCGACGCCACGGGCCTTGCCAACAACCGCGAGTACCTGCTGGCCTCGCCGGAGATCCTGAAGAACAGGCCCGACGCGGTCCGCGCGTACCTCAAGGTCTACCGCGAGGTCACCGACTGGGGCATCGCCCACCCCGAGGAGCGCGTCAAGCTGCTCGCCCCCGAGCTGAAGATCCCCGAGGACGTCGCCCGCCGCGCCCTGGCCCGCAGCGCCCAGCCGCTCGCGCCGGTGGACGCCGCGGTCGGCGAGGAACTCCAGCAGATCGCGGACGGCTTCGCCGGCCTCGCCCTCATTCCCGCCAAGGTCGACGTCAAGTCCCTCATCGACCCGAGCTTCCTGGACATCTTGCAGTGAGGCTCAGGCCACGGCGGCTGATCACCCCGATCGTGCTCGTCGCCGGATGGGAGGGCGCCGCCCGGGCCGGCGTCCTCCCGCACGACAAGCTCCCCGCGCCGAGCGAGGTCGCGGCGGCGGCCTGGCGGCTGTCCCTGGACGGAACCCTCGGCCTGCACCTGCTGGAATCCCTGGAACGGGCCGCCCTCGGGCTGCTCATCGGCGGCTCGCTCGCCTTGGTCCTGGGCGCGGTCGCGGGGTTGCTCCGGACCGGGGACGACCTGGTGGACCCGCCCGTTCAGGCCGCCCGGATGCTGCCGCATCTCGGGCTCGTCCCGCTGCTCATCATCTGGGTGGGCATCGGCGAGTCGCTCAAGATCTCCCTTGTAGCGCTGGGCGCGTTCTTCCCGATCTATCTCAACACCTACGCCGGCATCCGCGGCATCGACGAGAGGCTGGTCGAGGCCGCCCGCACGTGCGGTCTCACCCAGCTCGAGCGGATCAGGCACGTGGTGCTCCCGGGCGCGATGCCGTCGCTGTTCCTCGGCCTGCGGCTGGCGTTCGCCGCGGGATGGCTCAGCCTGGTCGTCGGCGAGCAGGTCAACGGGCAGAGCGGGCTGGGCTTCATGATGATGGAGGCCCGCGACTTCAGCCAGACGGAGATCGTCGTGCTGGGGCTGGTCGTCTACGCGTCCCTCGGCCTGCTGTCCGACCTGGCCCTGCGCACCGCTGAAAGGAGGACGCTGTCATGGCGTCGAGGCCTGCGAGCGTCGTAGCGGCCACCGGGATCCGCCGCGTGTTCGCCGGCACGACGGTCCTCGCCGGCGTCGACCTGCGGATCCGGCGCGGCGAGGTCGTCGCCCTGCTGGGGGAGAGCGGGTCGGGCAAGAGCACCCTCCTGCGGATCCTGGCCGGACTCGACCAGGAGGCCACCGGTGAGCTCACGACCACCGGGTCCAAGGCCGTGGTGTTCCAGGAGCACCGGCTGCTGCCCTGGAAACGGGTGGCCGACAACGTGGCGCTGGGCGTGCGCGGCCGCGACGCCCGCGAGCGCGCGAGGACGGCGCTGGAGGAGGTGGGGCTCGCCGACCGGAGCGGCGCCTGGCCTTCGGAGCTGTCCGGCGGGCAGTCCCAGCGCGTGGCCTTCGCCCGGGCCCTGGTCCGCGAGCCCGACCTGCTCCTGCTCGACGAGCCGTTCGGTGCGCTCGACGCGCTGACCAGGCTGAAGATGCAGGCCCTGTTCGGCAGGCTCCACGCCGGGCACGGCTTCGCCGCCCTGCTCGTGACCCACGACGTGGAGGAGGCGCTCCTGCTGGCCGACCGGCTCCTGGTCCTGGACCAGGGCCGCATCGCCGAGGAGATCGAGGTCGACCTCGGCCGCCCCCGCGCCGTCGACGTCCCGGGCTTCTCCGGCCTGCGCCGCCGCCTGCTCACCCTTCTCCACGTCCCCGTGGACCTCGAGGCGCCCATCTCGCCGTGACGGCTCGTCCGTGCCGGCCGTGCTCGGCGGCGACGCTCACGGCGGCCGAGGTCTTCACCAGGACCGGCCCGTCGGTGGTGGTCATCCGGGCCGGGCGGTCGCTCGGAACCGGGGTGATCGCGGCCGAGGACGGGACGATCCTGACGGCGAACCACGTCGTCAAAGGCACCAGGACGTCACCGTGACGTTCGCCGACGGCACCAGGGCCAAGGCCGCCGTCGCGTCGTCCGATCCCCGGCACGACGTCGCGACGCTCAAGCCCGCGGGGCTGCCGGAGATCGTCGTCCCGGCCACGCTCGGCGGCGCCGTCGCCGTGGGCGCGCCCGTCGCGCGTACCGCGGCGCCGGCGTGGACCTCACCAGGTTGCGCGCCTACCACGCCGGCGACGACGCCCGGCACATCGACTGGAACGTGACCGCCCGGCTGGACGAGCCGCACCTGCGGCTGTTCACCGAGGACCGCGAGCTGACGGTGTGGCTCGTGCTCGACCGTTCGGCCTCGATGGCGGCGGGCCCGCCGGGGCGCGGCAAGCACGACGTTCTGGCCGAGCTGGCGCTCGTCCTGGCCCGGCCGTTCGGCAGGGGCGGCAACCGCGTCGGCGCCCTGATGTTCGACACCGGGACGCCGCGCGTCGTCCCACCCGGCACCACCCGGCGGCACGCGCTGCGGATCGGCGCCGAGCTCGAACGCACCTCGGAGGCGCGCGGCGGCGCCACCACCGACCTGGCCGGGATGCTGGACGCGGCCGGGCGGCTCGCGCGCCGCCGCGCGCTGATCGTCGTGCTGTCGGACTTCATCGGCGACGGCGACTGGGAGCGCTCGCTCCAGCGCCTGGTCCGGCGGCACGAGGTCGTCGCCCTGCGGATCGTGGACGCCGCCGACGACACGCTGCCCGAGGCCGGGCTGATCGTCGTCGAGGACGCCGAGACCGGCGAGCAGCTCGTCGTCGACTCCGCCGACCCGCTGCTGCGGGCCCGCTTCCGCGCCGCCGTCGACGCCCGCGACGCCCGGCTCACGGCGGGCATGCGCCGGGCCGGGGTGCCCGTCCACCGCATCGGCACCGAACGCGACCTGGCCGAGGCGCTCGCCGAGGTCGTCGCCCGGACCCGGGACTGGTCGCCATGACCGGGCTCGCCGTCGCCGCCGCCGGACCGGCGGCCATGGTGCCGGTCCCGCGGACCGCCGGCACCGTCGTCCTGGCCATCGACGTCTCCGGCAGCATGGGCGCCGATGACGTCGCGCCGACCCGGCCGGCGGCCGTGCAGCGGGCGGCCCGCGCGTTCGTGGCGGCGCAGCCCGACAGCGTCGACATCGGAGTCGTCGCCTTCGAACGAGGCGCGCTGACCACCGCGCGGCCCGACGCCGACCACTCCATCGCGCTCGCGGCCATCGACCGCTTGAAGGTCTCCGGCGGCACCTCGCTGGGGACGGCCATCCTGGCCTCGCTGTCGGCGATCACCGGCAGGCCCGTGGCCCTCGGCCGGGACGACGCCGCGCCCGGCATCGGCTACTGGCCGTCGGCGACGATCGTGATGTTCTCCGACGGCCAGAACCAGGGCGCCGACGTCGGCCGGGCCGCCGCCGTGGCCCAGCGGGCGGGCGTCCACGTCCACACCGTCGGGGTCGGCACCGCGGCCGGGGCCACGGTGAAGGTCGACGGCTACCACCTGCGGACCTCGCTCGACGAGGACACCCTCACCTTGATCGCCCGCACGACCGGCGGCGCCTACCACCCGGCCTCGGACGCCGCGCGCCGCGCGCCCCCAGGCGTCGGGTGCCGGTGCCGAGGACCTCCGCGACGATCCTGCTCGCGCTCGACACCTCCGGCTCGATGTGCTCCACCGACGTCGCGCCCATCGGCCAGGCGGTGCTCACCTCGATCGACGCGATCGCCGAGGTCGACCCGTCGGTCGCCCCCACCGGCGCCGACCCCGGCAACGGCGGCGGCGGCGACGCCGCGGCCGCCATCGTCGTGCTGACCGACGGCGCCAACACCCAGGGCGTCGAGCCCCAGACCGCCGCGCGGGAAGCGGCCCTGCGTCGCATCCGCGTCTTCCCCATCGGGTTCGGCACCACCGCCCCCGCCCCGATGGTCTGCGACAACTCCTAGTTCGACGGCTACGGCGGCTTGGGCGGCTACGGCCGCGGCGGTCGCGGCGGCTTCGACAGGGGCCGCAACCCCCGCACGATCGACGAGCCCGCGCTCGAACGGATCGCCCGGACCACCGGCGGCACCTACCACCGCGCCGAGAACGCCGACCAGCTCCAGGCCGCCCTCAAGGCCCTGCCCAGCGGCTTCACCGTCGTCGACCGCCGAGTGGACGCCTCCGCCGTCTTCGCCGCCGCGGGCGGCGTCCTCATCACCACGGCCCTGTCCCTCACCCTGTGGTGGAACCGCCCCCGCCTCCCGGCCCGCTGAGGCGGATCAGGACGAGGTGGAGTCGTCCGCGGCCCAGTCCAGGAGGGACTCGGCGGTGGAGAAGCGGCGGCTGGAGACGTCCTCGCCGAGGATGACCCCGACCAGGCGGCGGCCGTCGCGGTCGGCGGCGAAGGTCAGGCAGTAGCCGGCCGCGTTGGTGAAACCGGTCTTGACGCCGAGCACGCCCGGGTCGCCGAGCAGGTGGTTGGTGTTGGTCCAGGTGTAGGCCCCGTGGCCGTCCGTCGCGTCCACCGAGTGGGTCTCGGTAGAGGTGACCTCGCGGAAGGTCGCGTCGCGCAGCGCCGCCGCGGCGAGGCGCGCCTGGTCGCGCGCGGTGGAGTAGCCGTCGCCGCCGGGCATCGGCAGCCCGTCGGGGTTGACGTACCGGGTGTCGGCCAGTCCGAGCCCGCGGGCGGTGGCGTTCATCTTGGCGACGAACCCCTCGACGCCGGGGCCGTAGGTGCGGGCCAGCGCGTGGGCGGCGTCGGCGCCCGAGGGCAGCATCAGGCCGTACAGCAGCTCGCCCACCGGAACCCGGTCGCCGGGGCGCAGGTCGGCGCTCGTGCCGCCGTTGTCGTCGGCGTGGCTCACGTCCGCGCCGGTGACCTGGACGACGTCGGTGAGCTTGGCCTCGCGAAGGACGACGTAGGCGGTCATGACCTTGGTCAGGCTCGCGATCGGCAGCCGGTCGGCGGCGTTCTCGTCGAGCAGCGCCTTGCCGGAGGAGGCGTCGAGCAGGAAGGTGGCGCGCCCGTAGACCTCCGGCGCCCGGCGCGCGGCGGCGGGGAGCGCCACGGGTACGGCGGCGGGGAGGACCGATCCGCCGGCGGCGGTCGTCCCGGTGGTCGTCCCGGTGGCCAGGACGGTGGCCGGGGGCGCGGACCGGGCGATGGCGGGAGTGGAAACGCCGCCGACCAGGGCGAACATGGCCGCGCATATGCCTGCGATTACGTTCCGATTACGCACGAGCCTCAGGCTGCCATGTCGGTGCGAGTGGTTTGAGCGGCCTTTAGGACATCCGGCCCAGGGTTTTACCAGGTCAGAGAACGGTATGGCCGTTCGGCGTGCTCCTCGTCGTGCACCGGCGGCGGTGGCCGCGCGTCACCGCCGGCCCGCGCATCCCGCAGGTGTTCTCCGGGGGCCCCGCACCCTCCCCGGCCTCCTGACGCCACGGAAACAGGGCGGCGTGCCGGTATTAGTACGCAGACAGAGCCCGGCCGGGGGCGTTGCATGGGGTGCGGCGGGGCCCGCGGCACGGGGAACAGGTCTGCGGGTCCCGCCGGCGGAGTCGTGGGGACGGCCTCGACCACGGTGCGGGCAAGCCCGTGGTGGCCGCGCGTTTGAGAACGGGGGTCCATGATGGGCGCTTGCCGCCGCCCGGCGCACGTGACGGGGGACGTCGCCCGAGCATTCCCGCCGGGGTGCGTTCACCGCGCCTCGGAGGGGGAGTCGCGGTGAACGCCCGGCCCCCGGCGAGCGGGGCGGAGGCCGCGCCGGCGCCCGGCGACCCCGCCGGGGACACGATCCTGGTGGACGTCGTGCGGGCGGTGCTGGAACGGCAGGGCGCGGACGGCCGGCGCGTCGAGCCCGGCGCGTTCTGGTGCTCGGTGCGGGGCGCCGGCGGGTCCCTGGCGCAGGGATGGAAGCTGCACCTGTCGGCGACTCCGCTGTCGGCCCCGCTGGTGCTGGCCGGGGCCGCCGCCGTGCTCGCACGGCACGGCTGCCCGTTCAAGTTCGCCGGCACCCTCGATCGGGTGGCCGAGCTGACCTCACCGCGGTACGACCGCGCCGCGGGCGGCAAGTTCATCACCGCCTACCCCGACGCCGACGACGAGCGCCTGCGCGCCCTGGCCGAGGAACTGCACCGCGCGACCGAGGGTCTGCCGGGGCCGGTGATCCTCTCCGACCGCTCCTACCGGCCCGGCAGCCTGGTGCACTACCGGTACGGGGCCCACCGCGGCCGGGTGACGCTCGGCAACGACGGCTCGCGCGTGGCGATGCTGGTCGCCCCGGACGGGTCGTACGTGCTGGACGAGCGCAGGCCCTGGTACGCCGCGCCGTCCTGGGCGCCGCGCGACCCCTTCGCCGCCGACCTCGCCCCGCCGGACGGGCCGTCCGAGCCGTCCGGGTCGCCGGGGCCGGGGGAGTCGCGGGCAGGGGACCGCGGCGCCGTCGAGGCGGTGCTCCTGGGCGGCCGGTACCTCGTCCACGGGGCCGTCCGCCACGCGCTCAAGGGCGGGGTGTTCGAGGCCGTCGACGAGCGCACCGGATCCGCGGTGATCATCAAGCAGGCCCGCAGGCACGTGGGCTCGACTCCGGGCGGCCTGGACGTCCGCGACGCCCTGCGGCACGAGGCGGCCATGCTGGAGCTGCTGGAGCCGTCCGGGATCACCCCGCTCACCGGCGGCCTGTTCGAGCAGCAGGGCGACCTGTTCCTGGTCCAGGAGGCGATCGCCGGGGTCACCCTGCGCGAATGGGTGCGCGCGATCCACGCGGAGACGGCCCGCGGCCAGGACGGCTCCTGGGGTCCGCCGCCGGGGCGGGCCCTGCGCGTCGCCGCCGAGCTGACCGGACTGGTGGCGCTCGTCCACGCCCGGGGCCTGGTGCTCCAGGACTTCAACCCCGGCAACGTGATGGTCGCCGGGGACGGCGGGCTGCGGCTCATCGACCTGGAACTGCTCGCCCGGCCGGGCGAGCCGGTGATGCGGGCCTGCACCCCGGGTTACGGCGCCCCCGAGCAGGGGACGCGCACCGGGTTCGGCTCCGCTCCCGCCCAGTCGGTGGATCTTCACGGGCTGGGGGCGACGCTGTTCCACCTGGTCACCGGCGCCGACCCCCGCCTGCCCGCCGACGACCCGCCGGGACGGCCGCTGCGCGAGCGCCTCGGGGCGTGGCTCGCCCACGCCTCCCGGGGCAATCCCGCCGCCGCCCGCCTGGCGCCGCTCATCCTCGCCCTCCTGCACGAGGACCCCGACCGCCGCCCCGGTCTCGCCGAGGTCCGTCGCGCCCTGTCCGTCCCGCCCGGCCCGCCGGACCTGCCCGGCGGCCGGGCGCGGGCCGCGGACGCCTCTCCGTCTTACGCGCAGAAGGAGCACGAAGACGGAGACCGCGGCGGCGACGGCCTCGGGCGGTTGCTGGACGACGGGCTCGCGCATCTGGTCGCCTCCATGGACACCTCGGCCGGGGAACGGCTGTGGCCGGCCGGAGGCTTCGGCGGGTCGGCCGACCCGTTCAACGTCCAGCAAGGCGCCGCCGGCGTGCTCGGCGTCCTGGTACGGGCGTACCGGGGCCGGCCGGACCCGGCGCTGCGCGAGGCCGTGGCCGCGGCGGCCGGATGGATCCGCCGCGGGGTGCCGCGGGAACCCCGCATGCTGCCCGGACTGTACTTCGGCCGCTCCGGCACCGCCTGGGCCCTGTTGGAGGCCGGCCGGGCGCTCGGCGACGACGACCTCGAACGGCTGGCCGCCGACCTGGCGCTGCGCGTCCCGCTGCGCTGGCCCAACCCCGACGTCTGCCACGGGACCTCCGGCGCGGGCCTGACCCAGCTGCGCTTCTGGGAGGTCACCGGCCGCGAGGTCTTCCTGGACCGGGCCCGCGAGGCCGCCGCGTCGGTCGCCGGCGCGGCCACGCGCGCGGACGGGCGGCTGCTGTGGCCGATCCCGCGCGACTTCGCCTCCACCCTGGCCGGCCTGGTCCACTACGGCTTCGCCCACGGCGTCGCCGGCAACGCCGCCTTCCTGCTCGCCGCGGGACGGGCGCTGCGCGAGCCGGCCTACGTGGAGCTGGCGGCCGAGGCGGCCGGCACGCTCGTCCGGGCGGCCCGCGTCGAGCGGGACGCCGCCTACTGGCCGGGCGGCGAGGGCGACGAACGGCCGCTGACGCACTGGTGCAGCGGCTCCTCGGGCGTCGGCACGTTCCTGGTGCGGATGTGGCGCGAGACCGGCGAGGAGGCCTTGCTGGACCTGGCGCGCGGCGCCGCCGTCGCCGTCCACCGCTCCCGGTGGCACGCGGGCGCCGGCCAGTGCCACGGCCTGTCCGGCGACGCCGAGTTCCTGCTGGACCTGGCCGAGATGGGCGGCGGCGGACGGCACCGGCGATGGGCCCTGGACCTGGCCGCCGCGATCGGCCTTCGGCACGCCCTGAGGGACGGGCGCATGGTCGTCCCCGGCGACCAGGACGCCGAGATGGCCGCCGGCTTCAACGTGGGCCTGTCAGGCGTGGTGGCCCTGCTGCTGCGGCTGCGCGACGGCGGGCCGCGCATGTGGCTGCCGGAGGTCCTCGCCGGGCCGGGTCCCGCCGCCCGCTGATCATCCGCGCGCTGATCATCCGCGTCCGCCGGTCCCGGCCGAGCGCGGCCCTGGGCGGGGCGGGACCATGCCCCGGCGGAACACCGGACATCGGAGGAGGTGGACCGATCGCGCGGGACGACGCGCACGACGGCACGACGGCGAGCACGTCCACGGCGACGGCGGCCGCGGCTACGATCCCGAAGGAGGCGACGGCGGTGACGACGGAGACCGACGTCCGGGCGTTGCAGGCCCTGCCCGCGGCCATGCATGGCATGCATGGCATGCCGCCCACCGGCCGGTGGCCCGGCGAGGACGCCTGCATGTACGACACGGCCTGCGAGTGGACGTGGTGAACACGGCGCGGACCGCCGGCGGCCGCCCGCCCGTGCCGCCTGCGCGCCGGTCAGCGGCCTGCGCCGTCGGCCTGCGGATCACGCCGTCGATCAGCCGGGCTCCAGGCGGGGGCGGGGGAAACGGGGGGCCGCGGGGGCGCAGGGCGGCCGCAGGGCGCCGAGCGCCTGGTCCAGGGCGTCCTCCACGGCGCCCCCCGTGTCGATCTCCACGGCGCCCGGCCATGGCGGGGTCCTGGCCGCCATGGCCTCGGAGACGGCCTGGCCGGCGTCCGAGACGCCCGCGGTGCGGCGGGCCAGCCTCTCGGCCACCACCCGCGCCGGCGCCGCGCAGCGCAGCGCCACCAGGTCGGTGAAGGTGCGCCGGGCGACCCGCTCGGCGTCCGACCGGTGCGCGGCGCCGGTCCAGGAGGCGTCCAGGACCACCGGCTCACCCAGGCCGAGCAGCCGCTCCGCCCGCGACAGCAGCTCGCCGTAGGTGCGCTCGGTCCACTCGGGCCGGTAGATGCCCTCCTCGAAGGGGGCCGCGGCACGGGTCTGCGGCGCCAGGCCCGCCATCTCCTTGCGGACGCGGTCGCTGCTCAGCAGCGTGTACCCGAGGCGGTCGGCCACGGCGCCCGCCAGCGCCGACTTCCCCGTCCCGGGCGGCCCGCCCACCAGGACCAGCGTCACCGCGCCGGCCCGCAGGTGGCGCAGCGCCAGCTCGGCCAGCTCGCCGGCCTCGCGCGCCGCCCCTGTGCCGCCCTGCCCGTGCCGCAGGCAGGCCACCTTGGCGCGGACGAACGCCCGGTAGGCGACGTAGTGGTGCACCAGGCACGGCGGGGAGGGGTCGCCGGAGAACTCGGCGTAGCGATCCAGGAACGCGACGGCCTCGCCGGGCGCGCCGAGCCGCTCGAGGTCCATGGCGAGGAACGCGGCGTCGTCCAGCCCGTCGACGAAGCGCAGCCGCTCGTCGAACTCCAGGCAGTCCAGGATGCGCGGCCCGTCGTCCAGGCAGAAGATGTCCTCGGCCAGCAGGTCGCCGTGCCCGTCCACGATGCGGCCCTGCTCGACGCGCGCGCGAAACAGCGGCTCCCGGCCGTCGACGAAGCGCAGCGCGAGCCGCTCGATCGCGCCGAGCGCCGCGGCGCCCACGGGGCTTCCCGGACCGCCGGACTCGCCGGACCGGCCTGATCGGCCATGTTCGCGGGGTTCGCCATGCTGGCCGGGTTCGCCATGCTGGCGGGGTTCGCCATGCTGGCGGGGTTCGCCGGGTTCGCCGGGTTCGCGGGGTTCGCCGGTTTCGCTTGGGCCGCCTGGGCCGCCGTGCAGCTCGCGGACCTCGGCAAGGCTCGCCGTCCAGCGGGCTCGCAGCGCCCGGCCGCCGCCCTCCCGGTCGATCTCCGGGCCGCGGCGGGCCCGGGCGTGCAGGCTCGCCACCTGGCGGGCGATGCGCCGCAGGTGCTCGCCCACCGGCGCGCCGGAGCGGGCCAGGACGGCCAGGCGGCGCTCGGCGGGCATGCGCCGCATCACGATCAGGTGCTCACAGGGCCGGCCGTCCGGGCCGATCACGTCGGCGACGCCCTCGTAGACGTCTGGGGCCAGCCGCCGGTTGAGCGCCACCTCCTCCTGGCAGGCGGCCCGCCGGGCCTCCCGGTCGGTGAAGTCCAGGAACCCGAAGCGCACCGGCTTCTTCATCTTGTACGCCCGGTCTCCGAGCAGCACCACGACGCCCGAGTGCGTCTCTGTGACCTGCGCCCACGCGCCCATCGCCGACCTTCCCCCCGGGCCTGTCCCCTCAGGGAGCCTTCCCCCGCCCAGAGCCCTGACGCGAGGAGCGGGCGGGCGATGGCAAACAGGCGGCAATCTTCTGTGCGGCGCCCCGTCCCCGGCGAGATCGGGGAGCGTCGGCCGGGTATGGGCGGAGGGACGCCGGCGCCGGATCCGACCGGACGGCCGGCGAGCGACCTGGGGAGGCAAGGTGCGCAACGCCCTGGACCGCCGCCATGCTCCCGGCCCGCCCGACCGGGGGTTCCCCGGCGCGCGGTGGCCGGCGCGCGCCGTGCTCGTGGTCGCGCTGTCGGCCGCCGCGGCCGGGACGCCGGCCTCCGCGGGCGCCGCGGCCGTTCCCCGTGAGGCGCGCGCCATCGCCGTCACCGGTGACCGCGGGCCCATCGTGATCGGCAACGGCCGGCACAACTACAGCTACGCGCAGGTCCACAGCCCCACCTACATGCGGGGCGTCCAGCACGTGTCCAACGCGAGCGTGATCGGCCACTCCCCGGCCCAGGTGGCCATCTGCAGGAAGCGCCACCGGATCTGCCACATCTCCGAGAAGCTCTGGATCGGCCGCCGCCGCTGACCGCCGGAGGCATTCGCGTCGCGCCGGGTCACGGGGCGCTGTCATAGGGCGCTGTCACAGGGCGCCGAGTGGAGTCAGAGGGCGCCGGTGCGCGCCGCGGTGACCACCACCGTGGCGAAACGCATCACGAAACCGCCGCCCACCGCGTCGATCGCGGCGCCGATGCCGTCGAGCACCTCCCGCAGCGTGTCGGACGGCAGCCGGGTGTGCAGGCCGGTGGTCGGCACCTGGTCCAGCCATTCGTCGCGGGTGTAGGGCTGTTCCCAGTCGAACCGCCACCGCTCCGGTTCGCCGAACGCGCCCGCCTGCCGGACGCCGTCCTCCGCCTTGGCGGTGATCGCCGAGTACGGGTCCGCGTCCGACGCCTCGCTCTGAGGGATGGGCGCGTCGGGCAGGACCCGCCGGTACACCGCGGCGAACGCCTCGCCGATCTCGGGCTCGGGCTGGTAGACGTTCCAGAACACCGCCAGCCGCCCGCCGGGGCGCAGCACCTGGGCGGCCTTCGCCGCGCCGGCGACCGGGTCGACCCAGTGCCAGGCCTGCCCGGCGATGACCGCGTCGAAGGCCCGGCCGGCGGCCTGCCATGCCTCGAACGTCGCCACCTCGACCTCCAGGCCTCCGCGCCGCGCGAAGCCGGCCATCCGCTCGTCGGGCTCGACCCCGAGCACCCGGCAGCCGGCGTCCCTGAACTGCCGGGCGGCTATGCCCGTCCCGATCCCGACGTCCAGGACGTCGGGGCCGGGGCTGCCGGCGACGATCCGCCGGACCATGGCCTCGGGGTAGCGGGGACGCGCCCGGTCGTAGCGTTCGGCGTCCACGCCGAACGACTCGGCGATCTGCCGGGCGTGGTGCGGCTCGGACGGGGGAGGGGAGGCCTCCGCCGACGGTAGAGTGGGCATGCGCCCACCATAGTGGGCGCTTGCCCACTTATCAATCGGGCAGGATCGGCCGTGGAAGGAGGGATGTGCGGTGCCGACGGGCGTGCACATCCGCGACGCGCGCAAACAGCTGTTCGACGCCGCGGAGCGCGTCCTGCTCCGGGACGGGCCGAGCGCGCTGACCAGCAGGGCGGTCACCACGGAGGCGGGCTGCGCCAAGGGCGTCCTGCACCGGCACTTCGCCGACTTCGACGGCTTCCTCGCCGAGTTCGTCCTGGACCGCGTCGGCCTCATCGACGGCCAGACGGCCGCCCTGCGCGAGGCCGCGGGCACCGGCACCGTCGCCGGCAACCTCACCGCCGCGCTCACGGCCCTGTTCGAGTCGGTGGCGGTGGCCGTCGTCGGCCTGGTCGGTTCCCGCGACGAGCTCCGCGACCGGCTGCGCGAGGCCTGGCCGGCCGGCGTCCCCGTGCTGACCGAGGCCGCGATCATGATCGGCTCCTATCTCGCCGCCGAGCGCGAGCTCGGCCGCGTCGCGGCCGACGCCGACGTGGACACCCTCGCCGCCATGCTGATCGGCACCGGGCACCTGATGTTCGCCGACCGCACGGGCGTCCCGCCCGAGGCGGGGGCCGTGCACAAGGTGGTCGCCGCGATCGTCACCGGCGTCGCCCGAAACCCCCTGCGGTAGGCCGCCGATCGGCGCGCCGACGGGGCGCGCCGGTTCGCGGCCACGTAGGGAGGTCGGTTGGAACCATGACGTAACCGGTTAGATGACGAAACGGGCTCATGGGGCGCTACCGTTTACGGAGTGGAGGAGATCGATCGCCGAATCGTGATGCTGCTGGCCGCGGACGGCCGCATGAGCTTCACCGACCTCGCCAAGGAGACCGGCCTGTCGGTGTCCGCCGTGCACCAGCGGGTGCGCAGGCTGGAGAAACGCGGCGTCATCCGCGGGTACGCGGCCCTGGTCGATCACGACGCGGTCGGGCTGCCGCTCACCGCCTTCGTGTCGATCAAACCGATCGACCCCTCCGCTCCCGACGACGCGCCCGAGAAGCTCGAGCACCTGACCGCCATCGAGGCCTGTCACAGCGTCGCCGGTGACGAGAGCTACATCCTCAAGGTGCGCGTGCAGTCGCCGAACGCGCTGGAGCACCTCCTGCAGCAGATCCGGGCGTCGGCCAACGTCTCCACCCGCACCACCATCGTGCTCAGCACCCCCTACGAGCACCGCACCCCCGACCTCACCACCGGCGCCCCCTGAAAGCCGACCGCCGCGCCTGGCCGGTCGTGCCGGGGAATGTCCGCCCCGCGAAGGCCGGTCTATCCTGTCTCGCATGTTGATCCGCGTTCGCGGCACCCGCCTCCATGTCGACCAGCGCGGGGCCGAGGAGGCGCCGCCGTTGCTCTACCTCCACGGCGGCCCGGGCGGAGGCTCGCACGACTTCATGTGCTTCCAGGGCGACCGGCTGTCCGGGCGGCTGCGGCTGGTCGGCGTGGACCAGCGCGGGGTGCAGCGGTCAGACCCGCTGGACGGCCCGGTCACCGAAGATGACCTGATCGCCGACTTCGAGGCCCTGCGGGAGGTGCTCGGGTTCGAGCGCTGGTCGATACTCGGCCATTCATACGGTGGCCGCCTCGCACTCCGCTACGCCGTCACCCATCCGGGCACCGTCACCCGGGTCGTCTTCGAGAACCCGCCGTGGGACATGGTCCTGGCCACCAGGACGCTCGTCGAGGCCGCCCGGCCGCTGCTGAAGGAAAGCGCCGATCAGGCGCGGGCGGAGGAACTGCTCGATTACCAGGGACCGGCCACCACGCTGATGTGGGATGAGCGAATTGCGCTGACGCACCGGCTGGGCGAACGGCGGATGGACATCTATCTCGGTCCGGGGTCACGCGGGCTGGCCCTGCCCGGCGACGACCTGCCGGAGGAGATCCGCAGCCGCGGTGCCCGCTTCGCCGAGGAGATCACCCGTACCCCGGGGTTCTCCGAATCGCTGCTGCCCCTTCTGGGACGGCTCACCCAGCCCGCCCTGCTGATCAAGGGCGGCCATGATCCGGTGACCAGCCCGGAGGAGATACGCCTGTTCCGAGAGCGTGTCCCGAGCGGGTCGTTCCGCCGCTTCGACGGCGCCGGGCATTTCGTCCACGCCGAGGAGCCCGAAGAGTACGCCCGGCTCGTCGCGGCGTTCGTCGCGGGTGAAGCCGGGCGATGAGGCCGGCGATGCCGACGCCCTGACGCGGGGAGCAGGCAGGGGTGGGGATAGACGCCTTCTATGTGTCTATCGTCGGAATTGTCTTGCTTTGTCCTGTTCTGCTGCTCAGGATGGTGAGCAAGAGTCGCCGTCATGAGAGGCGGACATGCCTTCCGGAACCAGCAACGGCGTCTGCCCGACGGTGGACGTCCACGCACATGTCTGGCTGCCCGAGGTCCACGCGCTCGCCGATGGCCGCCCCGCTCTGGTGGCCTACGAGGAACTGGAACGGGCGCGGCTCGGACCGGAGTCGGCGCGGGTCAGCGCCCGCCGGTTCGACGAGTGCAGGGAACGGCTGACCGATCTCGGCGCCCGCGCCGCCGCGATGTCCGCGGCGGGCGTGGACGCTCAGGTCGTCTCGGTCGCCCCGCACCTCTACCACCCGTGGGCCGGCCCGAGCCTCGCCTGGGCCATCGCGCAGGCCACCAACGAAGGGGTCGCCGCCCACTGCGCCGGCCTGCCCGAGCGGCTGTGCGGCCTGGGCGTCGCGCCCATCCGGCACCCCGAGGTGGCCCTGGCCGCGCTGGAGGACGCCGTCGTGCGCTGCGGCCTGCGCGGCGTCGAGATCGCCTCGCACGCCACCGACCCGGGCGGCGGCCCGCCGACCGAACTGTCGGACCCCCGGCTGGAGCCGCTGTGGCGGCGCGCCGAGGAGCTCGACGCCGTGATCTTCCTGCACCCGTGGGGATGCTCGCTGGACGCCCGCCTGGACCGCTGGTACCTGTCCAACAGCGTGGGCCAGCCGGTGGAGCACGTCGTCGCGCTCTCCCACCTGATCTTCTCCGGCGTGCTCGACCGCCATCCCGCGCTCCGGTTCGTCGCCGCCCACGGCGGTGGTTACCTGCCCGCCTTCGCCGGCCGCCTCGACCACGCCTGGCTCGTCCGGCCCGAGGCGCGGACGTGCCGGCACCTGCCGAGCTGTTACCTGCGCCGCCTGTACTACGACACCGTCGTGCACGCCCCTGAGGCGCTGGTGGCCCTCATCCGCGCCGTCGGCGTCGGCCGGGTCCTGCTCGGCTCGGACTACCCGTTCGACATGGGCGTCGAGGATCCGGTACGGCGCGTGTACGAAGCGGTGCCCGACCCGGTCGCCGCGAACGCGATCAGAGGGGGGAACGCCGCGGACCTGAGCCTGCTGCCTGCCACCTGGCCGCCCGGGTAGCACGGCGCCGCGCCCGGCCCGCGCGAACGGCCCGCGCGAACGGCCGGGGACGGCGCGGACGGCGCGGACGGTGCGGACGGCGGGGACGGCGGCGGG
>NZ_JBSGDZ010000036.1:0-86332 GCF_053602655.1 Sphaerisporangium sp. NPDC004334
AAACGGACGCGTACACCACCGGAAACCAGACCCACCAAGGACCCGACCCCCGACTGGGGCGTTCATCTCGTATGCCTTCATTTTAGCCGACCCGGCCGACTGGAACCAAATCGCGCCGTTACCGGCACTTGACTCCCGCCACCCGAACCAACGAGCATTCAGGCCGCCCCGTCTCCAGGGCAACCCCTCTAGCTTACACACTCTGTCGTAGTGACGCAAGCGCCTCTGCGAAGATTTTTCGAGGGGTACCGACATGCGCTCCCCGCCAGCGCCCAGGCCGCAACCACTCGAGGTGGCGGGCTTGGTTGGTGACCGGGCGATGCCGACGACAAAAGATTAGCACCGTCCGCGCGTCCCTCGATCCAATACAGGCAACGTTCGAGTAGAACCTTTCGGCCCACGGGGCAAGACCAGTACAACAAGCGGTAGAACCGAGGATCACGAACCGGATCGAGGCTGACCACCGTGAGCGAGCGAAGTACCCCCCGGGCGCTGGTCATGCTGCTGGTGGCGGCCTCGGCCGTCGTCGTGCTGGCCGGCATCAAGGCCGTCAACACCATCCTCGGCCCCATCGTTCTCGCCCTGGTCCTGGTCGTGGCGGTCGCCCCGATCAGAAGGTGGCTCGTCCGCAGGCGCGCGCCGAGCTGGCTGGTCGTCGCCGTGCCGTTCTCGGCGGTCATCGTGGTCCTGCTCGGCATGGTGGCGATCCTCACCACCGCTGTCGTCCAGATGGCGGCGCTGCTGCCGGGCTACTCGGGTCAGTTCAACAAGCTGGTGGCCGACGCCCAGGCGTGGGCGGCCGCGCGCGGCATCGCGCCACAGGTAGACCAGGCGCTGCGGTCCTTTGATCCGGGCAAAATGGTGGGGATCGCGCAGAGCCTGGTGTCCAGCGTGCTCGGAGTGGTTTCGAGCCTGTTCCTCATCGTCGTGCTGCTGCTGGCGATGAGCCTGGACGCACCGGTCACCTCCCGGATCATCGCGGCCGCCGCGGCGGAGCGGCCGGCGATCACCAAGGCGCTCACGACGTTCGCCGACAGAACCCGGCGTTACCTGCTCGTCTCCACGATCTTCGGCCTGATCTGCGCCGCGCTGGACGTGGTCGCGCTGTATGTGCTGAGTGTGCCGCTTCCCCTGCTTTGGGGCGTGCTGGCGTTGATCACCAACTACATCCCGAACATCGGGTTCGTCATCGGGCTGGTGCCGCCGGCCCTGTTGGCGCTCCTGACGGGCGGTCCGCGGAGCATGATCCTGGTGATCGTGGCCTACATGGTGATCAACATCGTGGTCCAGTCGTTCATCCAGCCGAAGTTCCTCGGCGACGCCGTCGGGTTGAGCACCACGGTGACATTCCTGTCGCTGATCCTCTGGGCGACGGTGCTGGGACCGCTGGGAGCGCTTCTGGCCATCCCGCTCACTCTGCTGACCCGTGCCCTGTTCATCGACAGCGACCCGGGGCTCAAGTGGTCGACCGCCCTGGTGTCCGGCGAACTGCCCGCGAACCGGCCGGGGTCGTGAGCCGGCAGGAATGGACGCCGGCCGCGCGTCAGGCAGGCGTCCGCGCGTCTCTCAGGCGTCCGCGCGATCGCGAAGGCGCACGCGGATCATGCCGAAGAGCGAGCCCGCCTCAGGCCGAGGCTCCGACCACCGTGCGGGGAACTCCCTCGCTCGTCGCGAGCGTGGACCCCCCGTGCCTGCGGCCCCAGGGCATGGCGGCGATGAGGAGGGGAAGCAGCACCGCCGAGCTCATCGCCCACGGTGAGTGCAGGTTCCACCAGCGCACGTCGTTGAACTGGGTCAGATAGAGATAGCCGACGGCCGCCCACGTGGAGGTGCCGATGATGACCGGCCAGGTGAACCGCGTCGGGCGGGCGACGAGGAACGGCATGAACCACATGAGGTACTGCGCGCCCAGCCGCGGGGTGACGACCATGAACGCGAGCAGCAGCGCCGTGGTCAGGTCGACGGGGTCGGCGCGGCGCCACAGGAAGCCGACGACGAGCAGCGTGCCGTAGATGGCCCATTGGCCGTAGCGGGCGAGGTCGGCGTTCAGTGTCCAGTCGCCGCCGACCACGAGCGCGGTCCATCCCCACTCCCCGATGATGGGACGCACGTCGCCGATGGTCTGGATCACCTTGGGGAGCTGGGCGAGGGACGTACCCGCGCCGATGGGCAGCGTGACCAGGAAGAAGATCGGCGCCACGCCGGTGGCGAAGAACGCGTAAATGCGCGAGCGCAGGTCAGGCAGGAACAGCAGCATGCCGGGGACCAGCCAGATCGGCCAGCTCTTGGCGCACAGCGCGAGGCCCATGAGCAGGCCGGCGACGATCGCGTTGCGGACGGGCCTGGACGTCCTGGCGTTCCTGGCGACGATGAAGGCCGCGACGCCGAACATCAGGGAGACCGGCTCGACCTGGCCGTGCACCGCGGCCACCAGCACCGCGAGCGGGTTGCAGGCGTACTGGAAGGCGCGCAGGCGGGCGTCCTTGCCGCCCGCGAGCCTGCCGACCAGGGGGATCAAGATGATGTCGGCGACCACGGTGACCAGACGGCCGGCGACCTCCCACGGGATGTGCATCCACAGCAGTAGGCCGTACACGTACGGGATCGTGGGGAGGAAGTGCCAGCCGCCGTCGCTCTCGAGCACGGGGTCCTGGTGAGCCAAGATCGCCTGGCCCGCCGGTTGGAAGCTCTTCATGAAGTCCACGGGCTGCCAGACGGACTTCACGGCCAAGACCATGATCAGGACGCGCACCCCGACGCCGACGGCGAGCGTGACGGCCGGCGACGGTCTCCAGCCCTTCCATTGGGCGACGATCGCGAGCACGACACCTGAGACGAGGACGCACCCCGTGAGAATTGCGTTGTCCATGACGCTCACTAGCCTGCCGGAACACAGCCCATACCGACCACTCGGGTGTGGAAATTGCCACCATCTATCCAGAATTGTTCACACAAAGAAGTATTTTGACTCCTATGGGTGACGATCATGCGCTAAGTGTGCATTAGATCGGTCCACGGAGGCGGCCGTCGAGCACACGCGCAGGTCACGGACGAGGTGTCCAGGGACGACGAGGAGCGCACGGGCGGCCCTCTCCAGGGGACCGACGAGGAACCGAAGGCGCTGTGCGGGACAAGCGTGCGGCCCGCGGGCTCCGTGGGGGGTCGGAGCCGCGGGCCGCACGGTCCTCGGTGGCCTCGGTCTTCACACTCGTCTGATCGGGACGAGACCGCCGGTCAGAAGCCCGCGGTGATCTGCGTGAACTGCCAGTCGTTCTGGGCGATGCCGCTGCACGCCGACTGGACGCCGCCGCCCGCGCAGCCGCGGTCGCGGTTGACCGACCAGAACGCCAGCCGCGCCAGCCCCTTGGACTTGGCCCAGTCGCGGATCTGGGTCCAGGTCGCGGGCGTGGTGGTCTCCTGCTGGTCGGACAAGCCGTTCATGCCGGAGATGCCCATGTGGGCGTAGGCGGTGGCGTCGGACCAGCCGAAGGCGTTCTTCAGCGCGGTCTTCAGGCCTTCGGAGGCGTTGACGGTGCTCTGGTACATGTTGGCGCCGCCGCCGAAGTCGAACGGCATGATCGTGAACACGTCGATGTTCGCGCCCAGCGCCGCGGCCTGGTTGATGAGCCGGGTGCCGTAGTACGACGGGCCCGTGGTGCTGGTGCCGAACGTGACGATCGTCTTGATGCCGGGGTTGTTCTGCTTGACGATCTTCAGCGCGTTGAGGATGCGGTCCTGGACGGCCTCGTTCTCGAACTCGTCGCTGTTCTCGATGTCGATGTCGATGGCCTTCAGGTTGTAGGCGCTGATGACCTGCTGGTAGGCGCCGGCCAGCGCCTGGGGGGTGGAGCAGTTCGGGCCGAGCTTGTTGCCGCTCCAGCCGCCGAACGAGGGGACGATGTCGCCGCCGGCCGCCTTGATCTGCGCGATCGCCGTCGCGTCGGCGCCTCCCTGCAGCGGGCGCTGCCCGTCCCACGCCGGGGTGCAGCCGCCGCCGGACAGGACGAAAGCCATGGTGAACCACTTGACCCCGGTCGCGTTCATGACCGTGGCGGGGTTCGGCGGGCTGCCCCAGCCCAGGTACAGGTAGGGGGCTCCGCTGCCGCCGGTGGGCTGCTGGCATCCGGTGGTGGTGGCGGTGACGGCCGCGCTCGCGGACGACTCGCCGACCGAGTTGTACGCCTTCACGGTGTAGGTGTGCGAGGTGCAGGAGGCGAGCGAGCCGATGGTGGCCGAGGCGCCGGTCACCGTGGCCCTGACGGTCGAGCCCTCGTACACGCGGTAGCCGGTCACGGTGCCGCTGGAGGCGGACCAGGACAGGGAGATCGACGTGCTCGAAGTGCCGGTGACGGCCGGGGTGCCAGGCGTGCCGGGCGCGCCGGGGTTGGTGGTGCCGCCCGAGCAGGAGGCTCCGTTCAGCGTGCAGTTGAGCGGGGCG
Organism: Sphaerisporangium sp. NPDC004334; assembly: GCF_053602655.1. Classification (NCBI taxonomy): domain Bacteria; kingdom Bacillati; phylum Actinomycetota; class Actinomycetes; order Streptosporangiales; family Streptosporangiaceae; genus Sphaerisporangium; species Sphaerisporangium sp. NPDC004334. Next base: position 4,439 of record NZ_JBSGDZ010000036.1, read on the forward strand.
CCGAAGTTTCCGGGGCTGCCGTTGAAACCGAAGGTCGTGCTGGCGCCGGCGGCCAGGGTCGGGGCCCAGCTCGGGTTGGTGAAGATGTAGTGCTGGCCGCTCCTGGTCATCACCGCGTCCCACGCGGTGGTGACGGAGTAGCCGGCGGGCAGGTCGAAGGCGACGGTCCAGCCGTTCAGCGGGCTGGAGGTGCCGTTGGTGACCGTGTACTTGCCCTCGAAGCCGCTCCCCCAGTCCTGCGGCTTGGTGAAGGTCGCGGTGGCCGAGGCCGCCGAGGCGGGGGCCGTCGTCACCACCAGTACGGCGCCGGCGGCGAGCAGTGCCGCGACGCATAAGCGGATCAGGCGCATCGGATCGTCCTTTCAGCCGGTGAAGGCCTTGAAGATGGTGGTGAACTCGTAGGCCGACTGGCTGACGCCGCTGCAGGTGGGCGAGAGGGTGCCGTTCGGGCAACCGCCGTTGTCGCGGCCGGCCGACCAAAAGCCGATCCGGCCGACGTGGTTGGCCTGGGCGTAGGACAGCAGCTTGCGCGCGTCCGCCTGCGTGGTGGTCTGGCCGGTGTCGTTCTTGCCGATCATCGGGGTGAGGCCGAGCAGCCGCTTGAGCTGCGCGTCCGTCTTCGAGGGCCAGATCGTCCGCATCTGCCCGAGCGTCGCGTTGGCCGCGGCGACCATGGCGTCGCCCCAGGCGCCGGAGTAGCCGAAGTCCATCAGCATCGGGTTGACCAGCACGTTCAGCCCGCGCGCCGCGGCGTCCTGGAGGATCTGGACCGAGAACGGGTCCATGCCGTAGTCCTGGCCCTGGATACGGAGGGTGTAGCTGATCACCGTGCCGCGTTCGGCCTGCAGCTGCCTGAGCGCCGAGTTGACCTTGGCGATGTCGATGGACGCCTCGATGTCGACGTCCAGGTGGTTGGTGCCGACGGTGTCCAGCACCTTCTTGTAGGCCGCCAGCAGTTGCGCCGTGGTGCCGCAGCTGTGTTCCAGGTACGGGCCGACGGCGCCGCCCGTGGCGACGATCACCTGGCCGCCCCGTGCCTGCAGTCCGCGGACGTCGTTGATGACGCGCGAGTCGTTCAGCGGGATGGTGCCGCCCCAGGCGGGGTTGCAGCCGGTGCTGTCGCCGAGGGCGAAGGCGAGGGTGTAGTTCTTCACCCCGGTCGCGGTGGCCGCGCTGACCAGCGACGGCGTGGTCATCGTGATGTCGATGTACGGGGCGAGGAGGATCGAGCCGGTCGGCGGCGGGGTCACGGTCGGGGTCGGGGTCGGCGTGGGCGTCGGGGTCGGCGTGGGCGTCGGGGTCGGGGTGCGAGTGGGAGTCGGTCCGGGCGGCGTGGGCGTCGGGCTGGGGGTGGTGCCGCCGCCGCAGGACGCGCCGTTGACCTTGCAGTTCAGCGGCGCTCCGGGCCCCGCGCCGACGAACCCGAACGAGGCGGAGGCGCCGGGCGCCAGCGATCCGTTGTACTCGCGGTTCCTGAAGGTGTAGTGGCCGCCGGACTGGCTCATCAGGGCGTCCCAGTAGGTGCCGACAGTGGTGCCGGACGGCAGGTCGAACTCCACGGTCCAGCCGTTGACGGTGCTCGCGGTGCCGTTGGCGACGGTGTACTTGGCCTCGAAGCCCGACCCCCAGTCGGAGGTCTTGACGAAGGTGGCGCTCACCGAGGCGGCCTGCGCGCCCGGTGGCGCGAGCACCGCGACGGCGATGCTCGCCAGGGCTGTGAGGACGAGCAGGGGCAAGGTGCGTCGCATGATCGCTCCCATGCTGCGAAAGGCGGGCGTCGCGCGTCCCGGGCGCGGGACGCGAGGGGGGTGAGAGGGAGGATGGGCGCTGGCTCGCTGGATGTCCGCAGCTCATAGGGCATCGGCACGGGAGGGGGACAGGGGCGCGGACGGCTGCAGGTCACCAGTACTTTTAGGAAAGTTTCCTAAGAGTTGTCGCGATCGTAGCTCCGGCGCAGGCCGCTCACAAGGCCCAAACGGCGAGGTTTTCTCCCAGGCAGGGCGGCTTTGACAGCCGCGTCACACTGGTCTACCCGCCTGCCTGGAGACATACGGTCACCCGCCCCCGCGGCCCGTCCCGGATTCGCCATGCGCGTCACGACGGACGACGGCGGCCACGTCCTCACGGGCGCGAAGCGGATAGTGGGCCGCCCGCGAACGTTCACCGGGTCGGACGCCGTGGCCGGCGCCGGCATCGCCGTACCATGACCCGCCGGCCCGGCGCCGATCACCCCCAGCACACACCGGGGTGGAGAGCCGTACCCGGTGAACGTAGGTGGTCACCGCACTGGAGATGCCGGGGCCGTGTCGCGGCGGCGGTCCGGTTAATGAGGTGAACGTGGGGTTTGGGGCGGTATAGCGTGTCACTTCCCTGCGTACATGGAGTTCGGCGGCATGTTCTTCGGCATCACCAATATCTGGGCCTACGTGATCGGGGCCTTTCTGATCATTCTTCTTCCCGGTCCCAACTCGCTGTACGTCCTGACGGTGGGGGCACGGCGTGGCGTGCGCACCGGGTACCGCGCGGCCGGCGGGGTGTTCGTGGGCGACACGGTGCTGATGGTGCTGTCGGCGGCCGGGGTCGCCTCGCTGCTGCGGTCCACGCCGATGCTGTTCAACGTGGTCAAGTACGCCGGCGCGGCCTACCTCGCGTGGCTCGGCTTCAACATGATCCGCGCCGCCGTGCGGTCGTGGCGGGGCAAGGACGAGCCGGGCGGGCAGGGCGAGGCGGCGCCCGACCTCGCCGACCCGTTCAGGAAGGCCCTCACGATCAGCCTGCTCAACCCCAAGGCGATCTTGTTCTTCATCTCGTTCTTCGTGCAGTTCGTCGACCCGCATTACGGCGCGCCGGCGCTGTCATTCCTGATCTTGGGTGCGATCTGCCAATTCTTCAGCGTCGTCTATCTGTCCACGCTGATTTTCGGCGGGGTGTACCTGGCCACCCAGTTCCGGCGGCGGCGCAGGCTCTCGGCCGGCCTGACCTCCGGCGTAGGGGCGCTCTTCCTCGCCTTCGGCGCCCGGCTGGCGACCTCCAGCCTCGGCTGACGGCGGCCGCTCGCGCGGCCGCCGGCCGTCCCGCTCAGTCGTCGTTGACCTTCAGCGCGACGCTGACCAGTGACAGGAACAGCTCGGCGTCGGTGCGGTCCGCGATCTCGACACGGATCCAGCCGGTGCCGTGACCTGGTGTGACACGATGGGAGTCGGCGAGCACCCGGGCCCATCGGTCGACGAGGGGGGCGGTGAGCAGCAGCTCGGCAGTGTGGTCGCCGCGCATGCGGATGATCTCGCGGCCGCGCGCGCGGAAGCGGATGGCCTTGCGGGAGTGGCTGACCGCGAGGTCGGGCCAACGGGTCAGCTCGACGGCGACGCCGGCCACGCAATCGGCGGACGGGGGGACATGCGTGCGTGAGAGCACTGCCATGACTTCATGCTCCCGAACCGCTCGCCATCCGGAAACCCTCCGTTCCCGAACCGTTATCCAATGTTCAACCACCTCATGAAGGGTGTACTGCCCGAAGCCTAGTAATGATCGAATTAAACGATCATTACCAACATATGTACGCCTTACCTGGACATTGTGTACCGTGAGCCACTAATGACTACAATTCGGCGTTTCGGCCGCGTTTCGGCGAACACATCCCAGGGTAGGCGTCGAAGCTTTAGCGTCGTTCCACGAACGTCCTCCCTGGGAGAAGCATGAACGCTCCACACTTCACCCTGCCGAGGATCACCGCGCTGTTCCGGCAGGCCGTGCCGCGGCTCCTCGAAGGCGTCGTCGCCCCGCTCGCCGTGTTCTACACCGCCCTGGCCGTGCTCGGCCTGGACGGGGCGCTGGTGGCGGCGGTGAGCTGGGTGTACGCCGGGGTGCTGTGGCGGGTCGTCCGCCGCCGGCCCGTCCCCGGCACGATGTTGCTGGCGGCGATCGCCATCACCGCGCGGGCGGCGCTGGGCTGGTGGACGGGAAGTGCCGTCGTCTACTTCCTTCAGCCCGAACTGGGCACGATCTGCATCAGCATGGCCTTCCTGGCCTCGGTCCGCCTGAACAGGCCGCTGGTCCAGAAGCTCACCTTGGACTACATCCACCTTCCCTCGGCCGTGCTGCGGCACGAGCGGGTGCGGCGCTTCTTCGCCCGCATCACGCTGCTGTGGGCGTTCGTGCTGCTGGCCAACTCCGCGGTCAGCATCTGGCTGCTCCTGCACCAGTCGATCGGCACCTACCTCCTGGTGCGCACGTCGGTGGTCGCGGCCATCAGCGGCGTCGCGGTCGGCGTCTCGATCTACGCCTTCCGCCGGGTGCTGCACCGCCTGCACGCCGACGCGCCCGCCCCGGCCATCACCGCCGGCTAGACCGGACGGCCGTCCGTCGGCGCGGACGGCCGCCGCCCCGGTGGCTCCCCTCCCCCGCCCGACGCGACGCTCCCGATGTGATGGACCGGACGCGATCCGGGATATCCGCACGTCTCAGCCCCAGGCGACATGTGCGCGAATGTGCGCCGATGGGCAAAGATGAGGGCATTTCCTGTGCGGAGAGGACGGAATCATGGGATGCGCACTCGTCACCGGGGCCTCGCGGGGCCTCGGCGCGGCCATCGCCGAACGGCTGGCGGCCGACGGCTGGAAGGTCGTCGTCAACTACGCCCACGACACCGCGGGCGCGACGGCGGTGGCCGGCCGCATCGGCGCGGCGGCGTACGTGGCGCGGTTCGACGTCACCGACGAGGAGGAGGTCGCGCGCGGCGTCGAGGACATCCGCGAGCGGGTCGGCGCGATCGGTGTCGTGGTGAACAACGCGACCGGCCCGCAGCCGATGATGCCGATCGAGAAGCAGACCTGGCAGGACCACCTCGACCAGCTCCGGTTCTTCGTCAAGGCGCCTCTGCTGCTCCTGCACGCCGTGCTGCCCGACTTCAAGGCCGCCGGCGAGGGACGCGTCGTCAACATCGGCAGCGAGGTGGCCGACCTCGGCAACGCCGACTTCGCGCACTACGTGTCGGCCAAGGCGGCCATGCACGGCCTGACCCGCTCGTGGGCCCGCGAGCTCGGACCGCTCGGCATCACCGTCAACACCGTGGAACCGGGCTGGATCCCGGTGGAGCGCCACGCCGGCGACGACTGGAGCGACTACGAGGCGAGGCTGCCGCTGCGCCACATGGGCGTCCCCGCCGACGTCGCCGAGGCGGTGGCCTATCTGGCCTCCCCCGGCGCCCGCTTCGTCACCGGCCAGCGGCTGGCCGTCAACGGGGGCAACACCATGAGCTAGCTCCGCGTCATGACCCTTATTTCATCGGTCGTTGATTTCAACGGCTGATGAGTTTATGGTGGGGTCATACGACGGACAGCGTCGCCGGGAGCGCGGGCCCCGTCCGCCCCGGCGGCTCCACAGGGAGACCGACATGCTGACCTCCGACGGTGACCGCCGGCTCGCCGGCCCGGAGCACCACCCCCTGATCCTCGGCTTCCCGGACATCGCCGCCGACGCGCTGCCGCTGGTCGGGGGCAAGGCCGCCAACCTCGGCGTGCTGACCCGGGCCGGGCTGCCCGTGCCGCCCGGGATCTGCCTGACCACCTGGGCCTACCGCCGCGTCGCCGAAGGGGCGCACCTCGGCGAGGTGCTGGACGCCCTGGCGCGCACCGCCCCCGGCGACACCGCCACGCTGGCCGAGCTGGCCGGCCTGGCGCGCGCCGCCGTCCTGGCCGCACCCGTGCCCGACGACATCGCCCGCGCCGTGCGGCGCGCGGCCGACGGCCCAGTGGCGGTCCGCTCGTCGGCCACGGCCGAGGACCTCCCGGACGCGAGCTTCGCCGGCCAGCAGGACACCTACCTGAACGTGGTCGGCCCCGAGGCGGTGCTGGACGCCGTCCGCCGCTGCTGGGCCTCGCTGTGGACCGACCGCGCCGTCGCCTACCGCGCGGCCAACGGCATCGACCACGCCGCCGTCCACCTGGCCGTGGTCATCCAGCGCATGGTGCAGGCCGAGGTCGCCGGGGTGATGTTCACCGCCAACCCGGTCACCGGACGGCGCCGCGAGGTGGTGATCGACGCCAGCCCGGGGCTCGGCGAGTCGGTCGTCTCCGGCGGGGTGAACCCCGACCACTTCGTGGTCGGCCCGGCCAAGAAGATCACCAAACGGGTGCTCGGCGATAAGGCGACGGTGATCCGCTCGGTCGAGGGCGGCGGCACTGAACAGGTCGCGCGGGAGTCCGAGGACGGTCCGTGCCTGACCGACGACCAGATCGTCGCCCTGGCCGGGCTCGGGGCCCGCGTGGAGGACCACTACGGCTCCCCGCAGGACACCGAGTGGGCGATCGACTCCTCCGGAGCGCTCTGGCTCACCCAGGCCCGGCCGATCACCACCCTGTACCCGCTGCCCGAGACGCCTCCGGACGGTCTGCGGGTGTACTTCTGCTTCAGCCTGGCGCAGGGCCTGCACCGGCCGATCACCCCGATGGGGGTCTCGGCCTTCCGCACGCTCGCCGGCTCGGTCATCGCCACCCTCTACGGCGCGCGCACCGGCCCCCTGCCGCTCGCGGAGCCGGGCATGCGCCTGTTCGGGGACATCACCGGCGTCATGCGCAGCCGGGTGGGGCGGGCCGTCGTGCCCCGGCTGCTGGACGTCATGGAGGCGCGGTCGGCGGTCGTGCTGCGCGGCCTGTTCGACGACCCGCGGCTGAGCGTGACCCACCGTTCGCCGCTGCCCGCGGTGCGCCGGCTGTGGCGCATCGCCGCCCGATATCGCATACCGGTGCGCATCGTGCAGGCGCTGCGCGACCCGCGCAGCTCGCGGCAGCGCATAGCGCGGGTGGTCGAGCACCTGCGCGAGCGGCTGGCGCTGTCGCCGGACGCCACCCCCGAGCAGCGCCTCGACCACGTGGAACACTGCCTGCGCACCCAGGTGGTGCCGATGATCCCGCACATCGTGCCCGCCCCGGTCGCCGGCTTCCTGATGATGGCCCTGGCCGCCCGCCTGCTCCGCGGGCGCAGCAGGCCCGGCGAGCTGCCGACCGTGCTGCGAGGACTGCCGCACAACGTCACCACCGAGATGGACCTGGCTCTGTGGCACGCGGCCTCGCGCATCCGCGCCGACGCGGCCTCGGCCCGCGCGCTGGCCGGCCCGGCCCTGCCGCAGGGCGAACTGCCGCCCGTGCTGCGCGAGGAGCTGGACGGCTTCCTGGCCCGCTACGGCCACCGGGCCGTCGCCGAGATCGACGTGGGCATGCCCCGCTGGGCGGACGACCCGTCGCACGTGCTGGGCGTGCTCGCCAACTACCTGCGGCTGGACGACCCATCCCTGGCCCCCGACGAGCAGTTCGCCCGGGGAGCGCGCGAGGCGGAGGAGATGATCGGCACGCTGGCCCGCCGGGTGGGCGGCCTGCGCGGACGCGTCGTGCGCTTCGCCCTGGGACGCACCCGCGAGCTGGCGGGCTACCGGGAGATGCCCAAGTTCTGCTTCATCGTGGCCCTCGGCGAGATGCGCGGGCACCTGGCGGCGGTCGGGAAGGAACTGGCCGGGCGCGGGCTGCTGGAGGAGCCGGACGACGTGTTCATGCTGAGCATCGCCGAGGCGCGGGCCGGGCTCGGCGGCGCCGACCAGCGCGCGCTCGTCCGCACGCGCCGCGCGACCTACGAACGGGAGCTGCGGCGGCGGCACATTCCCCGGGTCATGCTCTCCGACGGCACCGAACCGGAGGCGGTGGGGGCCGCGGCGCCCGTCGAGGGCGCCATGACCGGCACTCCCGCCTCCCCCGGCACGGTGACCGGCAAGGCGCGGGTCATCCTCGACCCGGTGGGCGCCCACCTGTCGCCCGGGGAGATCCTGGTCGCGCCCTCCACCGACCCCGGCTGGACGCCGCTGTTCCTGACGGCGGGCGGCCTGGTGATGGAGATGGGCGGCTCGAACTCCCATGGCGCGGTGGTGGCCCGCGAGTACGGCATCCCGGCGGTCGTCGGAGTGCCGGACGCCACCTCGCGGGTCGCCACCGGGGACGAGATCACCGTGGACGGCACCACCGGCGCCGTCACCCTGGCCGCGCCCCCGGCCCGACCGTCCGCCTGACCGCCGCCTGACCGCCCGCCTGATCGCCCGGCCGTCGCCGCTAGTGCGCTGCTGTCCACGAACGTTCACCGGCTCGGGCGCCGTAGGAGGCGCCGGCATCGCCGTACCACGACCCGCCGACCCGGGGCCGATCACTGCGCCACGTGGCACGGGTAGAGAGCCGCGCCCGGTGAACGTATGTGGTCACCGCACTAGGTGAGCAGGCTCGTGAGCAGGCGCCGGGTGCGCGCGGCGTCCTCGCCCGTGACGAAGGTGGCGGCGGCGAAGTCGGTCACCCCGAGCGCGGCGAGGTCGGCGATCTGGGCGGCGACCTCGTCCTCCTCGCCGATGATCGCCACGTCGCCGGGGCCGGCCGCGCCCTCCCGGTCGAGCATCGCGCGGTAGGAGGGCAGTTGGCCGTAGATGGAGAAGACCTTCGAGGCGCGCTCCCTGGCGGCGTCCCGGTCGCCGGTGACGGCGACCGGGAGCGCGCACACGACGCGCGGGGCGGGGCGTCCCGCCTCCGCCGCGGCCCCGGTGATGGCCGGGACGACGTGGTCGGCGATGGTCTTGGGCCCGGTCATCCACAGGATCGTGCCGTCGGCCGTCTCCCCCGCCAGGCGCAGCATGCGGGGCGCGAGCGCGGCGATCAGCAGGGGCACCCCCTCCCGGGCGCGCGGAGTGCCCAGTTCGACGTGGGCCCGGAGCGTCTCGCCGTCGACGTCGGCCCGCTCACCGCGCAGCAGGGGGGCCAGCACCGCGAGGTACTCGCGCATGTGCCGCGCCGGCTTGTCGTAGCTGTAGCCGTACATGTCCTCGATGACGACGCGGTGCGACAGCCCGACGCCGAGCGCGAGCCTGCCGCCGAGGGCCAAGTCGGCGGTGAGGGCCTGCTGTGCCAGGACGGCCGGGTGGCGCGGGTAGGTCGGCACGACGGCGGTGCCGAGCTCGATGCCGGGGACGCGGGCGCCCGCGGCCGCGAGCGCGGTCAGCGCGTCGAGCCCGAAGATGTTGGAGACCCACGCCGAGGCGAACCCGTCGTCGGCGGCGCCGGCGATGCGCTCCTCCAGCTTGACGATCGCGTCCGGCCCCGAGGGCTCGTTGAGGTACAACCCGATGCGCATCCGTCCGTCCCGTCCACTCACCATACCGAATGAAATTCTGTTCCTGTGCGGGTTCATGGTACGCATCCGCGCGCCGTCCGCGAACGCGCACACGCGGGCGCGCGTCCACGGCCGCCGGGCGGACGCCCGCGCCGCGCGCCGGAGGATGATCGGTAGAGTGGCGGGGATGCGGGGTGTCCTGGCGTGCGGTCTGGTCCTGCTGCTGGCGTGCGCCTGCGGCGGCGCCGAGCCGTCCTTCGAGCAGGCCGCGCGGTTCCTGCGCGACGACGGCGCCGCGCTGAGCCGGCTCTCGCTGCCGGGCAAGACCACGGCCTTCACCCGCGAGACGACCGGCTGCCCGGCGGGCACCGCCCGCAGCGTCTACAGGCTCACCGGCGACCTGCCCGCCGAGCCTGACGCCCACGCCATGGCGACGGTCACCGCCATCCTCGCCTCCGATCTCCATCGCATGGGCTACCAGGAGGGCGACAGCCCGCAGGAGCGGTTCGGCGTGAACGTCAGCACGATGAAGAAGGAGTCGCTCGGCATCGTGGTCACCGTCATCGTGCGCTCGGGCCGGCCGAACGTCGAGGTCACCGGCACGACGGCCTGCGCCTCCTGACCAGCGGCGCCCGGCGCGCCCTACAGGACCTCGGTGACGTAGCGGCGGATCAGCGTGGCGATCACCTCGTGGCCGTCGGCGTCCCACACGTCCGCGTTGAAGATCTCCACCTCGACGAACCCGGTGTACCCCGCCGCGTCGACGGCGGCGCGCAGCGGACGGAAGTCGATCACGCCGTCGCCCATCATCCCCCGGCCGAGCAGCGGATCCGCCGGCAGCGGCACCAGAAAGTCGCAGACCTGGAACGCCGCGATGCGCGGGCCGGCCCGCGCGACCTGCGACAGGACCTCCGGATCCCACCAGACGTGGAAGGTGTCGACCACCACGCCGACCGCCTCGGCGGGCCAGCGGGCGGCCAGGTCGACGGCCTGGCCGAGCGTTGAGAGCACGGCGCGGTCGGCGCAGTACATCGGGTGCAGCGGCTCCAGGGCCAGCCGCACGCCCGCCCGCACCGCGTACGGCACCAGTTCCTCCAGCACGGCGGCCACCCGGTCGCGCGCGCCGGCCAGGTCGCGAGACCCAGCCGGCAGCCCGCCGACGACCATGACCAGGCAGCCCGCGCCCAGGGTGGCGGCCTCGTCGATGGCACGGCGGTTGTCGTCCAGCGCGCGGGAGGCACCGGCGGGGTCGGCTGCGGTCAGGAAGCCGCCCCGGCACAGCGACGACACCTGGAGCGCGGCGTCGCGGACCAGCCGGGCGGTCGCGGCCAGGCCGTGCTCGGCGACCTGCTCACGCCACAGGCCGATCGCCGGCACGCCGAAGCGCGCGCAGCCCGCGACCGCCTCCGCGACGCCCCACCGGCGGGTCGTCCACTGGTTGAGGGACAGGCGGGCGAGCCGCGGATCGCCCGGCGGCGGCGTCCGGACCGTCGCCGGGCGCCCGGACGGCACGTCCACGGCGGGGCCGTGGCGCGCGCTCACGCCGCCACCCCGGCCGTGGCGAGCAGGGCGCGCATGCGGGCCTGCGCCAGTACGGGATCGGGCAGCAGGCCGGCTCGTCCGGCCAGCCGGAACACCTCGGAGAGGTGGACGATAGAACGGGCGGACTGCGCCCCGCCGACCATGGTGAACGCGTCCTGGTGCCCGGCCACCCAGGCGAGGAACACGATGCCCGTCTTGTAGTGGTAGGTGGGCGTCTCGAAGAGCTTGCGGGACAGCGGGACGGTCGGCTCCAGCAGTTCCCGATAGCGGGCGGCGTCGCCGGCGTCCAGCGCCTGGAGAGCGGCCGACGCCACGGGGGCGATCGGGTCGAAGACGCCGAGCAGGGCGTCACTGCCGGACTCGATGAGCGGTGAGTAGTCGAAGTCGTCGCCGGTGTAGAGCCGCACGCCCGCCGGGAGGGCCGCGCGCAGCCGCACCTCGCGCTCGGCGTCCAGCAGCGAGACCTTGACTCCGTCGACGCGGCCGGCGTGCTCGTGGACCAGCGTGAGCAGCGCGTCGGTGGCGGCGTCCAGGTCGCGCGAGCCCCAGTATCCGGCGAGCGACGGGTCGAACATCTCGCCCAGCCAGTGCAGGATGGCCGGCCGGTCCACCTCCGCCAGCAGCCTGCCGTAGACGGCGTGGTAGTCGCCGGGCGTGCGCGCGACCGCGGCGAGTTGTCTGCTGGCCATGAGGATCACCCGGGCCCCGGCCGCCTGGACGGTCTCCACCTGCTCGCCGTACGCCTTCAGCACCTCCTCGCACGTGGCGGCCCGCGGCGCGTGGTCGGTGCCGGCCCCGCAGGCGACGAGCTCCGCCGGGTCGCCGAACCGCGCCGCCTCGGCCGCGGTGCGCCGGATCAGCTCGCGGGTCGCCGGCCAGTCCAGGCCCGTGTTGCGCTGCGCGGTGTCCATGGCGTCGGCCACGCGCATGCCGTAGGACCACAGGTGGCGGCGGAAGCGCAGCGTGGCCTCCCAGTCGACCCGCGCGGGGGCGCCCGGGGTGTTGTCGCCGAGCGGGTCGGCGACGACGTGCGCGGCGGCGTAGACCACGCGGGAGCGCGGCGGCCCCGGCGGGAGCGGCCACGCGGCGGGCGGACCCGGCTCGTACGGCTCCAGCGTCCCCTCGGCGGTGGGCAGCAGGATCATCGGACCCCTTCCCCTACGGACGGCGGCATGGCGCGGGACGGCGGGGACCCGGCGCGCGTACGCGGAGGCACAGGGGCGGGCCTCCGGGGAACGCCGCAGGTTCGCGCGGACACGGGGTCGGACCACCATGGCGCGGGGCCGGACCACGCAGGCTTGGCGATCACAACACGAGCTCCGGCAGCTCGACGCGGCGGCCCTCCGCCGAGGACCGCAGGCCCGACTCGGCGAGTTGCACGCCCCGCGCGCCCGACAGGAAGTCGTAGGGGAAGGGGGTGTCCTCCACCACCGATCGCACGAACATCTCCCACTGCGCCTTGAAGCCGTTGCCGAACTCCTCGTTGTCCGGGACCTCCTGCCAGTCGTCGCGGAAACGGTGGGCGACCGGCACGTCGGGGTTCCACACCGGTTTGGGGGTGACGGCGCGGTGCTGGACGCGGCAGCCGCGCAGCCCGGCGACCGCGCTGCCCTCGGTGCCGTCCACCTGGAACCGCACCAGCTCGTCGCGGTCGACTCGGACGCACCAGGAGGAGTTGATCTGCGCGATCACGCCGCCGGCCAGCTCGAAGATGCCGTAGGCGGCGTCGTCGGCCGTGGCGCGGTAGGCGCGGCCCGCCTCGTCGACGCGTTCGGGGATGTGGGTGGCCACCCGCGCGGTGACCGCCTCAACCCGGCCGAACAGGTTCTCAAGGACGTAGGACCAGTGGCAGAACATGTCCAGGGTGATGCCGCCGCCGTCCTCGGCGCGGTAGTTCCACGACGGGCGCTGGGCGGGCTGCCAGTCGCCTTCGAACACCCAGTAGCCGAACTCGCCGCGCACCGACAGCACGCGCCCGAAGAAGCCCCCGTCCAGCAGCCGCCTGAGCTTGAGCAGGCCGGGCAGGAACAGCTTGTCCTGGACGACGCCGCCGCGCACCCCGGCGCGCGCGGCCAGGCGGGCCAGCTCGACGGCCTCCTCCGTCGTCGTCGCCGTCGGCTTCTCGGTGTAGACGTGCTTGCCGGCCTCGATCGCGCGGGTGATGGCCGCCACCCGCGCCGGGGTCACCTGCGCGTCGAAGTACACCTGGTTGTCCGGGTCGCGCAGCGCGCCCGCCAGGTCGGTGGTCCAGCTCTTGAGGTTGTGCCGCTCGCAGATCTCGCGCAGCTTGGCCGCGCTGCGGCCGGCCAGCACCGGTTCCAGCAGCACCCGGTCACCGCCGGACAGGGCGACGCCGCCCTCGTCGTTGATGGCCAGGATCGAGCGGACCAGGTGCTGGCGGTACCCCATGCGGCCGGTGACGCCGTTCAGCACGACGCCCAGGGACCGTGTCGTCACCTCGAACCCTCCTTGCCTCTTCAACGGTAGGAGAAGGCGCTGCCGGCATCGATGCGGGTCAAGGCTGCGGAAAGCGCTTTCCATGGCACCTTAGGTTCCCGTTCCCGGATGGTCAAGAACGCCGCCGCACCCTCGACCGCCGTGGACGCCGCCGGTTTCGGTTTGCGCGGATCGAGATCGGCGGTATCGTAGAGGAACCGACGCGGGGTGGAGCAGCTCGGTAGCTCGCTGGGCTCATAACCCAGAGGTCGCAGGTTCAAATCCTGCCCCCGCTACAAAGAGAAGGCCCTGGACGACCGGCACGCCGGCGACCAGGGCCTTCGTCGTTCCCGCCCTCTCGCCGGCCACCGCGCCTTCCCCTCTGAGGGCCTGCTCCGTGACCGCGCCGGTCGCCCACCGGTCCACGCCCGGCCGGCGGTCCGGCCTCGGCGGCAGGCCGAGCAGCGCGGGCTCTCCCCCGTCTCCGGGACCTGCCGTCACGTCCGATGAGGCGCCTTTTGGTCGCACGTCCCCGCCCACTCCGTCATGCGCACGCGCGCCACCGTGCGTGCGGTCGTCGTGGCGTCCGGCGGGGTGCCGCGCGGCGGGGCTGGAAGCTACGATGAGCCTGTTCCGCATATCAAACTTAAGTTCCACATATTGGAATAGGGCGATGGCTGATCTTCGCAGTGCACAGTGGTACGCCGGAAACGACCGCAATGCCTACATCCACCGCGCATGGATGCGCCGAGGCGTGCCCGGCACCGCGTTCGAGGGGCGGCCGCAGATCGCGATCGCCAACTCCGCCTCCGACCTGACCCCGTGCAACAGCCACCTCAACGAGGTGGCCGAGAGCGTCAAGCAGGGCATCTGGGAGGCCGGCGGCGTGCCGCTCAACCTGCCGGTGGTGTCGCTCGGCGAGACGCAGGTGCGCCCCACCGCGATGCTGTGGCGGAACATGGCGGCGATGGCCACCGAGGAGATGCTGCGCGCCAACCCGATCGACGGGGTGGTGCTGCTCGGCGGCTGCGACAAGACCATCCCGTCGCTGCTGATGGCCGCGGCCTCGGTGGACCTGCCGGCGGTGGTGGTGCCCGGCGGTCCCATGCTGACCGGCACCTTCCGGGGAGTGCCGCTGGGCTGCGGCACCGACGTGTGGCGGCTGAGCGAGGAGGTGCGCGCCGGCACGCTGTCGGAGCAGGCGTTCATGGACTCCGAATCCTCGATGATCCGCAGCCGCGGGCACTGCAACACGATGGGCACCGCCTCCACCATGGGCCTGCTCGCCGAGGTCCTCGGCACCACCCTTCCGGGCACCGCCGGCCTGCCCGCCCCCGACAGCCGGCTGCTGGCCCGCGCGCACGAGACCGGCCGCCTGATCGTGGAGATGGTCGCGGAGGAGCGCCGGCCCAGCCGGGTGCTGAGCAGCGGTTCGTTCCGCAACGCGATCATCGCGCTGGCCGCGCTGGGCGGGTCCACCAACGCCGTGGTGCACCTGCTGGCGATCGGCGGCCGCCTCGGCATCCCGCTCACCCTGGACGACTTCGACGAGGTGGGCGCCGGCGTGCCGCTGCTGGTGGACCTCCAGCCCGCCGGACGGCACCTGATGGAGGACCTCCACCGCGCGGGCGGCCTGCACGCCGTGCTGCGGGAGGTGGTGGACCTGCTGGACCAGGACGCCCTCACCGTCACCGGCCGGCCGCTGGTCGACTACCTGCCCGAGGCGCAGATCTGGGACCGCGAGGTCATCCGCAGCCGCGGCGAGCCGTTGCAGGGCGAGGCCGGCATCGCCGTGCTCCGCGGCAACCTCGCCCCGCAGGGGGCCATCATCAAGCCGGCCGCCGCCTCCCCCCACCTGCTCCGCCACCGGGGGCGGGCCGTCGTCTTCGACTCCATCGAGGACTTCCACGCGCGCATCGACGATCCCGAGCTGGACGTGGACGCCGACTCGGTGCTGGTGCTGCGCGGGTGCGGGCCCAAGGGGTACCCGGGCATGCCGGAGGTGTCCAACATGCCGCTGCCCGCCAAGCTCCTCAAAGAGGGCGTGCGCGACATGGTGCGCGTGTGCGACGGGCGGATGAGCGGCACCGCGTACGGCACGGTGGTGCTGCACGTCGCCCCCGAGGCGGCCACCGGAGGTCCGCTGGCCCGCGTCCGCACCGGCGACTGGATCATCCTCGAC
Organism: Sphaerisporangium sp. NPDC004334; assembly: GCF_053602655.1. NCBI lineage: Bacteria > Bacillati > Actinomycetota > Actinomycetes > Streptosporangiales > Streptosporangiaceae > Sphaerisporangium > Sphaerisporangium sp. NPDC004334. The sequence continues at coordinate 19,734 of NZ_JBSGDZ010000036.1, forward strand.
GTGGAGGCCAGGCGCATCGACATCGACGTGCCGCAGGAGGAGCTCGACGCCCGGGCGCCGTCGCAGGCGATGACCGACGGCCTGGCCCGGCCGCGCCGCGGCTGGGAGGAGCTGTACGTGCGCACGGTGATGGGCGCCGACACCGGCGCCGACCAGGACTTCCTGCTCGGGTCCAGCGGCCACGAGGTCTCCCGCGAGTCGCACTGACCCCCGGCCCGCCCCGCCCCGCCCCGTCACCGGGGCGGGGCGGGGCGGCCGAACGGCCGGAGAAGGTCACCGGGTGCCGGGGAGAGCCGTTGGGGGGCCCGGCCTCAGCCGGAGGGGTGGACCAGGACCTTGCTCGCCTTCAGTGTGCCGTCGGCCAGCGCGCGGAAGGTGCCGGGCGCCTGCTCCAGGCCGACGCGGCCCTCGATCAGCGGTTCCAGCTCCGCGGCGTGCGCGCCCGCCCACGCGGCGGTGTCGCGGAACTCGGCCTCGCCGTAGGCGAAGCTGCCGATGACGGTGCGCTCCTCGGTGCTCACCGCGTACGCGGAGATCTCCACGCGCGGCGCCGCCATGCCGACCAGGACGACGCGCGCGCCGAGCGCGGAGACCTCGAAGGCGGCCTGCAGGGTGCGCGCCGACCCGACCGCGTCGATGACCACGTCGGCCGCCCCGCCGAGAGCGGCGACGACGCCTCCGGCGGACGGGATGGCCGGGTCTTCGGTGGCGGACGGCGCGACAGGCGACGACACGGCGGCGGCGGACGGCCCGGCCGGGTCGATGGCGGTGAAGCCCAGGCGGGTCAGCAGGGCGCGGCGGGCGGGGTCCAGTTCGCCGACCACGACGCCCGGGTTGCCGGCGCGGCGGGCGGCCAGGGCCACGGCCTGCCCGATCGGGCCACCGCCGACCACGTACACCCTGTCCTGCGGTCGGAGTGCGGCGCGGCGCACGGCGTGGTGGCCGACCGCGAGGGGCTCCACCAGGCCGCCGATGTCGGCCGGGACGCCTTCGGGCAGCGGGACGAGGTTGCGGGCGGGGGCGACCATGCGCTCGGCGAAGGCCGCGCTGATCTCCCGCCCGACGCCGATCACCCGCCGGTCCGGGCAGCGCTGCGGCGTCCCGGCGGCGCAGGCGGCGCAGCCCCCGCAGCCGATCACCGGATTGACGGTGACCAGCTTGCCCGGACGGTGGGCTCCCGTGCGGTCGTGCAGGACCCTGCCGACCGTCTCGTGCCCCATCACCTGCCCGGGGTGCCTGCGCCCGTTCTCGCCGGTGTAGCCGTGCAGGTCGGAGCCGCAGATGCCGGTCGCGACGATCTCCAGCAGCGCGTCGCCGGGGCCGGGGACGGGTTCGGGGCGGTCCTCGACCGTCATCTCCCATGGCCCGTGGAACACCAGTGCGCGCATGTCTCCTCCTTCAGGTCAGGACGTGGTCGCCGTCACGGGTCCACGTACCGGGCGAGATGTGGTCACCGTCACGCGTCCACGCGCGAGGCACGGTGGTCGCCACCACGCGTGCGCGGCGGGCGCGAGTCACCGGCGGGGGTCCACGTGGACCTTGGGGGCGGGGGCCCACCCGGGCGGGCGGTGTCCGGCGAGCACGCCGGAGACCTCCTCCAGGGGCACGGTCGCGGCCACCAGCGGGCGCGGGTCCACCGCGCCCGAGGCGTACAGCTCGATCGTCTCGGCCATGCCGCCGAAGCCGCTGAGCACGCCGACGGCGGTGACGTCCTTCAGCGCGACGGCCCTGCTGTCGACCAGGCTCGGCCCGGAGGACAGGCCGATGAACACCACCCGCCGTCCCGGTTCGACCAGGTCCACGGCGAGGGCGGGCAGCGCGGGGGCGCCTGAGGCGTCGATCACGGCGTCGAAGCGCAGGCGGGGCAGCGTCTCGCGGGTCCAGACGTGCGCGAAGCCGAGGGAGCGGGCGAAGTCCAGGGACGGGGCGGCGAGGCCGAGCAGGTGCACCTCGGCGCCCCGGGCGGCGGCGATCTGGGCGGCGAGCAGGCCGATCGTGCCCGGGCCCATGACCAGCAGCCGCTCCCCCGGCTCCAGCGCCGCGCCGCGGACGGCGCGCAGCGCGTTGCCGCCCGGCTCGGCGAGCGCACCCAGCGCCGGGTCCATGCCGTCGGGCAGGGGGTGCAGCGCCGTCACCGGCACGGGCAGCCTCTCGGCGAGGGCGCCGGGCCATCCGTTGCGGATGCCGACCTCGTACCGGTCGGCGCACACGTGGCGGCGTCCGCTCGCGCACCGGTCGCAGCGCCCGCAGCCGAGCATGGTGTCGCCGGTGACCCTGCGGCCGAGCCAGGACGGCTCGACGCCGTCGCCGAGGACGCGCACGACGCCGCACCATTCGTGGCCGATGCGGACGGGGTAGCGGGCCTGGCCGTTGTGCAGGTAGGACATGTGGCCGGTGAGGAACTCCATGTCGGTGCCGCACACTCCGGCCCGTTCGACCTCGACGACCACCTCGCCGGGGCGCGGCTCGGGCGGCGCGACGTCACGCACGGCGGACGCGCCGGGACCGGTGACGACGAAGGCGCGCATCTCTCACCGCCCCGGCGTGGCCCGCGGGCCTGGACGGCGCCCACGGGAGCGGCGGGACGGTGCCTTGGGCCGGCCGTGGGTCATCGCGGGGTCTCGTGTTCGGCGACCATGGCGCGGATGGCGGGCACCTGGTCGACCAGCCGGCTGAGGGGCGTGCGGTAGGCGGGCGCTGAGACGCTGACCGCGCCGCTCGGCACGGTCGGGGAGGTCAGGAAGGCAGGGACGGCGACGCAGACGATGCCGGGCTCGTTCTCCTGGTCGTCGGTGGCGTACCCCCGCTCGCGGGTGGCGCGCAGTTCGGCGGCCAGCGCCCGCGCGGTGGTGACGGTGTTGCCGGTGCGGCGCTCGAGTGAGCGCCCGCCGGCCCAGGCGGCGACGGCGGCGTCGTCGGGCAGCGCGTGGGACAGGAGCATCTTGCCCACGGCGGTGCAGTGGGCGGGGTTGCGCCCGCCGACCGTGGAGGTCAGCTTGACGGCGCCGAGCGGCGGGTCGGCCTTGGACCGGTAGACGACCGTGGCGCCGTCCAGGATGGCGTAGTGCGCGGTCTCGCCGTAGCGCTCGGCCAGGGAGTGCAGCACAGGCCCGACGCGGACGTGGTCGGGGCGCGCCTCGTGGTGGGCGAAGGCCAAACGGAGGAACTCATCGCCCAGCACGTAGTGGCCGCGGCCGTTCCTGGTGGCGAAGCCGAAGCGCGCCAGCGAGGCCAGCGCGCGGTGGACCGTGGGCTTGGGGCTCGCGGCCGCGCGGGCCATCTCCTCGAGCGTGACGCCGTCGGGGTGGCGGGCCAGCTCGGCGAGGATGGCCAGCACGCGGCCGGCGCCGACGAGGCGTCCGGCGTCCTCGCCTGTCGTGTCGCCGTCGTCCGCCACGTTCCACATGGTAGACCACTATTTCACTATTTGGAACTCAGGTCACCGGCTCGGCGGCGGGACGGCACGGGGACGCGGGTGAGGTCCTCGGCGACGACGATCTCGCCGGCGAAGTGGCGGGCCGCCTGGGCGCCGAACAGCGCGGGGTCGCTGTAGCGCTGGGAGAAGTGGGTGAGCACCAGGCGCCGCACCCCGCACTCACGGGCCACGCGGCCGGCCTCGCCCGCCGTGAGGTGGCCGAAGTCGCGGGCCAGGCGGGCGTCCTGGTCCAGGAACGTCGACTCGATCACCAGCAGGTCGGCGCCGTCGGCCAGGGCGAACACCCCCTCGCACAGCCGGGTGTCCATGACGAAGGCGAACCGCTGGCCCGGCCGGGGCACGCTGACCTCCTCCAGCGTGACCGTGCGCCCGCCGGCGCGGAGCGAGCCCTCGCGCTGCAGCTCGCCCACGCGCGGGCCGGAGATGCCGTGCCGGCGCAGCCGTTCGGGCAGCATCCGGCGCCCGTCCGGCTCGACCAGCCGGTACCCGAAGGCGGGCACCGGGTGGTCCAGGGGATGGGCCTCCAGGCGGCCGGACCGGTCCGCCGCGATCACGCCCGGTGACACGACCGGCTGCGCGATCACCGTGGCGGTCTCGTGGTAGGAGCTGGCGTGGCGCAGCCGGGCGAAGTAGTCGGCGCCCGACGCGGGGAAGTGGGCGTACACCGGGTGCGGGACGCGGTCCAGGGACATGCGCTGGATCACGCCGGGCACCCCGAGGCAGTGGTCGCCGTGGAAGTGGCTGATCAGGATGCGGTTCACGTCGGTCGCGGCGACCCCCGCCATGATCATCTGGCGCTGGGTGCCCTCGCCCGGGTCGAACAGCAGGCCCACGCCGTCCCAGCGCAGCAGGTAGCCGTTGTGGTTGCGGCGCCGGGTGGGCGTCTGGCTGCCCGTCCCGAGCACGACGAGTTCGCGCGAGGACACCGGCCGGCCTACAGGTGCCCGGCGAGGAACCGGGCCGTCGCCTCGACGGCCTGGGTGACGTAGGGCTCGGTGTCGTACAGGTCGATGTGGAGCTTGGCGTCCAGCCAGACGATCTGCTTCGGCTCGCCCATGCGCTTGTAGGCCTCCTCGGCGCCCTCGGGCGAGCAGAAGCGGTCGACGACGCCGTGCACGATCAGCCCCGGCTTGGGCGACAGGAAGTCGGCGCCCATCATGTTGTCCACGGTGATCAGCTCGCGGATCGACGCGCGGGTGACCTCGTTCACCCACGAGGACGCCGCGGAGCGCTCGGTGCCGTAGTAGGCGAACGGCTCCTCTCCCGGCATGGCCGCCTCGCCCGACTCGGCCACCGCGGGGATGTACTCGACCGCGCCGCCGCGGTCCTGCCGTTCGAGGGCCTCGGTGAGGGACGCCAGCGCCTGCTGGTAGCCCTGGTCGGTCATGCCCGACCGCATGGCGTAGGGGTCGTTGTAGGCCCCGGCGATGCCCACGAAGACCTTGACCCGCGGGTCGAAGGCGGCGAAGCGGAGGGCATACCCGGCGCCGAGGCAGATGCCGACGGCCCCGATCCGGCCGCCGTCCACCGCGGGCAGGCCGCGCAGGAAGGAGACGGCGGCGCGCAGGTCGCGCAGTTTGCCCTGCGGGTCCTCCTGCCGCCGGGGCTCGCCCCCCGAGGCGCCGAAGCCGCGGTGGTCGAAGGCGAGCGTGAGGTAGCCGGCGTCCGCGAGCCTCGCGGCGTACAGGCCGGTCACCTGCTCTTTGACCCCGGTGAACGGACCGGTGAGCACCAGCGCCGGGTGGGGCCCGTCGCCGGGCGGGACGCGCAGGTCGCCGGCGAGCGTGACGCCGTCGGCCTGGAACTGAACGTGATCGGCCATGCCCCAAGTCAACCCCATCGGAGCCCCCGGCGGCTCCCCGATCACCGCCGGGCCGGACGGCACAGCCCCGCACGGCCCCGCGCCGCCTGGACGCCGCGAGCCCGTGCGGGCATGACCGGTCAGCAGAGCCAGCGGTCGCACCAGTCGACGACGGCGTCCATGAAGGCGATCTTGTTGGCCTTGCGGACGGTCTCGTGGCCCTCGTCCTCGAACAGCAGGTAGCGGCACGGGACGCCCCGGGCCGTCGCGGCGGCGACGACCTGCTCGGCCTCGTGGACCGGGACGTTGGTGTCCTGCGCCCCGTGGACGACCAGCAGCGGGGCGGTCAGCCGGTCGAAGGCGTGCAGCGGCGACAGCGACCACAGCAGCTCGCGGTCGGCCACCGGGTCGCCGTACTCGCTGACGGCCGCCGCGGCGATCCAGGGCTCGGTGCGGGCGTAGAAGGTGGCGAAGTCGGCCATGCCGCACACGTCGACCCCGGCCCGGAACAGTTCGGGATAGGTCACGAGCGCGGCGAGGGTGAGGTAGCCGCCATAGGAGCGGCCCATGCAGGCGACCTTCGCCGGGTCGGCGACGCCCGCGTCGACGAGGAACCCGGCGCAGTCGGCGACGTCGTCGATGGCGTGGAAGCGCAGCGCATGGTTGTCGGCGTCCTGGAAGGCGCGCCCGAAGCCGGAGGAGCCGCGCACGTTGGGCGCGAAGACGCTGACGCCCGCCGAGAGCAGCCGCTGGAACAGCGGGTTGAAGCCCGGCCGCTCCTGGCTCTCGGGACCGCCGTGCAGCCAGATGGCGCACGGCCCCGCGCCGCGCCCGGCGCGGTAGAGCCAGCCGGTGAGCTCCAGGCCGTCCCTGGCGGCGAAGCGGACCAGCTCGGCGTCCACCTTGTGGGGCAGCGGCTCGTCCCCGGCCACCCGGTGGTAGACGCCGGTCGCCAGGTCGCACAGCAGCACGTGGGAGGGGGTGTCCGGTGACTCCCCCGCCATGACGGCCAGCGCGCCGTCCAGCGACAGCCGCGCGGAGGTGACCACCTCCACCGGCGGCGGCGGGAGTGGCCGGGTGGCGCCCTCGATCAGGTCGGCGACCTCCAGCTCGGAGCGCCCGGCGAGGTTCCAGGCCAGCAGGGCGACGGTGCCGTCCATGCTCACCGCGAACCGGTCGAGCTCGGCGTCGGGGCGCTCGGCGACGACGCGCGGGGCGCCGCCGACGGGCATGGCGATCAGGGCGGTGCGGTCGCGGCCGGCGTTGGAGCGGATGTAGGCGACCTCGCCGTCCGGGGACAGCGCGCCGAGGTCGGTCGAGGGCGGCAGCAGCGGCCGCTCCTCTCCGAAGGGCAGGTCGGCGACCGCCATCTCGCGCATCCCGCGCGGGCCGTGGCGCAACAGGGCCCGGCGGTGGTCGCGGCTGACCGCGCTCGGCCACATCAGCGGGCCGGCCGCGATGGTGTCGCGGTGGCCGAGGCGGGCGTCGATGAGCACCGCCTCGGTCGCGCCGGAGCCCGACAGCTCGGCGACCAGCAGCGTCGAGCCCTGCCCGGTCCAGCGGACGAACACCGCCGAGCCCCTGGCCGGGCTGCCGGTCGGGCCGGCGAGCAGGCGGCGGTCGGCGCCGTCCGGCCGCGTCGCCCACACCTGGGTGTGCTCTCCCCCGCCGGGTGACACCGTGACGGCCAGCCACTCGCCGTCCGGCGACCACAGCACGTCGCCGACCGGCTCGGGGCCGGTGTCGAGCACCCGCGCGCGCCGCGCGCCGTCGCGTTCGAGCGGCTGGACCCACACGCGTGGGGAGCCGTCGCGGTCGCTGACGTAGGCGACCGACCTGTTGTCGGGCGACAGGGCGGGCGATCGGCAGATCCATGAGATGTCGACGTCAGACTCCTTGTGCTTGCAACCACAACTCCAGGAGTCCAAGTTGCCACAACGCGTTGGCTCCCAGGGTCGTTCGGTGCTCACCGGGCGCGGCGAGCAGCTTGTCCACCATGGCGGGCCGGAACAGGCCGCGGTCGCGGGCCACCTGCCCGGTGAGGGCGTCGCCGACCAGGTCGAGGAAGGGCCCGTGGATGTGGCGGATGGCCGGTACGGGGAAGTAGCCCTTGGGCCGGTCGATGACCTCGTCGGGGACCAGGCCGCGCGCGGCGGCCTTGAGCACCCCCTTGCCGCCGGAGGCCAGCTTCAGCTCCGGCGGGCAGGTGGCGGCCAGCTCGACCAGCTCGTGGTCCAGGAACGGGGTGCGGGCCTCCAGCCCGAAGGCCATCGTCATGTTGTCGACCCGCTTGACCGGGTCGTCGACCAGCATGACGCCGGTGTCCAGGCGCAGGACGGCGTCCAGGGCGGTGTCGGCGCCGGGCATGGCGAGGTGGCGGCGGACGAAGTCGCCGCTGACGTCCTCCTCCAGCAGGTAGTCCGGCTGGAGGATGCGGGCGAGGTCCTCGTGCGGGCGGTCGAAGAAGACCTTCGCGTACACCTCGGCGGCGTCCTCGCGCGCCACGTCCTCAAGCGGCGGGTACCAGTCGTAGCCGGCGAACACCTCATCCGCGCCCTGGCCGGACTGCACCACCTTGACGTGCTTGGACACCTCCTGCGACAGCAGATGGAAGGCGACGCAGTCGTGGCTGACCATCGGCTCGCTCATCGCCGCCACGGCGCTTTCCAGGGACGGCAGCAGCCGCAGGTCGTCGACCATGATGCGGTGGTGGTCGGTGCCGAAGTGCCGGGCCACCAGGTCGGAGTAGGCGAACTCGTCGCCGGACTCCCCGCCCGCCGCGTGGAAGCCCACGCTGAAGGTCGCCAGGTCCCGCTGGCCCTCCTCGGCCAGCAGGGCGACGATCAGGCTGGAGTCCAGGCCGCCGGACAGCAGCACCCCGACCGGCACGTCGGCCACCATGCGGCGCCGCACGGCGGCCCGCAGGGCGTCCAGCACGGCTTCGCGCCACTCGCCGGGGCCCATCTCCTCCCGCCCGGCCCGCAGCACGTCGAGCTGCACCTCGCCGCTGCCGGGGGCGCCGCCGGCCGGGCGGGCGTAGGGCGGGTTCCAGTAGTGGTCGTCGCTGCTCGTGCCGTCGGGCTCGATGGTGCGGACCGTGGCGGGCGGCAGCTTCTCCACACCGGTCAGGATGGTGCGGGGCGAGGGCACCACCGAGTGGAAGGTCATGTAGTGGTGCAGCGCCACCCGGTCGATGTCGGTGGCCACGCCACCGCCGGCCAGGAGCGCGGGCAGGGTGGAGGCGAAGCGCAGCCGGGCGGCGTCCCGGGTGAGGTAGAGCGGCTTGATGCCGAGCCGGTCGCGGCCGAGGACGAGCCGGCCGGTGTCGCGTTCGGCGACGGCGAAGGCGAACATGCCCTTGAAGCGCTCGACGCAGCGTGGGCCCCAGTGGCGGTAGGACTTCAGCAGCACCTCGGTGTCGGAGGTGGAGAAGAACCGGTAGCCCTCCGCCAGCAGCACCTCGCGCAGTTCCCGGTAGTTGTACAGGCAGCCGTTGAACACCCCGGTCAGGCCGGCCTCGGCGTCGACCATGGGCTGGGCGCCCCGGTCGGACAGGTCGATGATGCGCAGCCGCCGGTGCCCGAGGGCGACCGGGCCGAGCGACCACAGGCCGGTGCCGTCCGGCCCCCGGTCGGTCATGGTCTCGGTCATGCGCTGGACGGCGCCGATGTCGGCCGCGCGGCCGTCGAACCGGATCTCTCCGGCGAGACCGCACATCAGAGGGCCTCCTTCAGCAGCCAGGTGTCCTTGGCCCCGCCGCCCTGGGAGGAGTTGACGATCATGCTCCCGGCGGGGGCGACGCGGGTGAGCGCCGCGCGCGGGACGACCGCGTCCTTGCCCAGGAACACGAACGCGCGCAGGTCGACGGCGTGCGGGCGCATCCGCTCGCCGTCGAAGGTGGGGTGGGTGGACAGGGCGATCGTCTCCTGGGCGACCCACCGCTCGGGTTCGGCGAGGATGCGCTCGCGCACCTGCTCCAGCTCCCGCGCGGAGGCGTGCTCACCGATGATCACTCCTTGGCCGCCGTAGCCGTCCACCGGCTTGACCACCAGCTCCGGCAGGCGGTCGAGGACCTGCTCGCGGTCCTCGGGCTCGCGGCACAGGTAGGTGGGGACGTTGGCGAGCAACGGGCGCTCTCCCAGGTAGTAGTCGATGAGCCGGGGCACGTAGCGGTACAGGCTCTTGTCGTCGGCCACGCCGTTGCCCGGCGCGTTGGCCAGGGTGAGGGCGCCGCTCTCGACGGCCTCCAGCAGGGCGGGGCCGAGCGGGCCGCCGAGCAGGTCGTCCTCGTCGATCCTGCGGTACAGCAGGTCCACCCGCCGCCCCGCGGCGTACACTGCGCCGTCGCGGACCGACAGGTCGCCGGGCTCGGCCAGGACCGCGCCCATCTCCTCGGCGAGGGTGCGGTGCTCGTAGTAGGCGGGGTCGGACGGTCCGGAGGTCACCACGCCGAGGACCGGGTCGGAGGCGGGGGAGGCCGCGAGCAGCGCCTCGCGCAGCAGCCCGGCGGCGCCCTCGGGGTCCAGGACGCCGGCGCGGTCGAGTTCGGGCAGGGCGTGGACGGCGGTGCGGCGGTTGCCGACCGCGTAGCCGATGCCGGAGGGCACCCTGAGGTTGTCCTCCAGGACGACCCAGCGTCCGGCCCCGTCGCGGGCGACGTCGAGGCCGGCGACCGAGGCCCTGATCGCGGCGCTGTGCACCCGCCAGCCGGCGGGCCGGTAGCCCGGGGACTCGTCCACGATCCAGGCCGGGATCACCCGGTCCTTGATCACCTCGCGCCGGCCGTAGACGTCCTGCAGGAACGCCTCCAGGGCGCGGACCCGTTGCGGCATGCCGCCGCTGATCTTGGCCCAGTCGTCGCCGGCGATCAGCCTCGGCACCAGGTCCAGGGGCATCTTGCGGTCGTCTTCCGCGCCCTCCCGGCCGGGCCCGCGGTCCTGCGCCCCGTCCTGCCCTTCGGCGTTGAACGTCATGCCGGTCTCGTTCATGCGGGCGTCGCGCAGGGCCTCGCGCCGGCACAGCTCCGCAGAGCCGAGCTTGTCGAGGATCTGGAAGACCGGCTGGTAGGGCTCGCGCACGATGCCCTCGATCACGGCCTCGTCCTGCACCCCCCGGTAGTCCTCCAGCAGCTCGGTGGTCAGGCGCGGGATGGGGCCGCCGAACTCCGCCTGCCAGCCGTCGGAGCGGGTGGCGGCGACCAGCCGATCCACCACGTCGGCGAAGGTGCCGCCGTGCGCGAGGATCTGACGCTGGCGGTCGGCCGAGCTTCCCCGGCCGATCGCGTACTCGGCCAGCGTGGTGACGGCCTCCCAGTCGCCGGTGGCCGATAGCTGGGGCCGCAGGTCGTCGAGCATCCGCCTGATCACCTCGGCGGCGGGCCTGGCCGTGCCGTCGGCCGGGTCGACCAGGGCTCCCTCCATGCCTGACCTGGCGGCCCGCCAGGTGGCGGCCCGCACCAGCTCCATGGGGATCTCCTGCTGGACGGGCCCGTCGTTCTCGATGGCCTCCAATTCGCGCATGACGAGCGCGCGGAACACCCCGGCCAGCAGCAGGACGTCCTCCACCCGGGGGCAGGCGTCGCACATGCGCATCTCGACCGTGGACACGTGCGCCGAGGGGCGGACGTCGAAGTAGATCATCCCGGGATCGCTGATCACGCCGGAGCGCACCAGGTCGGCGACCATCCGGTCGTACTCGGCGGCCGAGGAGAAGCGGCGCACCGGCCCGGTGGTGGGCCAGCGCTGCCAGACCAGGGTGCGGGAGCTGGCGTACCCGCTGTCAGCGCCCATCCAGTACGGGGAGCTCGCGCTGAGCGCGAGCAGCGGCGGCAGCCACCGGGCGACGCGGTGGGCCACCTCGACGGCCAGGTCGCGGTTGGCCACGTCCACGTGCACCTGCGCGCCGCAGATCAGCTGCTCGCGGGTGAGGAGCTGGTAGTCCTCCAGCATCTTCTCGTACCGCGCGTCCGGCGAGACCTTGAGCGCGGCCCGGTCGACCAGCGGCACCGTGCCGGCGGCGACGATGCCGAGCCCGAGGCCGTCGGCCGCCTCGACGACCGTGCGGCGCAGCGCGGTCAGGTCGTGGCCGAGGTCCTCCAGGCGGACGTAGGGACGGCTGTTGGACTCCACGACCGAACGCTGCAGCTCATGGGTGAACCGCTCCTGCGGTAAACGCTCGAGCAGGCTCTCGGCGCGAGGCACCAGGTGACGCGTCTCGAGGTCCACGACGTGGAATTCCTCTTCGACACCTACGGCGATCGATTCCCCGAGACCGGACATCCCACCATCCTTATTACGCCCTCTAGCAGGGGTTGATTGATGGCCTACTGCCCATAACGGAGCAAAATGCACGTCACACCGCAACTCGCAGGGTGTGATTTCGGGGGAAGACGCCCAGAGTGTGCCGTACTACTACTTTGCTGCCGATCTTAACCGTTTCTTTACTCGATGCCCTGGCGCGAAGCGACGTCACGGCGATGTGATGGCTCAGGCCCGGGAGCCTCCACTCCCGGGCGGTCGAAAAGGAGTCACATCCGTGAAATCTCCAGCACGCAGCATGGCCGTGGCGGGCGTGGCCACGGCCTTTCTGCTGTCGGCCGGCTCCGCCGCCCTCGCGACGAGCGCCGGCCCCGCCTCAGCCCCCTCCGTCTCCTGCGCCGCGACGGTGGCCGCGCCGACGCGCGAGGCCGCGTTCGCGGAGGCCGCCAAGGCCTCCCGCGTGCCCGAGGCGCTGTTGAAGGCCGTGTCCTACATGCAGTCCCGCTGGGACGACCACCAGGGCCGCCCGAACGGCGACGGCGGCTACGGGCTGTTCGGTCTGAGCGCGCAGGCGCCCCCGGCCCAGGACGGCGCCGGCAAGGGCCGCACGGCCGCGCCCGCGAGCCAGATCGACACCGCCGCCGCCCTCACCGGCCTGTCGCCGGTCGCCCTCAGGCAGGACGCCAACGCCGGCGTCTGCGGCGGCGCCGCCGTGCTGGCCTCCTACCACCGGGGCGGCGAAGGGCTCGGTGGCTGGCGCGACGCGGTCGCCCGCCTCGGCGGCAAGAAGGACTTCGTCCCGCAGGTGTACCGGATCCTGAAGGACGGCCAGAGCCGCCTCACCCAGGACGGCCAGCGGGTCACCCTGCCCGCCGACGCCTCGGTCCCCGTGCCCGCCCAGGCGGCCGCCGTGGAGATCGACTGCCCGGCGGGGCTGGACTGCGAGTGGATCGAGGCGCCGTACGCCAAGGCGAAGGCCACCGACCCCGACGGCACCACCGCCTACGGCAACCACGACCTCGCCGACCGCACCGGGCCAGGCGGGCCGAAGCTCAAGTACATCGTGATCCACGACACCGAGGGCTACTACGACCCCTCCATCCGGCTGGTCCAGGACCCGACCTACCTGGCGTGGAACTACACCATCCGCTCCTCCGACGGGCACATCGCCCAGCACCTCGACCCCAAGGACGTGGGCTGGCACGCCGGCAACTGGTATGTGAACATGCACTCGATCGGCATCGAGCACGAGGGCTTCGCCGGCACCGCCGCGTGGTTCACCGAGTCGATGTACCAGACCTCGGCCGCGCTGGTGAGGCACCTGGCGGCCAAGTACGGCATCCCGCTGGACCGCGCGCACGTCATCGGCCACGACCAGGTGCCCGGGACCGTGCTCGGCGCCACCAAGAGCGTCCACTGGGACCCGGGGCCGTACTGGGACTGGGACCACTACTTCGAGCTGCTCGGCGCCCCGGTCGGCGGCGCGCGGCCGGCCACGGCCGACGTCGCGCCCGGCGACGTGGTCGAGGTGCGCACCGGCTACGCCGGCAACCCGCAGACCGTCACCGGGTGCGCCGCGGCCTCCCCCAACTCACCCGAATGCGTCCCCGGCGCGGGCACCAACTTCGTCCCGCTGCACCAGGCCCCCTCCGACGACGCGCCGCTTGCCAGGGACCCGGGCTGGAAGCCGGCCGGCGCGGACGGCACGACCTACGCCAGCGACGTCAGCGCCCGCGTGACCTCCGGGCAGAAGCTCGTCGTGGCGCAGGTGCAGGGCGACTGGCTCGGCGTGTGGTGGGCCGGGTCGCTGACCTGGCTGCACAACCCGGCCGAAAGGCCCGTCGCGGTGCGCGCCCTGGCCAAGACCGTCACGGCCGCCCCGGCGACGACCCCGGCGAACATCTACGGCCGCGCCTATCCCGAGACCTCGGCCTACACCGGCACCGGCATCCCGGTGCAGGCGCTGTCGCCGCTGGAGTACAAGATCCCCGCCGGGCAGGAGTACGCGGTCAGCGACGACGACGTCGTCACCGACTACTACCGGGCGACCACCTTCGACGGGTCCGCGCCCGGCGACCGCACCGACCTGAAGGGCCAGGACCGGTACTACCAGCTCTGGTACGCCCACCGGCAGGTGTTCGTCCGCGCCGCCGAGGTGGACCTGAACGAGGCCCGCAGGCCCGCGGTGACCGCCACCGCGGCCCCGGTGATCAGCGGCGCCGCCGCGGTCGGCGGCGAACTCACCGCCTCCAGCGGCTCCTGGTCGCGGCAGGTGGCGGGCTTCACCTACCAGTGGTCGGTCGGCGGGGCGCCGGTCTCCGGCGCGACCGGCCCGACGTTCCGTCCCCGTCCGGCCGACCTCGGCAAGGCCGTGACGGTCACGGTGAGCACCGACGACCCCTACCTCGCCCCGGCGTCGGCGACCTCGCAGCCCACCGCGCCGGTCGCGCGTGGGACGATCGCCCCGGGCCGGGCGCCGGCCGTGACCGGCGCCGCCAAGGTCGGCCGGACGCTGACCGCCTCCCCCGGCACCTGGACGCCGTCCCCCGACAAGGTCGCCTACCGGTGGTTGCGCGACGGCGTCCCCGTCAGGGGGGCCACCGGCCACGCCTACCACCTCACGGGACACGACCGCGGGGCCAGGATCTCGGTCCGGGTGACGGTGTCGGCCACCGGCTACAACCCCGCGACCGCGACCTCCGCGCCCACCGCGAAGGTGCGCTCAGAGCACTGATCTCCGGTACCGGCCCCGGCCCTCGCGAGCCGGGGCCGGAGCCGGTGCCGGTCCGCCGGCGACCGGCCGCCGAGCGCGGACGACCGATCACCGGTCCACCGATGGCCGGTCACCGGTTCGCCGATGACCGGTCGCCCGCCTCGCGTTCAGGAGTCGAAGCCGAGCCCCAGCCGGTCCAGGGTGCGCAGCCAGATGTTGCGGCGGCCCTCGTGGGCGTCGGCCTGCGCGATCGACCAGCGGGTGAGCTGGATGACGCCCGACCTCAGCGGCTCCGGCGGGAACGGCACCGGCTTCTCGCGGACCATGCGAAGCTCGGTGCGCTCGGTCGGCTCCCCCGACAGCAGGTCCAGCATCACGTTGGCGCCGAACCGCGTCGCGCCGACCCCGAGCCCGGTGTAGCCGACCGCGTAGGCCAGCCGTCCCCGGTGCGCCTTGCCGAAGAACGCGCTGAACCGGCTGCAGGTGTCGATCACCCCGCCCCAGCGGTGGGTGAAGCGGACCCCCTCCAACTGGGGGAAGGTCGTGGAGAAGTGCGAGGCCAGCGTGGCGAAGGTCGCGTCGCGCTGCTCGTACTCCTGCCTGACCCGGCCGCCGTTGTAGTACACGGCGTCGTAGCCGCCCCACAGGATGCGATTGTCCTCGGTGAGCCGGTAGTAGTGGAACTGGTTGGCCCCGTCGCCGATGCCCTGCCGGTTGCGCCAGCCGACGGAGGCGAGCTGCTCGGGTGACAGCGGCTCGGTCATCAGCGCGTAGTCGTACACCGGCACGACGAAGTTCTTCAGCCGGCCGAGCAGCGGCGGGAAGACCCCCGTGCCGAGGGCGACCTTGGCGGCGCGCACCTTGCCGTGCGGGGTGGTCAGCTCGATGGCCGTCCCGTCGTCCCTGAGCGAGCGCACCGGGCTGCGCTCGTAGATGCGCACCCCGAGCGACAGGCACGCCTCGCGCAGGCCCCAGGCGAGCCGCGCCGGGTCGAGCATCGCGCAGCCGTCACGGTCCCACAGCCCGCCCGCGTAGGTGGGCGAGGCCACCTCGGCGCGCACCTGGTCCCGGTCGAGCAGACGGTGGTCCATGCCCAGCTCGCGGGCGATCTCCACGTCCTGCGCCATGCCGTCGAGCTGCCACGGCTCGGTGGCCACGTGCAGCTCGCCGGTGCGCTCGAAGGCGCAGTCGATGCCGTACCGGGCCACCGTCCGCTCGATCTCGTCGAGGTTGTCCCGGCCGAGCCGCACGAGGGTGGAGATCTCCTGCGGCCAGCGCGCCAGGCCGTTGGCGAGCCCGTGGGTGAGGCTGGCGACGCAGAAGCCGCCGTTGCGCCCGGAGGCGGCCCAGCCGACGCGCCGGCCCTCGAGCAGGACGACGTCGAGCGAGGGGTCGCGTTCCTTGGCCATGAGGGCCGCCCACAGGCCGGAGAACCCGCCGCCGACCACGGCCAGGTCGGCGGCCGTCTCCTCGAAGAGCCGCCGCAGCGGCTCGGGTTTGTCCGGACTGTCCAACCAGTACGGCTTACGCTCCGCGTCAGCCAGTGCTTTCAGCGGATCCACGAATTTCACGTCCCTACGAACTGCGTCGTATGTCCCGGCAGGGTGGCCGGGTGATGGTCTCCCGCGTCAGGTGCGACGGCGGGAGGTCACCGTGTTGATCACGGCGATCGCCACGCCGACCGCGAAGATCAGCGTGCCGAGGATGTTGACCTGTGGCGGGACGCCGATGCGGACGGCGCCGTAGATCCACAGGGGGAAGGTGGTGGTCGTGCCGCTGGTGAACTGGGTGATGACGAAGTCGTCGATCGACAGCGCGAACGCCAGCAGCGCCCCGGAGATGACACCCGGGAGGATCATCGGGAAGGTGACCCGCCAGAAGGTGATCCAGGTCGACGCGCCCAGGTCGCGCGCGGCCTCCTCCACCGAGCCGTCCAGGCCGACGACCCGGGCCCGCACGGTCACCGCGACGAACGACACCGAGAACAGCACGTGCGCGATGACGACGGTCCAGTAGCCGGTCTGCACGCCCATGCTGATGAACAGCGACAGCAGCGAGGTGCCCATGACCAGCTCGGGCGAGGAGATCGCCGCGAACATGACCAGGTTGGTGGCCCCCTGCCCGCGGAAGCGGTAGCGGCCGAGGGCGATGCCCATCAGCGTGCCGAGCGCGGTGGTGACGGCCGTGGCGATCAGCGCGATCGAGATGGAGTTCCACAGGGCGCCGGTCAGCTCGGGGTAGTCGCCGAGCCGCCCCCACCACTTGAAGGTGAAGCCCTGCCAGCTCACGTTCGACTTGCTCTTGGTGTCGTTGAACCCGAACACGATCATCACGGCGATCGGGAGGAACAGCCACACCAGCACGAGCCAGGTGTAGGCGAACAGCACGCGGTCGCCCTTGCGGGAACGTCCGCGGCGCGGCGGCCCCGGCGCGGGCGCCTCGGCCCGCGGCGCGGTCGCGGTGCTCACCGGGGTGCTCACCGGGGTGCTCGCCGGAGGGCTCGGAGGGGTGCTCGCCGGGCCGCTCATCGGGCCGCCGCCTCGAGGACGTTCTCGGTGCCGAGGGCCCGGGCGTAGACGAAGATGCCGACGAGCATCACCGCCATCAGCGTGAACGACAGCGCGGCGCCGACCGGGTAGTTGTTGTTCGTCAGGTACTCCGTCTGGATGATGTTGCCGATCATCGTGTTGGCCGGGCCGCCGAGGATCGCGGCGTTGACGTAGTCGGAGGTCATCGGGACGAAGGTCATCAGCACTCCGGCGAACACCCCCGGCAGGGACAGCGGCAGCACGATCTTGGTGAACGACTCGCGGGGCGTGGCGTACAGGTCGTGGGCCGCCTCCACCACGCGGGGGTCCACGCGCTCCAGCGCAACGTAGATCGGCAGGATCATGAACGGCATGTAGCAGTAGGTCAGGCCGCCGATGACCGCGACCGAGGTCGCCAGGATGTGGAAGTCCGCCGGCAGCATCCCCGCGTCCTTCAGCGGCTGCAGCAGGATGCCGTCGTCGGCGAGCAGGAACTTCCACGACACCGTGCGCAGCACGAACGACACGAAGAACGGCAGCAGCACCAGCAGCAGGTAGGTCGACTTGCGGCTGCCGCCCTTGAAGGCGATCCAGTACGCCACCGGGTAGGCGAGCGCGATGGCCGCCACCGTGCCGGCGAGACCATAGCCGACCGACCGCAGGAACTGCGTCTTGTACTGCACCAGCGCGTCGGTGTAGTTGGCCAGGTGGAAGGTCTGGACGAAGCCGTACACGACGTCGCCCTCCTGGGTGGAGACCGAGGCCATGAACACCAGCGGGACCACCAGGAACAGCACCAGCCACAGCCCGCCCGGGAGGATGAGCAGATAGGGCGCGAGCTTGCGTCTCATGGCGCTAGCCCTGGGCGATCGGCTGGAAGATGCGCTCGAAGACCTTCTCCTCGGCCGGCGTCAGGGTCTTGTAGGTGCGCAGCTTGGCCAGGTCGGACTCCGACGGGAAGATCAGCGGGCTGCTCGCCAGCAGTTCGAGCGACTTCTTGTCCTCCCCGCTCGCCTTGGCGGCGTCGGCCTTGACGACCTGCTGGGCGCCGGGCACAGGGGTGATGTAGTTGATGTACTCGGCCAGGGCCGCCGCCACCTCGGGCTTGTACACGTAGTCCATCATGGCCAGGGCGTCGACCGGGTTCTGCGCGGTCTTGGGGATGCACATGTTGTCGGTCCAGATCGTGCCCCCCTCCTGGGGGATCACGAACTTCAGATCCTGGCCCTCGGCGATCTGCTGGAACACGTCACCCGACCAGGCCATGCAGATCCAGATGTCGCCGCGCACCAGCGCGTCCACGTAGTCGTTCTCGTAGTACTTGCGCACGAGCCCGGCGTCGCGCTGCTGCTGGAGCTTCTGGCCGGCCTTCTCCCAGTCGGCCTGGGTGGACTTGTCCGGGTCGATGCCGAGCGCGAACAGCCCGAAGTTGGCGATCTCCTGGGTGTCGAGCAGCATGCCGACCTTGCCCTTGTACTTGGGGTTCCAGAGCTCCTGGATGCTCGCGATCTCCCCGTCGACGTACTTGGGGTTGTAGGCGATGCCGGTGATGCCCGACTGCCACGGAATCGTGTAGGTGTTGTCCGGGTCGTAGGTGGGGTTCTTGTACTTGGCGCCCGCGTTGGCGGCGAAGTTCGGCAGCTTCTCGTGGTCGAGCGCCACCAGGTAGCCGAGCGCGATCGCCCGGGTCAGCTGGATGCCGTTGGTCATCACCATCAGGTCGTAGCCGATGTCCTGGCCGGCGGCGAGCTGCGGCTGGATCTTGCCGAACCAGGTGGAGTTGTCCTGGATGGCCTCCTGGTAGGTGACCTTGATGCCCGTCTCCTTGGTGAACTTCTCCAGGGTCGGGTACTTCTTGCCGTCCTTGTCGATGTAGAGCGGCCAGTTGGCGAAGCGCAGCGTCCCGTTCTTGGTCTTGTCGGCCCAGTAGCCGGCGGCCGCGCTCGGCTTGGGCGGCTCGACCTTCTTGCCCTGGACGCCGCAGGCCGCCAGGCCCATCGCGGCGGCCGACAGGCCCGCCAGGCGCAGGGCGTCACGCCGGCTGACGCCGTCGCCGCCACGGTTCGGGGGCAGGCCGCGACGCTGGGTCAGGCCACGCAGGAACGCGAGATCACGAGGAGGGGTCATGAGGTGGTTCAACTTCCTATCGCGTACGAGTGGTGCGGCTGCCAGGACAGCCAGACGGAGTCACCGCGCTCCGCCGTGATGCTGCTGTCGTTGGCGTTCTGCTCGAAGACCGTGAACTCCGCCCCGCCCGCCAGGTTCACGGCATAGCTGTTGTAGGTGCCGAGATAGGCCACCTCGGCCACGGTGCCCCGTACGGCGCTGAGGTCCGCGACGGGCTCCTCCCGCGAGATCCTGATCTTCTCGGGCCGGACGGTCACCTCGACCGGGCCGTCCAGTCCCGTCCCCTCGGCGACCGGCACCAGCACGCGGTCACGCTCCCCGAGCCGCACCATCGCCATGCCCCCGTCGACCCGCTCGGCCGTGCCGGCGAGCAGGTTGGAGGTGCCGATGAACCCGGCGACGAACTTGGTCGCCGGCCGCTCGTAGATCTCCCTCGGACCGGCCAGCTGCTCGACCAGGCCGTCGTTCATGACGGCGATGCGGTCGCTCATGGTGAGCGCCTCGTTCTGGTCGTGGGTCACGTACACGAAGGTGATGCCCACCTCGCGCTGGATGCGCTTCAGCTCGATCTGCATCGCCTGGCGCAGCTTGAGGTCCAGCGCGCCGAGCGGCTCGTCCAGCAGCAGCGCCCTGGGGTGGTTCACCAGCGCCCGGGCCAGGGCGACCCGCTGCTGCTGACCGCCGGACATCTCGCGCGGCCGGCGCTTCTCGCGGCCGGTGAGGTCCACGATCTCCAGCATCTCGCCGACCCGCCGCCTGAGCTCCTGGTCGGGGACGCGCCTGCGCCGCAGCCCGAAGGCCACGTTCTCCCAGACGTTCATGTGCGGGAACAGCGCGTAGGACTGGAAGACCATGTTCACGTCGCGCTTGTTCGGCGGGACGTCGGTGACGTCCTGCCCCTGCAGCCGTACGGCGCCCCGCGTGGGGTCCTCGAACCCGGCGATCATCCGCATGGTGGTTGTCTTGCCGCAGCCCGAGGGCCCCAGCATGGAGAAGAACTCGCCTTCGGAGATCGACAGGCTGACCCCTTTGACGGCCTGGACGATCTCCCCGTGCGCTTGGTATTCCTTGACGACCCCGTCGAGCTCGATGGCGGGCACCGTGGAGATGTCGGAGGCGACCGCGGAGGCCGCCTCCTTGCCCGCCTGGATATCCGTCATTCCAGGCTTATCCCTTACCTATGTCGGCGGCGTGCGCCGATGTAGTGCGTGTGGTGCTCGGTGATCACTCACCGATGTAGTGCATGACGTGCTTGACCCGGGTGTAGTCGTGCAGGCCGAAGACCGACAGGTCCTTGCCGTAGCCCGAGTGCTTGAACCCGCCGTGCGGCATCTCAGAGACGAACGGGATGTGGGTGTTCACCCACACCACGCCGAAGTCCAGCCGCCGCGACATCCGCATGGCCCGGCCGTGGTCGGAGGTCCACACCGACGCCGACAGGCCGTACTTCACGTCGTTGGCCTTGGTGAGCGCCTCGGCCTCGTCGGAGAAGGTCTGCACCGTGATGACCGGCCCGAACACCTCGGTCTGGATCATCTCGTCGTCCTGCTGGAGCCCGTCGACCACCGTCGGCTCGAAGAAGTACCCCTTGTCGCCCACGCGCCGCCCGCCGGTGACGACCTTGGCGTGACCGGGCACGCGCTCAAGGAAGCCCTCGACCCTGGCCAGTTGGCCGGCGTTGTTGAGCGGGCCGTAGAAGGCGTCCTCGACCTCCAGGCCGCCGGTCCTGGTGGCCGCCGCCGCCTCGGCCAGCGCGGCGAGGAACGGCTCGTGGATGCTCTCGTGGACCAGCACCCGGCAGGCCGCGGTGCAGTCCTGGCCCGCGTTGTACAGGCCGGCGCCCGCGATCGCCTCGGCCACCGCGGGGATGTCCCTGACGTCCTCGAACACGACGACCGGCGCCTTGCCGCCCAGCTCCAGGTGCACCCGCTTGAGGTCGTCGGCCGCCGACTTGGCGACCTGGACGCCCGCGCCCACCGAGCCGGTGATCGCCACCATCGACGCCGACGGGTGCCCCACCACCCTCGCGCCGGTCTCACGGTCGCCGACGACGACGTTGAAGACGCCGGGCGGGAGGATCTCGCCGATGATCTCGGCCAGCTTCACCGTGGACACCGGGGTGGTGTCGGAGGGCTTGAGCACGACCGTGTTGCCGGCCGCGAGCGCCGGGGCGATCTTCCAGACCGCCATCATCATCGGGTAGTTCCACGGGGTCACCTGGCCCACCACGCCGATCGGCTCGTGGCGGATCACCGAGGTGTGGTCGGCGAGGAACTCCCCGGAGGTCGGGCCCTCCAGCGTGCGCGCGGCGCCCGCGAAGAAGCGGAAGTGGTCGGCCGCCGGCGGGATCTCGTCCTCGGCCATGCGCACACGCGGCTTGCCCGTGTTGCGGCACTCGGCCTCGACGAGCTCGTCGGCCCGCGCCTCGATGGCGTCGGCGATCTTCAGCAGGTGGCCGGCGCGCTCGCCGGGGGTGGTCTGGCCCCACGACTCGAACGCGGCGAGCGCCGCGGCGTAGGCCGCGTCCACGTCCTCCTGCCCGGAGACCGGCGCCTGGAGGTAGACCTCCCCCGTGCTCGGGTCGATCACGTCGGAGAACTGGCCGCTCTTGGCGTCCGCGAGCTCACCATTGATGAAGTTCTGCAGACGGCTGGTCAACGTTGACCTCCTCTGGAGGTGGCTGAGTTGTCGCGACTCTGACAGAGGCCAGGGGCTACGACAAGGGATTTCGTCGCGAATATATCAAATTGCTACGAATTCGCTTGACAGGGCACGACGAGCTGACAACATGTCGCACCAGGACCGCAACATGGCGGGAACAACTCCGTAATCGCCGCGCTGTAGCGGTCTCGGGTGCTGAGGAAGGACGCGGAGATGACGACGCCGCCGAAGGCGCGACGGGACAACAACCACGACGCCAAGCCGGGTCCGGTGGTGCTGGACGAGATCTCCAAGCAGATCATCGAGCAGTTGCAGACCGACGGGCGCAAGCCCTACGCCGCCATCGGCAAGGCCGTCGGGCTCTCGGAGGCCGCCGTGCGCCAGCGGGTGCAACGCCTCCTGGACGCCGGCGTCATGCAGATCGTGGCCGTCACCGACCCCCTCACCCTCGGCTTCCCGCGCCAGGCCATGATCGGCATCAAGTGCGAGGGCGACCTGGAGACGGTCGCCGACAAACTGTCGTCCATCGACGAGATCGACTACGTCGTCCTCACGGCCGGCTCGCTGGACATCATGGTCGAAGTCGTCTGCGAGGGCGACAGCCACCTGCTGGAGATCCTCGGCAAGATCAGGGCCATCCCCACCGTGCGCGCCACCGAGACCTTCGTCTACCTCAAGCTGCGCAAGCAAACCTACTCCTGGGGCACCCGCTGACCGGCACGGGGCCCGCCACCGCCGCACGCCGTCACACGGGCTGGCCCTGCTCCCCGACCAGGGCCTCGCGGCGGTCCAGGACGCCGGCGATCTCGGCGAGGAACGCGTCCACCTGGGTCACGGCGTAACCGGTCTTGAACACGACGGTGGAGAAGGTCGCCTTCCTCACCTGCTCGGCCGTCAACGGGTGGTCACCGGTGCCGCGCAGGGTCGCGACCACGTGGTCGAGGAAGACGTCCACCTCGTCCTCGTTGTAGCCGGCTCCGAGCCGGGCGGGCCGGAACAGCACGCGCTCGACCCGCGCCGCCTGCTCCTCCAGCCAGGCCGCGGCCGGCTGGCCAGTCCCGGACCGCTCGGAGGACGCCTCCCCCGCCTCCGGCGCGGCCGGGCCGCGTGCCGTCACCTTGGGCATTCCCGGCAGCGTCGGCGCGTCGTCGTCTTCCTCCGAACCACTGGAACCCTTCGCGCCTTTGACGCCCACCCTGCTTGTGGCGCCCTCCGCGGTCGCCTGGCCGTCCCGCGCCCCGGACGGCGGCGCGGTCACGGACGGCCCGGGCATCGGGGCGGCCACGGAGGGCTCGGGCACCGGGGCGGCCTGCGGGGCGGAGAAGGCCGGCGCGGACAGCGGGTCGGCCGGCTCGAACAGGGAGGCCGGCCTCGGCGTGCCGGACGCCGGAGCGGGACGGAACGGCTCGAACGCCGGCCTCGGCCGGGTGGACTCCGGCGGACCGGGCGGCTTCGGCCAGGCGGGGTCGGACGGGGCGGCCTGCTTGGGCCGGGCGAACTCCGAAGGGGCCGCCGGCCTGGGCCAGGCGGACTCTGCGGCGGCGACCGGCTTGGGCCAGGCGGACTCCGCGGCGGCGGCGGGCGACGCGGCCACGGGAGCGGCGGCGGACGGTGAAGGCGCGGAGCCGGGAGCCCCCGTCGCGGCCGTATCGCCGCGGATCTCCACCGCGATCACGAAGGCGTCGAGCGCGTAATCGACGGCCGTCTCGTTGTATCCCCCCAATTTGGCGTTGAAGCGAGCCGAGCGGATCTCCTCGGCGGTGATCGGCGGGCCGTCCAGGACGCCGCGGCCGAGGGTCGCCTCAATGCGCTGAATAAGCGCGTCGACCTGGTCAGGGTCATAGCCGGTCCGCACGCCGAGCACGCGGGGAAAGCGGTTCACGCCACATCCTCCAGGTTCACACCCCGGCCATTATTTCCCTCCTTTACCATTCTGAACGTATGACATGGGGAAATCCAGGAAGTTAGCCGCCGACCGGTAGGCTTGCCGACCTATGCGGCTCGCGAACCTCTCCTTCCGCTACGCCCGTCGCGCCCCCTGGGTCCTCCACGAGGTCGGCCTGGACCTCCCGCCCGGCACGATCGCCGAGGTCACGGGGCGCAACGGCGCCGGCAAGTCCACACTGCTGAGACTGCTCGCGGGCACCACGCCCCCGACGCAGGGCCACGTCACCGGCCGCCCGCCGGTCGTCGGGTACGCGCCGGAGATCTTCCCGGTCGAGCAGCCGTTCACGGTGGCCGCCTACCTGGCCCGCATGGCCGGCGTCCGCGGCCTCACCCCGACGGCGATCGACCCGTGGGTGGAGCGCCTGGGCATGGCGGCGCTGCTGGAAGTGCCCCTCGGCGACCTGTCCAAGGGGAGCGCCCACAAGGTGGGCCTGGCGCAGGCGTTGCTGGCCCCGCCGGGCCTGCTCATCCTCGACGAGCCGTTCTCCGGACTGGACGCGCAGGCCCGCGCCGAGCTGCCGGCCATCATGGAGGAGGTCGTGGCGACGGGCGGCATCGTCGTGGTCAGCGACCACCAGAACGGCCTGGCCGGGCACCGGGGCGTCCTGCGCCTGCACGTGGGCGACCGGACGGTCCGCCCCCTCGGCCACGACGCCCCGTCCGACACCCTCTCCACCGCCGCCGGCGCCCTGTCCCCGCCGACCGCGTCCACCAGCACACCGTCCCCACGTGTCGCCTCCGCCGACGCCTTCCCCACGCCGGCCGCAACGGCGGACGCGCCGTCCCCGCCGGCCACACTCTCACCGTCGCCATCTGTGACGCCTGCCGGCGCCCCGTCCCCGCCGGTCGCGCCTGCCGGCGTCCCGTCCGGGGCCATGAGTGCCGCGACCGTCGTCATCGAGATCGCGGTGGAGGCCGGCGAGGCCGAGGCGGTCGTCCGCAAGCTCCGGGCCGACGGCTACCCGGCCGTGGTCCGCCCCCTGCCGCACGCCGGAAGCGAGGCGCGATGAGAGCCACGGTCTCCCTCACCCAGTTCAAGATCGCCACCTACGTGCGGTCACACCGCGTCCTCCACCCGTTCGCCGGGCTGCTGGCCATCATGATCGTGCTGTACTCCGTGCGGGTGGCGCCCGGGACGGAGCTGTCCTCCTACGCCGACTCGGCGGCGCTGCTCGTCCCCGTCTTCGCCTGGGCGGCGCGCGGGCTGCTCGACGCCGAGCCGGACGTGCAACGACTGATCTCCGCCACCGCCGCCGGGCGCCCCGGACGCGAGGTGGCGGGCGGCCTGGCCGCCTCGGCGGCCGTGAACGCCGTGCTGGCCGCGCTCGCCCTGGCCGTCCCGCTGGCCATCGGCTTCACCGGGACACCCGGCGCCGTCGTGCTGCTCGGCGGGCTCGCGCTGCACGTGCTGTCGCTGGTCACCGGCACCGCCCTCGGCGCGCTGACCAGCCGCCCGATCCTGCCCGACCCGGGGGTCTCGGCCCTGGCCCTGCTCGGCGGGTACGTGGCGATGCTGCTGGTCAGCCTCGCCCCGATCGCCTGGCTGACCGTCCCGATCATCGGCTGGATGCGCGCCGCCGGACGGCCCGGCTTCCTGGGCGGGCATCTGCCGGAGCTGGCCGTCATCACCGCCTTCTGGTGCGCGCTGGCCCTGGCCGCCTACATCCGCCTGCGCCGCACCCGGCCCTAGCCACCAGCCCCTCACGCCCGCACCGCCCACGTCACCGTGGCGAGCGGCCTGACCGGCATGCCCGGCGTACTCGTGCGCTCGCCTGCCGCCACCTGCTTCACCGCCGGCGCGACGTCATCTTGTCTCGCGATGCAAGACGAATATGTTCACGATGTGGATGACCGCATAGTCTCCGGGTATCGCGCTACCGAGGAGACTGATCGACATGCCGGCACCACGCGCCGTCTACACCCACGGGCACCACGAGTCGGTGCTCCGCTCCCACACCTGGCGGACGGCGGCCAACTCCGCCGCCTACCTGCTGCCGCACCTGCGGCCCGGGATGTCGTTGCTGGACGTCGGCTGCGGCCCGGGCACCATCACCGCCGACCTCGCCCACCTGGTCGCCCCCGGCCGCGTCGTCGGGATGGACACCAGCGAGAGCATCGTCGCCCAGGCCAGGGACGCGGCCGCATCCTCCGGCCTGACGAACCTCACCTTCCAGACCGGCGACCTGTACGACCTGGACCATCCCGACGGCTCGTTCGACGTGGTGCACGCTCATCAGGTGCTGCAGCACGTCGCCGACCCCGTCGGCGCCCTGGCCGCCATGCGCCGGGCCTGCCGCCCCGGAGGGCTGGTCGCGGCCCGCGACTCCGACTACGCCACCTTCACCTGGTATCCGGAGTCGCCGGTGCTCAACGAGTGGCGCGAGCTGTACCGGCGGGTCGCGGCGGCCAACGGCGGACAGCCCGACGCCGGTCGGCGGCTGCTCTCATGGGCACGCCAGGCCGGCTTCACCGACGTCACCGCCACCGCGTCGGTCTGGTGCTTCGCCGCCCCGGCGGACCGCGCCTGGTGGAGCGGCCTGTGGGCCGAACGGGTCGTCGCCTCCGCCTTCGCCGACCACGCCCTGGCCTACGGCGCCACGCGGAGCGACCTTCAACGCATCAGCGAGGCCTGGCAGGAGTGGGGAACTCACGAGGACGCCTGGTTCACCGTCGTCCACGGCGAGATCATCTGCCGGGCCTGACCTCGCGCAGTCCGAGCGTCGCGGCGACGGTCTCCAGCGCCGCGAGGTGTCCGTCCACCCCCGCCAGGCCCGCGTTCATGGTGTTGACGGCGATGTGCGTGGCGCCGGCCTCCCGCCACTGGCGGGCCAGGCCGGCCACCTCCTCCGGGTCGCCCTGCCAGCTCACCCGTCCCTCCATGCCCAGAGTGGAGGGGTCGCGCCCCGCCCGCAGCGCGGCCTCGTCGACCACCGCCTTGGCCTCCACCAGCCTCGGCCCGGGACCCATCTGCGGGAACCAGCCGTCCGCCAGCCGTCCGGCGCGCCGATAGGCCGGGGGCGACTGCGCGCCGAACCACAGGGGGATCGGCCGCTGCACCGGCAGGGGCGCGAGACCCGCCCCGGTGATCCGGTCGTACTCGCCGTGGAAGGTGACGGTGCGCTCGGTCCACAACCGGCGCAGCAGGCCCACCTGCTCCTCGACGCGCCTGCCGCGGACGGCGAAGTCCTGTCCGAGGGCCTCGTACTCGACCGCGTTCCATCCCAGGCCAACGCCCAGCCGGAAATGGCCGGAGGTGAGCAGGTCGACTTCGGCCGCCTGCTTGGCCACCAGGGCCGTCTGCCGTTGCGGCAGGATGATGATGGAGGTGACCAGTTCCAGCGAGGTGAGCGCGGCAAGGAACCCGAACAGCACCATCGGCTCGTGGAAGGTGGTGTGCACGTCGTACACGCCGCGCCAGTCGCGGTGCACCTCGGGGTCGGCGCCGACGACGTGGTCGTAGGCCATCACGTGCCGGTAGCCGAGCTCCTGGACCGCCTGCCCGTACGCCCGCACCGCGCCGGCGTCCGAGCCGATCTCGGTCTGGGGAAAGACAACACCGATGCGCATGCGTGGCTCCCGTCGGCCGTCCGGTTGACTCGCTGCCATCATTCCGTGCCCCGTGACGCCTCAACCCCTCGCGCCCTCCGGTCTCGGCCGGTTCGGCGCGAGGCGCGGGTGTGGCGGGCGATGACCCGCAGCCCTTCGACGAAGGCCGCGACGAACTGGCGGGGGCCGGCGGGGATCAGGGCGCGCATGTCGGCCTCCTCGGACGATCGGTGTGAGTTGCTCCGAGGTTCCCAGCGGGTCGTCCAGCGAACTACGCAAAAAGCCGCATTAAGGATGTTTTCTCACGCCCCCTCCCGCGCGGGGACCCGTCAGGCGGGGTGCGGGGCGCCCTGATCGGCGCGGGCCTGCTCGGCGCCGCGGCGGGCCAGCGCGTCGGCGCGGTCGTTCTCGGGGTGACCGGAGTGGCCCTTCACCCAGAGCCACTCGACGGTGTGCCGGGCGGCGGCCGCGTCGAGCCGCTGCCACAGGTCCACGTTCTTGACCGGCTGCCTGCCGGCCGTCCGCCAGCCGTTGCGCTTCCAGCTCCGCAGCCACTGGGTGATGCCGTTGCGCACGTAGGTGCTGTCGGTGTGCAGGCGCACGGTGACCGGCCGGGTGAGGCTCTCCAGGGCCATGATGGCGGCCATCAGCTCCATGCGGTTGTTGGTGGTGCCGGCCTCGCCGCCGAAGATCTCCTTCTCGGTGCGGCCGTAGCGCAGCACCGCCCCCCAGCCGCCGGGCCCTGGATTGCCGCTGCACGCGCCGTCGGTGTAGATGTCCACGGCCCGCCCGGCCGTCTTCCCGTCATCCTGCACAGCCGCGCGCTCCCGCCCATCACGTCTCACGGTCGGCACCAGTCTTACCACTCCCGCCGCGCCGTCCGGCGGACAGGGCGATGAGTTCTCGGCTCTTCACCTGACGGCCAGAATATGGCGGATATGACGGCAATTATCCGTAGATCAACCGATAAGCAAGCCTTCACCTGAATGAAGAGCATATTTCAGTATATGGCTACTTTGCCGAGCGGACCTGGGCCGATGTCCTCGCCGGCTTTCGCCCACACGGCGAAGGCGTTTGCCATAAATTCGGCATACCTGGGCCAGGAATCGTCCCCGCGGGAGTACGCCATGGAAAGTTCGGACGGCCGCATTCTGATCATCATCGTCATCGCGACGATCCTGTTCATCGTCGGCCGCAACTTCCAGCGCGCGCTCGACACCTGGGCGGGCTGGGGCAAGGCGGCGAAGGCCGCCGCCGACGCCGCCGGCAAGATCCCCGGCGCCAAGTCGGCCGCGTGGGCGGCGTTCTGGCGCATGGTCGTCATCGGCGCCGGCACCCTGCTCCTGCTCGCGCTGCTGGCGAACACGATCAGGTATATGTGACCTCAGGCCTCCGGCGCGGCCGCGAGCTGGCCGCAGGCGCCGTCGATCTCGCGGCCCCGGGTGTCACGGACGGTGACCGCCACGCCGTGCGACTCCAGGCGGCGGACGAAGGCCCGCTCGTCCTCCGGGCGGGAGGCCGTCCACTTGGAGCCGGGGGTCGGGTTGAGCGGGATCAGGTTGACGTGCACCAGCTTGCCCTTGAGCAGGCGGCCGAGCAGGTCGGCCCGCCACTCCTGGTCGTTGATGTCCTTGATCAGGGCGTACTCGATGGAGACGCGCCGCTTGGTGGTGGCGGCGTACTTCCAGGCGGCGTCCAGCACCTCGCCGACCTTCCAGCGGGTGTTGACCGGCACCAGCGTGTCACGCAGCTCGTCGTCGGGGGCGTGCAGGGAGACCGCCAGCGTCACCGGCAGCCCCTCGTTCGCGAGCTTGTCGATGGCGGGCACCAGCCCGACCGTGGAGACGGTCACGCCACGAGCGGAGATGCCGAGGCCCTCGGGAGCGGGATCGACGATGCGGCGCACGGCGCCGATCACGGCCTTGTAGTTGGCCAGCGGCTCGCCCATGCCCATGAAGACGATGTTGCTCACCCGCCCGGGCCCGCCGGGCACCTCGTCCCTGGCCAGGGCGCGGGCACCGGACACGACCTGCTCGACGATCTCGGCCGTGGACATGTTGCGGGTCAGGCCGGCCTGCCCGGTGGCGCAGAACGGGCAGTTCATGCCACACCCGGCCTGGGACGACACGCACATCGTCACGCGGTCGGGGTAGCGCATCAGCACCGACTCGACCAGCGCCCCGTCGAACAGCCGCCACAGCGTCTTGCGGGTCATGCCCTCGTCACAGGTGATCTCGCGCACCGAGGTCAGCAGATTCGGCATCAGGCGCGTCACGAGCTGGTCGCGCGACGACGCCGGCAGGTCGGTCATGTGCTCGGGGTCGGTGGTCAGCCGCTCGAAGTAGTGCCGGGACAACTGGTCGGCGCGGAAGGGCTTCTCGCCCAGCTCGGCGACGGCCGTGCGGCGCTCCGCCATGGACAGGTCGGCCAGGTGGCGTGACGGCTTCGCCCGTCGGGGGGCGACAAAGGTTAGCTCGGCGGACATGTCCTTCTCTTAACGGTTTGCCGGAAGCTGCAGCGGACAGCCATTCCGTGTGATCTATTGCGATCGTCGGCCGAACGGGGAGACGTTCACCGGAAAGGCGGATATGCGTTGGGCACCACCGATGTCGTCCTCACCGACACCAGCCCCTACGGTAGCCGCGTGGTGACCGTCGAACACGACGGGCTGTCCTCGGTAGCTTACCTGCGCGACGCCGAAGGCGGGATCCACGGAGCCGTGTGGCTCGCCAACCATGGCCCCGCACCCTCCTCGGTCGATCTGGTGCGCATCGAGTCCGGACAGACCCCCGTCATGCCGCTCGGCACCACCCGCGTCCCCGAGGGCACCCCGCCGTTCACGGCGGAGGAGCTCGAAGTGCTGTGGTTCGAGGAGGGCGACGGCGCCGCCCTGTACCGCAACGGCGACCTGCTGGCCGTCATTCCCGGGTGGGCCGACCTCGAACGCGGCATGCCCGGCTACGCCAGGGACGTCGTCAGCGAGTCTCCGTTCGCCTGGCCGCTGGCCGAGGCCCTCGAAGGGCTGGCCCCGCGCATCGCCAAAGCCCGCTCGTACTGGGAATGGCGGCACGGCGACGCCGCCTGGCCGTCGTTCCAGCAGTTCGTGATGAGCCACCTGGACGCCCGCGTCGGCCCGGCCGCGCGATATTGGGACGTCGGCGGCGACCGGCTGCCGGCCGTGGGCATCACCGAACGCCCGCAGGACGGATACACCGTGCTGTCCACCGTGGGGATGAGCTGCCAGCGCATGCCCACCGTCGAGCAGTACGACCGGCCGGACACCCACGCGCGCATCGAGCTCGCGGTCGCCACGCGGAGCGAGGCGACCGAGGCGGCGCAGCTGTTGCTGTGGCTGGCGCGCTACCCGTGGCACTCGGTGACCTGGCTCGGGCACGGCCACACGGCGCGCTGGTACCGCGAGGCGGCGTCGTTCCCGCTCGGACCCGCCTACCAGGGGGTGGTGCTGATCGACGCCGTGCCGGGGCTGCCCGATCTGTCGGGGTTCGCCTTCAGCGGCGACGAGGTGCGGTGGCTCTGGCTCGCCCCGGTCACCGAACAGGAGCTGCACGCCGTGGCCGAGCACGGCCACCAGGCGCTGCCGCTGTCCGCACGCGTCCCCTGACGGCGGGCCGTCAGGAGGGGATGAAGATCGCCAGGAGCAGCCAGACGGGGAACAGCGTGGCGAGCAGCGAGTCCAGGCGGTCCATCAGCCCGCCGTGGCCCGGCAGCACGTTCCCCATGTCCTTGATGCCGAGATCGCGCTTGATCACCGACTCGACGAGGTCGCCCAGCGTGGCGCACACGGCGACCACCGCCCCCACAACGGCGCCCTGCCAGAGCTGGCCCTCCAGGAGGAAGCGCACCAGCAGCGCCCCGCACAGCACGCATGCGAGCACGGACCCGGCGAAACCCTCCCAGGTCTTCTTCGGGCTGATGATCGACATCTTGTGCTTGCCGAACAGGATGCCCGCGAAGTAGCCGCCGATGTCGCTGCACACGGTGACGGCGACGAAGATCACCACCCGGTCCGCGCCATCCTCATGGCTCAGCATGAGCGGCACGAACCCGGCGATCAGCGCCGGGTACACCGCGGTCAGCACACCGGCGGAGGCGTCGCGGACGTACCCTTCGGCGCCTTTGAGCATGCGCTGGACGAGCAGGACCAGCACCGTCAGCGTGAAGGCGCCCAGCAGCCAGATCGTGCCGCCCCAATATGCTCCCGCCAGCATGGCGACCAGGCCGGTCAGTACGGTCGGCATCGGCACCTGGGCGTCGCGGGTGGCGAGCGCGCGGGCCATCTCGACGACGCCGATGCCCACCGCGGCCAGGACCACCAGCAGGAACAGCGCCTTGACGGTGTAGAGGGACACCAGCACGAGCGCCCCGAGGACGACGCCCACCCCGATCGCGGCGGGCAGATTACGCCCGGTACGAATGCCCTTCGGCCGCCCACCACCCTGCGAACCACCGGCGGGCTCGCCGGCCGGGCGCGGGCCCTGCGGCCCGAGGTCCTGCGCGGAGCCCGCGGCCTCGGCGGTGGCGTTCCGATGTGCGGCGCCCGGAGGCGCGGACGGACGCTCGTCGGGCCTCTGGCCGCCGGCCGGCTCGGTACCGTCCGCCGCCGTACCTTCCACAGTGATCCCAACTCTCCTGGCACGACCACGCTCGGCCGCCCGTTCCCGCCGGCGCCGCCGCGAGGCGGGGAGGGGGCGCGATGGGCGTCGAACGAGGCAAGGGCGCTCCCCCACGGCCAACACCGGAGTGGAAGCGCCCCAACCTGACCTGTGAACCGCCGTCCTGCTCAGACCTCGAGCAGCTCGGACTCCTTGTGCTTCAGCAGCTCGTCGATCTTGGCGACGTGCTTCTGAGTGAGGTCGTCGAGCTCCTTCTCGGCCCGCCGCACCTCGTCCTCACCGGTGTCGCCGTCCTTGACCATCTTGTCGAGGGTCTCCTTGGCGTGACGGCGGATGTTGCGCACCGAGACCTTGCTGCTCTCGGCCTTGTTCCTGGCGACCTTGATGTACTCCCGGCGGCGCTCCTCCGACAGTTCGGGGAACACCACCCGGATCACCGCGCCGTCGTTGCCGGGGTTGACCCCGAGGTCGCTGTCACGGATCGCCTTCTCGATGGCGCTCATCGAACCCTTGTCGTAGGGCTGGATGATGACCATGCGGGCCTCGGGGACGTGGAACGAGGCCAGCTGCTGCACCGGGGTCGGCGACCCGTAGTAGTCGACATTGATCTTGTTGAACATCGAGGGACTGACCCTGCCGGTGCGGATCGCCGCGAAGTCCTCCTTGGCGACCGCGACCGCCTTGTCCATCTTCTCCTCGGCTTCGAAGAGGGTTTCGTCGATCACAGCGGCTCCCTATTTCCCTGCCGGACTCACCAGCGTGCCGATCTTCTCACCGCGGACAGCCCGCAGGATGTTCCCTTCGCCCATCAGGTCGAAGACCACGATGGGCAGGCCGTTGTCCATGCACAGGCTGATCGCGGTGGCATCCATGACTCCAAGGCCCCGCGTCAGCACCTCGCTGTAGTCGAGCTGGTCGAAGCGGACGGCATCGGGGTTCTTGCGCGGGTCGGAGTCGTAGACCCCGTCGACCTGAGTGCCCTTGAGCACGGCCTCCGCACCGACCTCGAGCGCGCGCTGCGCGGCGCAGGTGTCGGTGGAGAAGAACGGCGAGCCGAGGCCGGCGCCGAAGATGACCACCCGCCCCTTCTCGAGGTGGCGGATGGCGCGCCGGGGCAGGAACGGCTCGGCGACCTGCTGCATCGTGATGGCCGTCTGCACGCGCGTCTCGACGCCGCGCTTCTCCAGGAAGTCCTGCAGGGCGAGACAGTTGATGACCGTGCCCAGCATGCCCATGTAGTCGGCGCGGGCGCGGTCCATGCCGCGCTCGGACAGCGCGGCGCCGCGGAACATGTTGCCGCCGCCGACGACCACCGCGACCTGCACGCCCTCGCGCACGGCCTCGGCGACGGAGTCGGCGAGCTTGGCGACCACCACCGGGTCGATGCCCAGCGGCTCGGCGCCCGCGAACGCCTCGCCCGACAACTTCAGCATGACGCGCTTCCAGCGGAGCGGCCCGTCGTACGACGAAGCCGCCGGCGTAGCGGATCGATGGTTCTCCTGCACGACGGCGGCCTCCTCGGTGGTGATGATGAGCTGGTCAGGTCCCTCTCGGGGCTAAGCCTATGCCTGACCGACCTTGTAGCGGGCGAAGCCCAGGACCTTCACCCCGGCCTCGGCCGCGAGCTTGCCGATGGTCTTCTTGTTGTCCTTGACGAACGCCTGCTCCAGGAGGGTGAAGTCCTTGTACCAGCCGTTGATGCGACCATCGACGATCTTGCCGATGGCGGCCTCCGGCTTGCCCTCCTCGCGGGTCATCTGCTCGAAGACCGTGCGCTCCTTCTCGATCACGTCGGCCGGGACGGAGTTGGGACTGAGGTACTTGGGGGCCATCGCGGCGGTGTGCTGCGCGATGTCCTTGGCCAGCTCGGCGTTCGGGGTGTCGAGCTGCACCAGGACGCCCACGGCCGGGGGAAGCTGCGGGTCGGTCTTGTGCATGTAGGAGGCGACGAAGCCGCCGTCGAGCACGACGAAACGACGGATCTCGATCTTCTCGCCGAGCGCCGCGTTGGCCTCGTCGAGGTGCTCCTTGACGCTCTTGCCGTCCAGGTCGGACTCCAGCAGGCTCGGCACGTCGCCCGGCCGCGTGGCGAGGATGTGCTCGACGACCCGGGCGGCCAGCTCCTGGAAGCGGTCGCCCTTGGCGACGAAGTCGGTCTCGCAGTTGAGCTCGAGCAGCGCCGCGAGGGACTCGCCCTCGTGCTTGACGGCGATCAGGCCGTTGGAGGCGGTGCGCGCCTCGCGCTTGCCGACGTCCTTGGCGCCCTTGACACGCAGGATGTCGACGGCCTTGTCGAAGTCGCCCTCCGACTCCTCCAGGGCCTTCTTGCAGTCCATCATGCCGGCGGCGGTCAGCTCACGAAGCCGCTTGACGTCGGCCATGTTCACGGAAGCCATTGTCTTTCCTCGTCGAGTCGTCGTGGATCGGGTGGGTGCGCCCTGTGAGGCACACCCACCCGTGAAGAGCATTGCTCGCCGTACGGCGCCGTGCCCGTACGGCCTGACGGGGTCTCAGCCCTGCTGCTCGGTGCCCTCGGCCTCGGCGGCGGGGGCGGCCGGAGCGGCCTCGGCGTCCTGCTGGGCGGGGGCCTCGGCGGTCTCGGCGGCCTCAGCGGTCTCGGTCTCGGCGGTCTCGGCGGTCTCGGCGACCTCGGCCTCGGCGGCAGGGGCCTCAGCGGCCTCCGGGGCGGCGGCCTCGGCCGGAGCCTCCGAAGCGGCTTCCTCGTCCGAGCGGGTGAGCAGCTCGCGCTCCCACTCGGCCAGCGGCTCGGCGACGGCGGCGGGCTTGTCGTCGCCGCGGGTCGTCGCGCCGGCACGCGCCATCAGACCGTCGGCGACGGCGTCGGCGACCACGCGGGTGAGCAGGCTGACGGCGCGGATCGCGTCGTCGTTGCCCGGGATCGGGTAGTCGACCTCGTCGGGGTCACAGTTGGTGTCGAGGATCGCGACGACCGGGATGTTCAGCTTGCGAGCCTCACTGATCCCGATGTGCTCCTTCTTGGTGTCGACGACCCACACGGCGCTCGGGACGCGGGCCATGTCACGGATGCCGCCGAGGGTGCGCTCGAGCTTGTCCTTCTCGCGGCGGCGCATCAGGAGCTCCTTCTTGGTGAGCCCGGAGCCTGCCACGTTGTCGAAGTCGAGCTCCTCGAGCTCCTTCAGACGCTGAAGCCTCTTGTGCACGGTGGAGAAGTTCGTGAGCATGCCGCCCAGCCAGCGCTGGTTGACGTAGGGCATGCCGACCCGCGCGGCCTGCTCGGCGATGGCCTCCTGGGCCTGCTTCTTGGTGCCGATGAACAGGATGGTGCCGCCGTGGGCGACGGTCTCCTTGACGAAGTCGTAGGCGCGGTCGATGAAGGCCAGCGACTTCTGCAGGTCGATGATGTAGATGCCGTTGCGCTCGGTGAGGATGAAGCGCTTCATCTTCGGGTTCCAGCGCCGGGTCTGGTGCCCGAAGTGGACGC
The DNA here is from genome assembly GCF_053602655.1 of Sphaerisporangium sp. NPDC004334. Taxonomy (NCBI): domain Bacteria; kingdom Bacillati; phylum Actinomycetota; class Actinomycetes; order Streptosporangiales; family Streptosporangiaceae; genus Sphaerisporangium; species Sphaerisporangium sp. NPDC004334. The sequence continues at coordinate 54,847 of NZ_JBSGDZ010000036.1, forward strand.
CGCTCTCGAGCATCTGCCGCATGGTGACGACGGGGGCCATGAGTGATGGTCCTCCTGGGTAGAGCGCCGCAGGGGCGCGTTTCTCGGTTGTCCGCGGAAGCGCATGGCTCCCGCCCTGACGCCCTGAGTCGTCCCATCCGAGTCGAGACCCGGACCGAGAGGACGAATCGCCTGTGGGCGTGCGAAGTCGGCCCGCTTGGCGAGCCACCAAAAGTGTACCCGGAACCCGGCCGCCCCCAGCCCACCGCACAGGCTTCCTCTTCGGCGACACGGCATGGCCCTCCGTCGAGCGCGTCGACCCGGCCCCGCGCCAGGCGGCCCCCCGGCCCTGCGCCAGAGAGACAGAACGCAGACATCGCACCGGAAGCCACCGCGCCCACCTCGCGCACGGACCATCCAGCTCGGTCCCGCCCAGGGGCCCGGCCCCGCCCCCCGCCAGGGAACGGCCGAGCGCGGGAAATAGCCACTACCCCCTGATCAGCGAACCCCGCGCCGCAAGACACCCACCGAACCCTGCGCCAGGGACATCAAACCCGGTGCCACCCCACGGCGCCCGGACCCCATCCCCCCCACGGGACGGCCGAATACCGGAAGAGGCGGACGCCCCCGATCAGCGAACCCCACGCCGCAAGACACCCACCGAACCCTGCGCCAGGGACATCGAACTCGGTCCCGCCCCAGGCGTCCCGGACCCCGTCGCGTGTCAGGGAGCGGGCGAGTGCGGGAAGAGGTGGACGATCCCCCTGATCAGACGGGCGTCCGGCGGAGCCTCCTCCGGGGAGCGCGACTTGGAGAGATAGGGCTCGAGGATCGCGGTCACCCGCTCACCGAGCTCGGCGAGTTCCTCGGCGTTGACCCGAAGCAGCATGTGGGCGAGCAGCGCCGCCTGCCGCCATTGCTTCGACTCGCGCGCGCTGGACTCCAAGTAGCGGAACGTCTCCTCCACCATCTGGTCGACGACGGTCCTGGAGAGCACGTTCTTGGCCTCGACGAGTTCGGAGGTCAACTCGTCGGGCTCGGAGATGGTGATCCCCCGGTGCGGGGCGCGCCACAGCCGTTCCCTGCCGTCGCCGCGCGGGGGCGCGTCCTCGACGAACCCGTACTTGGCCAGCATGCGCAGGTGGTAGCTGCACGCGCTGGGCGACAGCCCGGCCACCCGCGCGCACTCGGTCGCCGTCGCGGGCCCCTCCGTCTGAAGCCGGCCGAGGATCGCCAGCCTGGCCGGATGCGCGAGCGCCCGCATGGCCCGCGGGTCCTCGACCAGATGGTTCCGCTGACTCATACAACGAACCGTAATGCGTCCCCACCCCCACCGCCCCGCCCCTGCCCCCGCCGAGCCCGACGCCCACGGCGCCCCCGTGGGCGCGATGCCCTAGAACGCCCCCACCTTCGCCTTCATGCCCCGCATGACCATGACCGCCACCGTGCACCCTTCACGACCCGCCGAGCCCGACGCCCACGACGTCCCCGCCGGGCGCGGCACCCTACAACGCCCCGCCTTCGCCTTCATGGCCAGCATGACCATGACCACCAACGTGCACCCCTCACCACCCGCCGAGCCGCGCATCCCGGACCTCCGCCGTCTCCATCCGACCCGGCTCAGGTCGGAACTCCGCGGAATCCGCCATCCATGAAGGGTGGCTTTCAGAGTTGTGAAGCATTACTTTCATATTCATGGTCGAGCTTCTCCCCCTCCGACGGCAACGGGACTACCGGTTGCTGTGGTCCGCCCGTGCGGTGTCCGAGACCGGCACCGAGGTCTCCCGCCTGGCCGTCCCCCTCACCGCCGCCGCTCTGCTGAACGCCACTCCGGTCCAGATGGGCCTGCTGACGGCCGCGACGTCACTTCCGTACCTGCTCATCGGCCTGCCCGCCGGCGCGTACGCCGACCGGCTCCGCCGGCACCGTCCCCTGCTGGTCTTGTGCGAAGTCGTCTCGGGAGCCGCCGTGCTCACCGTGCCGCTCGGCTGGCTGGCCGGCCTGCTGACGGTGCCCTGGCTGATCACGGTCGCCCTGGTGGTCGGCACCTGCTCGGTCTTCTACCGGGCGGTCTGGTTCCCGCACCTGCCCAGCGTCGTCGCGCGCGAGCAGCGCACGGCGGCGATCGCCGGCTTCCAGATGGTCTACTCGACCGCCGGCATCTGCGGCCCGGGACTGGCCGGCCTGCTGGTTCAGGCGATCACCGCCCCACTGGCCCTGGTCGCGGACGCGGCGTCGTTCGCCGTTTCGGCCCTCCTCCTCCACTCCCTCCGATCCCCCGAAACCGCCACAACCTCCGGGAGCACGTCCCTCACCACCCCCGAGAGCACGTCTTCCACCGCCGCGAGCGACAGCACCGCCACAAGCGCCAGCACCGCCTCCGGCGCCATGAGCACCGCCACCGCCTCGCACAGCAGGGACAGCGCCGGCACCAGGAGCAGCGCCGCCTCCGGCACCACCAGCGGCGCCACCGCGACAAAGTTCATGCGTGACACCACGAGAGGGACGGATACCAGCATCGAGATCGAGACCGACGCCGCGGCGGAGGCGACCATCGGCACCCGGACGAGCCTTCTGCGGGACACGCGCGAAGGCATGCTGACCGTCATGAGGCACGGCACACTGAGGACGCTGATCGGCGCGGGAGTGCTGATCAACTTCGCCTCGGCCGCTCAGATGGCGCTTCTGGTCCTGTTCACGGTGCGGACCCTCGGGATGCAACCGGGTGCGGTCGGGCTGCTGGTGGCGGCGTCCGGCGTCGGTGGCCTGCTCGGCGCGGTGACGGCCCCCCGGCTGACCGGCCGTCTCACCGAAGACCGCACCATCCTGATCGCCGTCGCCCTCTTCCCCCTCGAGTTCGTCGCGATCGCCTCCGCCCACGGCTCGGCCGGCGTGCTGGTTCCGCTGCTGATGGGCGCCTTCGCGGTCAGCGGCATGGCGGCGGTGCTGTTCAGCGTCTGCTACGGGACCATCCAGCTTCGCGAGTCCCCGCCCGACATGCTCGGCCGGGTGAACGCGACCATGACCGTCTCCACGCTCGGCGTCATGACATTGGGAGGTGTCGCGGGCGGCGTGCTCGGCGAGTTCCTCGGCCTGCGTCCCACGATGTGGGCGTGCGCCTTCGTGGTCCTCCTCGCGGTGTCCCTCGTCTGGTCCTCACCCCTCCGCCACGCCCTTTCCGCACCCCACCGCCCCACCCCGGCCTAAGTCCACCGCCCCACCAGCCTGAACTCCACCACCCACCCCGGCTTGAACCCCACCGCCCCACCAACCTGAACCCCACCGCTCATCCCGGCCTAAATGCCACCTCCCCGATCACCCCGCCGCGGCGGTGTGACCATTTCCCTGACCGCCCCCGCCACGGCAGCAAACCCACCACCTGCAAGAGGCTCCCGGCGAGATCCGCCCACCTGCGACCGGCGCGCCGGCAGAACGCTCGCCACGGCGAAGCCCACCACCCACGAAGCCATCTCCGGCTCGGCCCAGATCTCGCTACCACGCACCGACTTCAGCCCTCGTGAAGAGCCCTGTCCGGACCGGACCGCCCCCACCTCTTCACCTCCAAGCGGGAAGGTGTTCGCCGCGCCGGGGCGGCGGCGTGGTCCAGAAAGGCCGGACATCGCCGATCGCCCCAGGGGCACGGACGTAGGTGAGCGTGCCGAACGAGCCGTCCATCTCCTCCAGCAGGTCGTCCACCTCGGGCTCGCCGACCGCCATGCCGTCGACCCGGCCGAGCCGGTCGAGCCAGAGGGCGGTACGAGCGAGGGACAGCTCGACATGCCATGACCCGCCCTCCCGCTGCCGGCGCAGCAAGCCGGCGATCGCCCCGACCTTGCCCAGCGCCGTGCTGATCACCAGCCCCGGGACCTCCGGCAGATGCGCCGCCCCGACCCGCAGGACCTCGGCCCCGTACGCCGCCAGCGTCCGCGTCGCGACCGGACCAGCGATCACCCGAGTGAGGTCCAGCACCCGCACCCCCGCCAACGGCCGCGCCCCGGCCTGCGAACCGCCCCGGCGACAGCACTCCCATCGCTATGGATGGAACCCGTGACAGCACGACGATCACCCCGGGCCGGACCCGTGACACCACTCTCACCGCTTCCGGACGAATCCGTGGCAGCACTGCGGCCACGCTCGACCCGAACCGGTCGCAGCCTCCCTGCTCCCGGCCCAGCAAGTCACCGCACTGCCGCCTCCCCCGGCCGCAACAGTGAAATCACTGCCGCCCCCGGCCCAACCGATCGCACCACCATCACCAGATCAATGACATCACCGCCAGCCGAACCGGTCGCACCTCCGTCACCGCTCCCGGCCGAACCGGTCGCCACACCGTCATCGCCCTGGGCCAAGCCAGGGACACCACCGTCACCGCCTCTGACCACATCAGTGATAGCGCTCTCAACGCCCCGGACCGAGCCGATGACGGGACTTCGAGCAAGGGGACTGAGACCGATGAGAGGGAGCTCTTCCACGGCTCTGCCCTGTGGATGCGACCGCCACTGCGCGCGGCTCCGCATGGCGGCCGCGCATCCCCCTGCCCGGGTCACCACATCCTCCACGTCCAAGGCCGCGCGCCCGGCGCAAGCGGCGACCACGGAGGCCCTGTCCGCACCTCGGGGCGACTCCAGCGCGTGCAGCACGGCGTCCCGATGATGATCGAAGTTGCAGTGCAGACGGACCCATCCGCCGTCGGCCGTGCGATAGTCCCCGGACAGCGGCGCCCAGAGCTCGGGAGTCGTCCCGTCGATGCGGAAATACCGCTCGTCCCGGAACGCGACCGCCGCCTCCCGCACGTCGACCGCCACCTCCCCCGACGCGGCCCCGGCCACCGTCTCCGGCTTCTGCGACCAATACGTCGCGACGGCGCTCGTCACCGCACCGACGCAGGCGGCCGCGGCCGCCCCGACCCGGAACACGGAGGGAAGGATCGGATCATCGCCGACCACACGCACTGCCGGCAGGTCCATCCCGACCTCCGCCGCCAGGCCACCGATGATCTCTCTGGCCTCCACCGCTCCCCCTGACTCCACCACAACGCCGGCCACAGACCCGGCGTACTCACCGCACTCGCGCGGTTATGCACAGAATCCGATTCAGCCACACCATGACGGCCTCCTCCAGGTCAGTCTCCTGCCATGCGCCCTTCGACCACCCGCCTGGCCCTGACCTTCCTCACCGTCGTCATCGCCGCATCCGCGTCCCCGCCCCACCCGCAAGTCGCCCCAACCGCCGCCACCGCCATGGCCCTAGGAACCACCTCGACCACCCCGCCGTCCCCGACGACCCGGCCCACCTCGGCGGCCCCGTCGTCCCCGACCCGCCCCACCTCGGCCGTCTCGCCGCCCCTCGCCACCCAACCCGGCTCGGCCGCCTCGCCGCCCTCGGCGCCGGGTGGAACGGCGTCCTCAGACGCCCCTGGTGATCAGGCCCGGTGGGTTCCGCCTGTGCAGGGTCACGTCAGGGTGTTGCGCCATTTCGCTCCCCCAGCGCGGCCGTGGCTCGCCGGACACCGAGGAACCGATCTCGCCGTACGCCCCGGACAGCGGGTGAGGGCGGTGGGCCCCGGCATCGTCGGCTACGCGGGGCCGTTCGCCGGTCGTGGCGTGGTGATGATCGTGCATCCGAACGGGCTGCGCACGACGTACCTACCGGTGCGCGCGAAGGTCCGGCGTGGACAGAGGGTGACGCTCGGCCAGACCATCGGCACCGTCGAAGCACCCACCTCCCACTGCGCGTCCCCCTGCCTGCACTGGGGCCTGATCGACAAGTGGCGCTACCTCGATCCACTGCTCCTTGTCGCCCACGGCCAAGTACGACTCCTCCCCCACTGGCCCACAGACACCCCCACCCGACCATGACCAGCAAGATGAGCTGAAGCGGCTCAAGGTAGAGATAACGCTTCAGGGGGCGCCATTCGGTCAAGGTGGAAACTCGACTGCTTCCGTCACGTGACCTCGCCGAGCACCTTCCCCAGGCCGATCAACGCGGACACCCCGGACCAGCCTCCCGTCACGCGGAAGCGGAGCCGACCCCCGCCCAGGCGCGTCAAGGTGGACGCCCCCTCATCTTCTGTCATATGACGGTGTGGAGGGTGTCGGTGCAGGTCGCCGGGGTTAGCGCTCGTTTCGAGCAATGCGGCGGAGGCGCCAGCCGCGGTCTGAGCGTTCGACATATCCCGCCGCCGCCAGGGCTCCGAGGCGACTGAGAACGGTTGCGAGATCCACGCCGGCGGCTACGGCTATCGTCGCAGGCCCGGCTCCTGACCTCGCCGGCACCGCCTCCAGCACGGCCCGAGTCTCCTCATCAAGGCGGTCGCGAGGCAGCACCGGTCCCCGAGGCTCGGGGGCGAGGTCATCACCGATGGCACCGACCAGCTCGATCACGTCCCTTGCCGAGGTGACGCAGACGGCCTCGGCTCTGCGGATCAGCCGGTGACACCCCGCGGACATCTCGGAGGTGACCGGACCCGGCACCGCGGCGAGATGCCTGTGGAGAGCGCCCGCGTGCGCGGCGGTGTTCAACGCTCCACTGCGCAGAGCCGCCTCTACGACGACGGTGCCTCGGGACAGCGCCGCGATCACCCGATTGCGGATGAGGAAGCGCGGCCGGGTGGGGCGGACCCCGGGCGGGCACTCGCTCACGATCACCCCCTTCCTGCGTACCGCCGCGAACAGATCATGGTTGGCGGCGGGGTAGACGATGTCGATGCCGCACGCGAGTACGGCGATGGTCGGGGCCGAGCCGGCCAGGGCGCCGCGGTGCGCGGCGGCGTCCACCCCATAGGCGCCTCCCGAGATGACGCTCCAACCCCCCTCCGACAGGTCGGCGCTCATCTCCGCCGAGACGTGAGCGCCGTACGGCGTGGCCGCGCGGGAACCGACCATCGCCACCGAACGAAGGCAGGAGAACCGGAGATCCGCGTCTCCGCGCAGCCAGAGGGCGACAGGACGTTCAGGTCCGAGATCGTCGAGTTGGGTCGGCCACTCCAGGTCTCCGGGAACGATCAGGCGTGCGCCCAGCCGTTCGCCCTCGTCGAGGTCGGCCAGCGGATCGGCCGCCTGAAGCCTGGCCTGCCACGCCCTGAGGTGACGGTCCACATCCGGTGGTCTGCTCCTGCCGGAGGCCATCTCATCGACGAAGCAGGGATCGAGCCGCCCCCGTCGCACCTGCCCCAGCGCGCCCTCGGGCCCGTAAGCGGCGACCAGCCTGCCCATGAGACCGTCACCCGCGTCGGAGATACGCATCAACGTGACCCTCGCCAGCCTCCCGGGACCACGCTGGTAGGAGGTGCCCTTACCGCCTCTCCCCGGAGAATCACCCTGGCGACCGGGGAACGACCGACCGACCAGGGACTCACCAGCGCCTCCACTGACGACCCCGGCCGGTACAGCCGAGATGACGGCTCCGCCCCCAGGCGACACAGACAGCTCGACCGTTCCCTCCGCAGAGGGCACGGATGAGAGGACGGTCCCATCACGTGGCGGTCGGGAAGGCCCCCTGATGTCCCCGGCGGTCGGCATTGTGAGGGCGGTGTCCGCCTGGGACCGCGCGGGGGCCGCGGTGACCGGCGCGGGCGACCGGGCATCCGCGGAGATGACTTCGGCCGGCACGGAGGATGCCGCGGCGACTCCCGGCGGCGTGCCGGCGGCTTGTGGCACATCCACGGCTCGGGTCGCTTCGGTGGCCGATGAACCGCCGCCCCCAACGCTGCGCGACCCGAGCTCCACATCGGTGGTACGCAGGGCGACATCTCCGTCGGCATGGAAAGGCCTCGCATACAGAGGGGAGTCCGGGACGGGTGGTCTGCCAGAGCAGAAGGCGGAGGGCTGGTGAAGATCCCCAGGTCTCTGAAGATCGATCTGTTGCTCGGCAGCGGCGGGTGGTGGCAGATCGGCGGGTGAGGGCAGCGCGAGACGCGACTGGAGCGCCTCAGGCGGCTGGAGCGCGCCGGATGGTCGCACCGCGTCCGGCGATTGGGTGGCATTCCGCAGTTCAAGGCCACCTGGCGGCGCGACATCACCCCTCGTGCCGAAGACATCCGCAGGTTCTCGCGCATCACGCAGGTCCAGATCATCCGACGGTGCGACACCACCCCCCGCGCTGGACGCGACCGGCGGTTCAAGGGCATCACGCAGGGCGAGATCGTCTGGCGGTGCGACACCAACCCGCGCGCCGAAGGGGGCCGGGGGGTCGAGAGCATTCTGCGGGTCGAAGGTGGCCGGTCGTTGCTGGGGGCTTGGTGGTTCGGGGTCGTCATGCGGGTCGGGGAGGTGGCTGGAGGGTTGGAGTGCGCCGGGTGGATGTGAGGGCGGGAGGGGGTTGGGGATGGGCATTGGGGCCTCTGGAGGGGAGAGGAGGAAGGAGGGGTTAGTCGGTGCCCAGCCATAACGCGAGGGCGGCGGTGGTATCTCGGAGCTCGGGGCGGTCTTTGCCCACAAGGTCGGCGAGGGTCCAGGACAAGCGGATGACGCGGTCGAGACCTCGGGCGCTCAGTTCGCCGGTGTCCAGGCAGCGGTACAGGGGGGACATCGCCGGAGCGGCGAGGCGGTAGTCGGCGTGGAGTGCCGCCGTGGGGATCTCTGCGTTGCATCTCCACGGAGTGCCCGCGAGCCGCTTGAGCGTGCGCTCGCGGGCCAGCGCCACCCGTTCGGACACCACGGCACTCGGTTCGATGAACTGACGGTCGGACAGCAACTCACGCCGGGTCGATCGCGTGAGCTTGACCTTGACGTCTATGCGGTCGACGAGCGGCCCGGAAAGCCGGGCCAGATAGCGTCGCCGCTGGTGGGGCGTGCACTGACAGGGACTTTCGGGGGTTGACGGCTGGGCACAGGGACAGGGATTGGCGGCCAGCACCAGCATGAACCGGGCGGGAAAGGTGACCGTGCCGATGGCCCGTGCGACGGTGACCTGCCCGGACTCCAGCGGCTGCCGGAGCGAGTCGAGCACGCGCGCCGGGAACTCGGGTGCTTCGTCCAGGAACAGCACACCGCGGTGGGCGAGGGAGACGGCGCCCGGCCGGATGACGCCGCTTCCACCACCGACGATCGCCGCGACGGTGGCGGTGTGGTGCGGCGCCATGAACGGCGGGTGCCGCAGCAGCGGGCGTCCCGGCGGCAGGGTGCCCGCGACCGAGTGGATGGCGGTGACCTCCAGCGCCTGGTCGCGATCGAGGGGTGGCAGCAGGGTGGGCAGACGTTCGGCCAGCATCGTCTTGCCGGTGCCGGGCTGGCCGAGCATCCACAGGTTGTGGCCGCCGGCGGCGCACACCTCCAGAGCCCGGCGGGCCATGGCCTGCCCGGCGAGGTCGGCCAGATCGAGGGCCGGACCCTCGAATGCCCCGGGGGCGGCGCCCGGCGGGGGTTGCTCTGCCTCTCGCATGACCGGGAGGCATGCCTCGTCACCGCCGCGGAGGTTCTCGACCAACTCGGCGAGCGTGAGGACGGGCACCACGGTGACCCCGGGGACCAGGCATGCCTCCTCGGCGTTGGCCATGGGGACCACGACGCACTGCGCGCCGGCCTCCGCCGCGGCGAGCACGGCGGGAAGTACGCCTCGCACGGGCCGCACGGAGCCGTCCAGCCCGAGTTCGCCGAGGAAGAAGGGCGGTGCGACGCGTTGCCTGGGGATCACCCCGGCGGCGCCGAGCAAGGCGACCGCGATGGCCAGGTCGAACAGGCTGCCGCGCTTGGGCAGGCTGGCCGGGAACAGGCTGATGGTGACCCGTGCGTCCGGCCAGGGATATCTGCTGTTGATGACGGCCGAGCGGACGCGGTCGCGGGCCTCGCTGAGCGCGGTGTCCAGCATGCCGATCAGGTGGACGCCGGCGATGCCGCGGCCCACGTCGGCCTCGACCTCCACCACGTGGCCGCTCACGCCCACCAGCGCGACGCACCGCGTGCGAGCGACGGCCATCTACGACACCCCCCGGTCGTGCCTGATCGAGAACTCGCCGGCGAAACGCTCGAGGGCGATCACGTCGATGCGGATGGAGGAGAACCACTCGCTCTGGCCACTGAGCCAGCGGGCCGCGACCGTGCGGAGCTTGGCCAGCTTCGCCGCGGTCACCGCCTCGAAGGCGGAGCCGTGGCTGCGCCCGGAGCGGGTCTTGACCTCGACGACCACGAGGACCGGGCCCTCACGCCCGAGGATGTCGATCTCCCCCTCGGGACAGCACCAGTTGCGCTCGAGAATGCGCAGGCCCGCCGCCCGCAGATAGTCGACGGCGAGCTGCTCGCCGTGCCGTCCAAGCTCGTGTGCCATGGCCATGGGACCACCTCCGGCCCCGACCTTCGCGCACGCCGCCTGCCGCCCGGCTCGCCGAACGAGTTTCTGTGGACAGACCACGCCGCTGGTGGTGGGGTACGCGTCCACAGACGCCGAAGCGCGGAGAGAAATGTCCTGATACGCGGCTGATTTCCAATGCCGCGCCACGGCGAAACGACCCCGAATGATGATATTTGAGGCTATTTCGGGGCTGTGGACAGACGACGACAGTTCGCTGCTGTGGGCCAGGGCACAACTCAGCGCGCCACCGGCTTCGGCACTGGGGGTTGGCGTGGGGGCGATCTTTGAGGGGGTGGGCGTGGAGGATGGAGGAAGGTCAGGGGCGCAGGCGGGCGGCATAGACGCGTCTGGCTTCTTCGATCCGGCCGAGGTGGTCGTCGAGTTGCCCACTGGTGTCCAGGCGTGCCCGTTCTCGGATCAGTCGCTCGAGCCGGTCGAGCCACTCGAGGCACCAGTGGACGTCCTCGGCCCGGGCCACCCGCCGGCCGCGCACGTCCACGTAGACCGGGCTGGTGTGCGCGAACACGTGGGTGAACAGCGAGCGCGGGTGCGGGCCGCCCTCGGCGAGGGCGACGATGTAGGTGGGCTCACCGACGGTGAACTCAACGCTGAACTCGGCCGTGGAATCCGCGGTGGTGAGGTCTTCGGGCGGGCCCTCGGCGAGAATGCCGGTCGCGGTGCGGATCGTGAGTCGCTCGACCTCTGGTCCGATCACCCTGACCGTGACTCTCACCCGGTCGCCGAGGGCGCGGTCGATCGTGTCCCCGGGGTGGTGACCGTCCACGGTGAGCTCCAGGAAGGGCCCCGTGGTGGCGAACGTGCGTCCGCGCCGCACCGCGTCGGCGTAGGAGGCGGCGGTCAGCGGCCCGTCCACCTTGGCGTAGGTCCGCTCCCAGCCCAGCGGACTCGCCACCGGCTCGATCCGCTGACGGGTGAACGACAGCATCGAGTCGGTGCCCGCCACGGCGGCCAGCCGGTTGCCCGCGCCGAGCAGCCTCCGGTACACCGCCGACGATCCGGCGGCCGAGGAGAAGTGCAGCACTTCTATGCTGTCGACCAGGCCGAGCGCGGCGTCGACCACCGCCATCCGCGCCGTGCAGGCGGGCCGTCCAGTGCCGATGATGTCCTCCGGGGCATCGATCGGCGAGTGGAAGCAGTGCGCGTAGCCGACGATCGCGCCGAGGTCGTGGAGCTCCTCGCAGGCCGTGCTGGTGGGCGGCCAGTCGGCGGTGCCGTCGAACCCGCTGTGGTAGCGGGCCGGCGGGGCGGTCGGCCCGAAGGCGTGGAGGTGCCCGAACATGTCGTTGCGGTACTCGACGCCCATGCGGGCGATGTGGGTCGCGTCCGACCACGGCAGGTCCTCGCCCGCCCAGTGCTCCAGCGCCTCCCGGTCATAGACGCGCCGGCCGGAGACGTTCGCGGCGAGCAGGTTGAGCACGTGCAGGTCCTCGCCATGCTGCATGGCCGCCGCCATCGCCGGGGTGGCGACGACGTCCCCGGCGAAGTTGAGGTGGACGTGCAGGTCCGCGCCGTACCATCCCTTGGCCGCCGCGTCGTGGACCCGCGCCGGTCTCAACTCGACCAGCGTCTCCACGCAGGGCGCGACCACGGTCTCCCCGCGAGGGGTGATCATGGTCTCCGCGGAGTCGTATTCCATGCCTCGGGTCACGCGGACGGTCAGGGGCTCGGCGGGTACGTCGAGGGCGATGTCGTCGCCATGGAAGTACGGCACGTTGTGGTGGTCGTATCTGGCGGGGGCGCCCTCGGGGTACCAACCCTGGCCGCCGGCGCTCCATACACTCCACCGGCAGGGGAACCCGGCGCGGACCCGCAGCCGCGCCCGTGGGGCGAGACGGGTCAGATCGGACAGGTCGACCCGCTCAGCGCCGACCGTCACCTCGGTCGCGGTGTCGAGCTCGACCAGCCGGGCCCCGCCGGGGGCGACGCGGTGCGCTCGTCCGCCGACGCGGATCTCGGCCTCGGTCGCGCGGCCGTTGTCGATCAGCAGGGCCAGCGGGAGTGGCCTTCCGCCCGGTTCGAGCACGGTGCGCGGCCGGCCGTCCAGCCGATGGCCTCCGTGCGTGAGCCGCAGCACGGCCAGGCCATCGGGCAGGTCCCCGCCGAGCGGCTTCCCGTCGAGCGGCTTCCCGTCGAGCGGCTTCCCGTCGAGAGGCTTCCCGTCGAGCGGCTTCCCGTCGAGCGGCTTTTCGTCGAGCGATCCATTGATCGGCCTCCCATCGAGCGGCTCTCCGTGGAGCGCGTCCCTGAGCACCTCGTCGAAGTCCAGCTCGCGCAGGAGGGCCTCCTGCTCGGCGGCGGTGGCGTCCGGACACTCGGCTCGCACGCGGTCGGAGGCGGCCCGAGAGAACGCCTCGTCGTCGACGAACCGCGACGGGCTCATGGCCCTGACGTACGCGATCGGGGGCTCACCCCAGGTGATTCCGTGCTCGGCCAGCGCATCGCGGTACTCCCGCAGCGCCTTGGCCACGACCTGCGGAAGCAGGGGATCGTCGGTCAACTCGTCCTCCCGGGAACCGTTGTGCCGCAATGGTCACATCGACAGGAGGCGACCCGGCCGCAGGTCCCGGGAGACAGGTGAGGTTTCTTCCTCCCTCGGATCGCCTCTGTACAGCCGCGAGTCGCTGCCGGGATCCCCGGCGGCCGTACAGCCGTAGGAAGGCGACGCGCAGACAGCACACGGAGCGAGTTGCCTACTGCTGAAGTGCTGAGGTCGGTAGCCCCCCGCTCAGAGCCGGCACGGAAAGGCGTGTCCATGCGCGGGGGAGGGCGAGCGGCCCCCGTCGACGGCCAGACGCCGGCCGCCGGGAGGCCGGCGGCCCCGCGTGGTGGGGACAGATGGGCCGGCACTGGGCGCCGCGGCCGGGGTTCGACGATCGCCCCGCGCGGCACGGAAGACGCGACCAGCGCCAGGCCGGCAGCGGCCGGAATCGGCCGGTGGCCCCGCCGGGGCCGCGGGAGCGCGGCCGAGGAGGCGGGGTGAGGGGTTCGCCGGTGGTTCGCGGGTGTTAGTTGGAGAAGCCTTCCTTGGGCATCTCGAGGTCGGGCTTGGCCAGTTCTTCGACGTTGACGTCCTTGAAGGTGACTACTCGGACATTCTTGACGAAGCGGGCAGGGCGGTACATATCCCAGACCCAGGCGTCCTGCATCTTGACGTCGAAGAAGACATCGCCGTTCTCCGCCGTGCGGACGTCGAGATCGACGGAGTTGGTCAGGTAGAAGCGCCGCTCGGTCTCAACGACGTAGGTGAAGAGACCGACCACATCGCGGTACTCCCGGTAGAGCTGCAACTCCATCTCGGTCTCGTATTTCTCGAGATCCTCTGCGCTCATCCCGGTCCTCCACTTCCCTTCCTCCCCCGGTGCCGCCCATCAGAGGACACCGGCCCCCAATTCATTGTCGCCTATCTCGCCACCCGCTCCTGACCGCACCACCGAGTTCACCGTCACAAAGGAGAATCGATGATGCGGGCTGGGGCCGTGGGCGGCCAGAGCGCGCCGGTGACCGGCCGTGACGTATCCCTTGTGCTCGGCGAAGCCGTACTGGGGATAGAGATCGTCCAGCGAGGTCATCATGCGGTCCCTGGTCACCTTGGCGACGATGGACGCGGCCGCCACGCACGCCGAGACCTGGTCGCCCTTCCACACGGCCAACGACGGCGCGGGCAGGCCGGGCACCGGGAACCCGTCGATCAGAACGTACCCGAGATCACACCCGAGACCGGCGACGGCCCGCCGCATCCCGGCGATGTTGCACTTGTGCAGCCCACGTGTGTCGATCTCCTCGGGCGGTGTCACGACGACCTGCACCGCCCGGGCCGTGGCGAGGATGCGGTCGTACAGCACCTCGCGCCGGGCGGGGGTGAGGAGCTTGGAGTCGGCCAGGCCGTCGATCTCGGACCGCAGGACCACGGCGGCCACCACGAGCGGCCCGGCACAGGCGCCTCGGCCCGCCTCGTCCACCCCGGCGATCGGCGACAGCCCGCGCCGCGCGAGCGCCCGCTCGTAGCCGTAGAGCCCGGAGTCCCGCCGTACGACGCTCGGGCGCGGGCGGTAGGTGACGGTCATGAGGCGTGCGGCTCGGCGCCCCGCCGCGAGGGAACGGACCCGCGTGAGGGTCGGGCCCTTCGGCCGGAGAACGGCGATGCGAGCGCGACCATGAACACAAGCCTACGCCCCAATCGAAGGGAGGGGTACGTTATCGCACCTTTGCGAAGGTCTCCGGGACGGGGAGGGTGCCGACGCGGGACAGGGGCCAGTAGAGGGCGAAGGCCCTGCCGACCACGTCGCCGGTGGAGATCGTGCCGTGGTACCGGTTCTTCATGAACGCGCGGGAGTCCTCCGAGGCGGCCCGGTGGTCGCCCATCAGCCACAGCCGGCCCTTCGGCACGGTGATGTCGAAGTTCTCCTGGGAGGGGTAGTCCTGCGGGTTGAGGTAGGACCGCTCGTCGAGCGCGACGCCGTTGACGGTGATACGGCCCTTGGCGTCACAGCACTTGACGTGGTCGCCGCCGACGCCGATGACCCGCTTGATGAGCGTGGTGCCGTCCCAGCCCGTGAACACCACGACCTCACCGCGGTCGATGTCGCCGGTGATGCGGTTGACGACCACCCGGTCGTCGATCAGCAGGGTGTTCTCCATCGACTCCGACGGGATCCAGAAGGAGTCCAGGACGAACAGGCGCACCAGCACCGCGGCGAGGACCCCGATGAGCACCAGGACGACGGACTCGCGCCAGCCGGACTTCTTCTTCTCCTTCGCCACGCCGGGAGCGTCGGGAGCACCAGAAGCGCCGGGAGCGCCGGGAGCGCCGCCTTCGTCCGCGCCGCCGCCTGGGTCCGCGCCACCGGCCCCGTCCGTGGCCCCGGGGCCGTCCTCGGAGCCCTCGGCGGGCCTGGGGACGTCCTCGGCGGTGCCCCGGCCGGCGGGATCGGCGGAGTGCGGAGCGGGAGCCGGGTCGTGAGGGTCCGGATTGTCCTGTCTGACGCTCATCGGAATCGCGGGGCACCCTGGCGCCGGGAGGCCCGGGGAGAGCGGCCCTGTCTCCTTCGTCTTGGTCGGGGGGACGTCGGTGCGCGGCGCCCGGCCCCCCGCGTCAGAGCCGCGGGCGGAAACGGAGGCGGAGGCGGGCGCCGGAGAGGGTCAGCCGGCGCGGCCCCGGGCCCTGCGGACGACCCACCGGCGGCGCACCGCCAACAGCGGGAACGCCCCCGCGAAGCCCAGCAGCAGCGGCGCCGCGCCGTCCGCCATGGCGACGGTCTTCAGGGCGGCCTGGTTGAAGGTGTCGGGGATCGGCAGGGTGGTGGCGCGCGCGAACGGCCACACGATGACGAACGCCCGTCCGACGACCTTGTCCTTGGGGATGGCCCCGCCACCGGGGTCACCCTGGTGGGACCGCGAGTCGAGGGAGACCGAACGGTGGTCGCCCATGACCCACAGGCGGTCCTTCTCGACCTTGATCTCGAAGAACTTCTGCGAGGGCTGGTCGTCGGGGTACAGGTAGGCCTTCTCGTCCAGCGGGACGCCGTTGACCGTGATGCGCCCCTTGGCGTCGCAGCACTTCACCGTGTCGCCGGGCAGGCCGATGACGCGCTTGATGTAGTCCTTCTCGCCGGGGACCACCCCGAAGGCGGTGCCGACCCAGCGGAAGAAGCCCGCGACCGGGTTGGACGGATCGGGGACGTCGACCTCCGAGGCCCAGGAGTCGACCCCGGAGAACACCACGATGTCGCCGCGCTCGATGTCGCGCGTGTGGTAGACGAGCTTGTTGACCAGCACCCTGTCGTTGACGAGCAGGGTGTTCTCCATCGACTCCGACGGAATGTAGAACGCCTGGATCACGAAGCTCTTGATGATGAGCGCCAAGACCAGGGCGACCACTACCAGGACCGGGAGCTCACGCCAGAACGAGCCCTTTTTATCCTTGCCGCCCTTGGCGGACGGCTTGGTGTCTTCCGCGACCACGTCTACCTCGTCCCCGACGGGGCGGCGCGGACGCCGGCCCCCTGGCCATCGCTAGTCATCGCTGTCGAGCCTAAATGATGCGCGCTCCACGGCGGGTCGCCGACTCGGGATCACGTCCAAAGAAACTCCGCGTCCGAACAAGAGTGGACCCGGCGCCGGCCCGAAGGCCGACGCCCGGCGAGACGCCGCCGCAGGGTGCGAGTGGGCATGACTTCAGCGAAATGGCCCGCATCCCTGAGCGGGTGCGGGCCGTCGCGGTCGCCCGGCCTTACTTGGAGGTGGGCAGCGCGTCGCGCTTCTCGCGGATGCGGGCCGCCTTGCCGCGCAGGTCGCGCATGTAGTACAGCTTCGCCCGGCGGACGTCACCGCGGGTGACGACGTCGATCTTCTCGATGACCGGGCTGTGCACCGGGAAGGTGCGCTCGACGCCGACGCCGTAGCTCACCTTGCGGACGGTGAAAGTCTCACGGGCGCCGCCGCCCTGCCGGCGCAGCACGAAGCCCTTGAAGACCTGGATGCGGGACCGGTTGCCTTCGACGACGCGGACGTGGACCTCGAGCGTGTCGCCCGGGCGGAAGCTCGGGACGTCACTGCGTGTGGAGGCCTTCTCAAGCTCCTGGATCAGCGTGTGCATGACAGCGGTTCCTCGATTTTAGCGAGCGCCCGGAGGTCCGCCCGGCCATGCCAGAGGCACGGCGACGAGGAAGACACGAGCGCTGGGCTGGATACGTCCAAAGGCCGGGCCGTCTGCCCGGGCCGGCCACGCCAACCACAGGGCAGTTGGCAGCAGCGATTCAGTCTGCCATATCTTCCGCCTCGAAGCGAAACGAAGCGCGACCACCGCGCCGACGGCGAAGCGCGGCCACACGACCGCCCGCTGAGCGCGTCCACAGAGCCGACCGCGACAGAGCGCGACGGACGAGCCCAGCCGGCCGGAACGAAGGGGCACGGGCGAAGGGTACGGGCGAAGACCGGGCCGATCGACGTGAGGGCCGGCGGCAGGTGGTCGCCCTCAGGACGTCTCAGGGGGTTCGGGGACGACCGCGCCGCCACGACCCGTGGACGTTTCAGGGTGTTCGGGAACGACCGCGTCGCCATGACCCGTGGGCGTTTCAGGGGGTTCGGGGACGACCGGACCCGTGGACGTCTCGTCGAGGACCTCGCGGTCGCGCCGGTCCAGGGCCCGCTGGTCGAGCCGCGCCGCCAGTTCGGGACGCTTGGCGGCCGTGCGCCGCAGCGCCTGGTCCCGCCGCCAGCGGGCGATCGCCCCGTGGTTGCCCGACAGCAGGATGGGCGGCACCTCGTGCCCGCGCCAGACCGGAGGCTTGGTGTAGACGGGGCCTTCGAGCAGGCCCTCCATCGCGCCGGGGGCGAAGGAGTCGTCGGTCACCGAGCCCGCGTTGCCGAGCACCCCCGGCAGCAGGCGGCCGACGGCCTCGACGATGACCAGCACCGCCGCCTCTCCCCCGGCCAGGACGTAGTCGCCGATGCTGACCTCGTCGAGGCGCAGGCGCGCCCCGTACTCGGCCATGACCCGGGAGTCGATGCCCTCGTAGCGGGCGGGCGCGAACAGCAGCCACGGCTCTTTGGCGTACTCCAGGGCCACCTGCTGGGTGAACGGCCGTCCGCTCGGGGTGGGCACGATCAGCCGGGGCGGCGCGCTCGCCGCCGCGACGACGGCGTCGATGGCCTCGCCCCATGGTTCGGGCTTCATGACCATGCCGGGGCCGCCGCCGTAGGGGGTGTCGTCGACGGTGCGGTGCACGTCGCGGGTCCAGTCGCGGAGCTGGTGCAGCCGGACGTCCAGCAGGCCCTTGTGGCGCGCCTTGCCGATGAGGGAGACCTCCAGCGGGGCGAAGTACTCCGGGAAGATCGAGATGATGTCGACGCGCATGGTCACCGCCCGCACGCCCCCGCGGCCCGCCGCGCGCCGGTCACGAGGTCTCCTCGGAGTCGAGCAGCCCGGGAGGAGCGTCGACGACGACGCGCCCCGCGACCAGGTCGACCTCGGGCACCAGGGCCTTGACGAACGGGACGAACACCTCCTCGCCGCGCCGGCGGATCACCAGCAGGTCCTGGCCGTGGTGGAGCACGTCGGTGATCTCACCGACGGTCTCGCCGCCGGTGGTGACGACGGGCAGGCCGATGAGCTGGTGGTCGTGGAACTCGTCGGGGTCGCCGGTCGGCGGGATGTCCGCCGAGTCGATGACGAGCATGGTGCCGCGCAGCGCCTCCGCCCCCTCGCGGCCGCGCACGCCGTCGAAGCCGAGCAGCAGGATGTTCTTGTGCCAGCGCATGCTCTCGACGACCAGGGGGCCGGCGCCCGGCGGGTCGGTGGCCAGGGCGCTGCCGGGGGCGAAGCGCGTGTCCGGGTCATCGGTGCGCACTTCGATGGTCACCTCACCACGGATTCCGTGCGGGCGGCCGATGCGGCCGACGACCAACTGCACGTCGCTGCTCCTTAGGGGCTGAAGGGGCCGGCCTGACGGGGCCGGCGGGCGCGGCGCCCCCGCGGGGACGCCGCAACCGCGACAGGGGACCGCCCGGGTGCCGGGGGTCCCCTGTGCGGAGGTGGTTCGCCTCTGTGGTCTGGTTACCGGGCTTCGTTCAGGTCGACCAGGTCGACCCGGACGTACTTGCCGTCGCCCAGGGCGTTCATCACGGTGCGAAGCGCCTTGGCCGTACGGCCGCCACGGCCGATGACCTTGCCGAGGTCGTCGGGGTGGACCCGGACCTCCAGGACGCGCCCGCTGCGGATGCGGCGGGGGCGGACCAGGACGTCGTCCGGGTGCTCGACGATGCCCTTGACCAGATGCTCGAGGGCTTCCTCAAGCACCTCAGGCCTCGCCTTCCGGCTTCTCCTCGGCGGCGGCCGGCTCGGCCGGGGCGGCGGGGGTCTCGTCGGCCTTCACGGTCTTCTTGGCCTTGCGCTGCGTGGTGGCGTTGCCGGTGCCGGTGTCACCGGACAGCGACTCCTTGGCGGCGGCCTCGTAGATGGCGTGACGGTCGGCCTTGGGCTCGGCCACCAGCAGAGCCGGCGGGGCGGGCTCGCCCTTGAACTTCTGCCAGTCGCCGGTGAGCTTGAAGAGCTTCAGGACGGGCTCGGTCGGCTGCGCGCCGACACCCAGCCAGTACTGTGCGCGCTCGGAGTCGACCTGGATGAAGGAGGGGTTCTCCTTCGGGTGGTAGAGGCCGATCTCTTCGATCGCACGGCCGTCACGCTTGGTGCGGCTGTCGGCCACCACGATGCGGTACTGCGGGTTGCGGATCATGCCGAGCCGCTTGAGCTTGATCTTGACTGCCACGGGTGTGGTCTCTCCTGATTTCGCGCGTGGGTGAGCGGGCGTCTCGTCGAGTGGGGCACGACGGGATGACCGCCCGAGGGACAAACATGACGCGCGGGGGTGAGAGGGCACCCACGGTCACGGTGTTCCAACATGTCATTGTGCCAGATGATTGGACGCCTGTCCGAATCGACGCCTCATGACACCTGACCACCTCTCCCGCCGGCGCATCGGTCGGACCGAAGGCGTCGGCGGAAGCGGGTCACTTCTGGCCGGGCAGGCGGAACTTGGAGGGGTCGAAGCCGGGCGGGAGCTCCAGCCCGGGCGGAAGCGTGCCGCCGCCGAGGCCGCCGATGCCGCCGAGGCCCGGCGGGAGCTGCGGCGGCGTCGAGGACCCTCCGCCGGCCGCGCCCGCCTTGCCGAGGGCGGCCTTGCGGGGGTCGCCGCTGACCCTGCGCCCCTTCTTCGGCTTCTTCTGCGCGGCCTTGCCTTTGCGTCCGCCGGGCATGCCGGGGATGCCCATGCCCCCGGCGACCTGCTTCATCATCTTCTGGGCGTCGAAGAAGCGGGTGACGAGGTTGCTGACCTCGGTGACCGAGACCCCCGAGCCGCGGGCGATGCGCGCGCGCCGCGAGCCGTTGATCATCTTGGGGTCCTGGCGCTCGGCCGGGGTCATGGAGCGGATGATGGCGGCGACGCGGTCGAGGTCGCGCTCGTCGACCTGGTTGAGCTGCTCACGCATCTGCCCCATGCCGGGCATCATGCCGAGGAGGTTCTTGAGCGGCCCCATCTTGCGGACCATCATCATCTGCTCGAGGAAGTCGTCGAGCGTGAAGCCGTCGCCCGAGACGAGTTTGCCCGCCATCTTGGCGGCCTCTTCCTCGTCGAAGGTGCGCTGGGCCTGCTCGATGAGGGTGAGGATGTCACCCATGTCGAGGATGCGGGACGCCATGCGGTCGGGGTGGAAGGCGTCGAAGTCCTCGAGCTTCTCGCCCGTGGAGGCGAACATGATCGGGCGGCCGGTGATGTGCCGCACCGACAGCGCGGCGCCGCCGCGCGCGTCGCCGTCGAGCTTGGTGAGCACCACGCCGTCGAACCCGACGCCGTCCATGAACGCCTGGGCGGTGGTGACGGCGTCCTGGCCGATCATCGCGTCGACGACGAACAGCACCTCGTCGGGGCTGACGGCGTCGCGGATGTCCGCGGCCTGCTTCATCAGCTCCTGGTCGATGCCGAGGCGGCCGGCGGTGTCGATGATGACGATGTCGTGCTGCTGGCGCCGGGCGTGGTCGATCGACCCGCGGGCCACCGCGACGGGGTCGCCGACGCCGTTGCCGGGCTCGGGGGCGTGCACGGCGACCTGGGCGCGCTCGCCGACCACCTGGAGCTGCTGGACGGCGTTGGGCCGCTGAAGGTCGGCGGCGACCAGGAGCGGGGCGTGGCCCTGCTCGCGCAGCCAGCGGGCGAGCTTGCCCGCCAGCGTGGTCTTGCCGGCGCCCTGGAGGCCGGCGAGCATGATGACGGTCGGAGGGGTCTTGGCGTACCGCAGGCGGCGGGTCTCGCCGCCGAGGATCTGCACCAGCTCGTCATTGACGATCTTGACGACCTGCTGGGCGGGGTTGAGCGCCTGGGAGACCTCCGCGCCGCGTGCGCGCTCCTTGACGTGGGACACGAAGTCCCTGACGACCGGAAGCGCGACGTCCGCCTCGAGCAGGGCGATGCGGATCTCTCGACATGTGGCGTCGATGTCGGCGTCGGTAAGCCTGCCCTTGGACCTGAGGGAGGAGAAGACCGATGTCAGCCGGTCGGAAAGCGTCTCGAACACGTGATTGGCCAGCCTCTGCGCTACGGGTCGTCCGGGGTCTTCGCGTCTGCGACTCGACCTCCCAGCCTATCCGCTCCGCGGCCCGGTCACGCGTATCGAGCGAAGGCGGGGAGGCCGGACGCCGTCAGCCGCGCCAGCCGGGCACCGAGACCCGCATGGTCAGGGCGTGCTCGACCAGCGAGATCAGGGTGCTTTTCACCGATTCCCGCTGACGGGCGTCGGTGCGGACGATCGGGATGTGGGGAGCGAGGGTGAGGGCGTCGCGCACCTCTTCCTCGCTGTGCGGGTACTGCCCCTCCCACCCGTTCAGTCCGATGACGAACGGCAGCTTCGCCTCCTCGAAGTAGTCGACAGCGGGGAAGCTGTCGGCCAGGCGGCGGGTGTCGACCAGCACGACGGCGCCGATGGCGCCGCGCACCAGGTCGTCCCACATGAACCAGAACCGGTGCTGGCCGGGCGTGCCGAACAGGTAGAGGATCAGCTCGCTGTCCAGCGACACGCGCCCGAAGTCCATCGCCACCGTGGTCGTGGTCTTCTGCGGGATGAGGCCCAGGTCGTCGATGCCCGCGCTGGCGTCGGTCATCACGGCCTCGGTGGTGAGGGGCACGATCTCCGACACCGCCCCGACGAAGGTCGTCTTGCCGACGCCGAAACCGCCGGCGACGACGATCTTCGTCGAGGTCAACCCGCCACGGCTAGAGCCTGCGAAGTCCACTGAGAACCCTTTCGAGCAAGTTGAGATCCGGCTTGCCGGCGTCGAGCTGCGGCTGGTGCAGCTGGACGAGGTTTTCCGCGGCCATGTCGGAGATCAGCACGCGGGCCACGCCCAGCGGGACCCGCAGAAGCGCGGAGATCTCGGCCACGGAGCGCACCTGGCGGCACAGCGTGTTGATCGCCTGGTACTCCGGGATCAAGCCGGAAATATCTTGGTATGGCGGAATCGTGGAATGTACCAGCGTCTCCATGGCCAAGTGCGTCCGCGGCGTCGTCCTGCCGCCGGTGACCGTGAAAGGCCGGACCGGCGACGACGGCTCCTGTTGGTAGCGTCGTAACCCGTCCTCCCAGCCCGGGCCGCCCATGGAGGTCACCGCGGGGACGACGCCTGAAGCTCGGCGCGCACGGCCGGCGTCAGCACCTGCCCAGCGCGCTCGACCATCAGCGTCATCTGGTAGGCCACCAGACCCATGTCGCAGTCAGGAGCGGCCAGTACGGCCAGGCAGGACCCGTCGCTGATCGACATGATCAGCAGCAGGCCCCGCTGCATCTCCACCACGGTCTGGGTGACCGCGCCGCCCTCGAACACCCGGGAGGCGCCCTGGGTCAGGCTGATCAGACCCGCGGCCACCGCCGCGAGCTGGTCGGCCCGGTCCTTGGGGAACCCCTCCGAGTAGGCCAGTGGCAGGCCGTCCGAGGAGACCACCACCGTGTGCGCCACTCCCGGGACCCCCCGGACGAAGTCGGTGATCAACCAGTTGACTCCGCGGGCGGCCTGGCTCAGCTCTCTCACTTGTCCTCCTTGTCGCCCTGAATGCGCCGCAGCTCGGCGTTGTACGCCACCTCGTCCTCGCTCAGCTCACCGCGGGCGACCGCCCGGCCCTGCCGGATGCCCTGCTGGAAGCTCGACAGGCGGCTGCGCGCCCGGTCGGGTGAGAGCGCCGGCATGGCGGGTGGCGGCGACGCGGCGGCCTCCTGCGTGCCCGCCGACCCCGGGACGAGGTTGGCCTTGGGCACGCGCTTGGGCAGGCCCGCGGCCGTGGTGCCGTCTCGCACCGGTTCCTGGACGACGGCCGCCGCCTGCCAGCCGGCGTCGGCGGGGATCTGCTGCCATCCCGGGAGATCCTTGTCCTTCTCCTGCTCGCTGTCCACCCTGCGGAACCAGGCCGACTCGACGGAAGCGAAGATCGGCAAGAACTCCTCTTCCTGCTCCATGGGCGAGGTGTGCACGGCGGGCAGGGGACCGGTGACGGCGTCGAGGTCGGAGGAGTCGTAGCGGCGCGGGCGCAGGCGCCCTGGCAGTTCGCCCGCCTCGCCGCCTCGCGCGCCCGGCCCGGTGGGCGGGCCGCCGAAGGAACCCGGTCCCGTGGGCGGGCCGAAGGAGCCCGCTCCGGCCGCCGGGCCGCCGAAGGACCCCGCTCCCGTCGCCGGGCCGCCGAAGGACCCGGGCCCGGTGGGGGGACCGCCGAAGGCCGACGGGCCGAAGCTCCCCTGCCCGCCGGTGGGGGCGCCGAAGGCGTCCGAGGGCGGGCCGTTACGGGTGCCGAAGGCGTCCGAAGGCGGGCCGTTACGGGTGCCGAAGGCGTCGGGGGCGGGACCGCGGGTGAAGGCGTCCGAGGCCGGGCCGCCGTAGCCGCCGCCGGTGGCCGGGCCGCCGAAGGAGCTCGGGCCGCTCGGCGGTCCGCCGTAGCCGCCGCCCGTGGGAGGGCCGCCGAAGCCGCCGGATCCGGGGCCGTAGAAACCACCCGATCCGGTGGGGGGTCCGGAGTACCCGCCGGAGCCGGTCGCCGGGCCGCCGAAAGAGCCGGGGCCGGTGCTCGGGCCGCCGAAGCCGCCGCCCGTGGTCGGGCCCATGGGGCCGGCGCCGTTGGGGCCGCCGAAGGCCCCCGCGTCGGCGAACGAGCCGCCGAAGGCGCCGGCGCCCGCCGGCACGTCGAACGCGCCGCTGGTCTGCGGGGTCGCGCCGAACATGCCCTGCCCCGCGGGCTGCCCTCCCATCGCGGACCAGGCCGGGGCCTGCGCCCCGGAATGCGCGCCCGGGGCGCCGCCGAGATGCGTGGGAGATCCCATCAGGGACTCCGGCAGCAGCACCATGGCGGTCAGGCCGCCGGTGTCGTGCCGCCGTAGCTGCACGCGGATGCCGTTGCGCAGCGCGAGGCGGCCGACCACGAACAGGCCCATGCGGCGGGAGACCGAGACGTCGACGACCGGCGGGTTGGCCAGCCGCCAGTTGGTCTGGGCGAGCTCCTCGTCGGTCATGCCGATGCCGGCGTCGGTGATGGAGATCATCACGCCGCCGCCGTCGATGCGGTTGCCGGTGACGCTGACCCTGGTCTCGCGCGGCGAGAAGGAGATGGCGTTCTCGACCAGCTCGGCCAGCAGGTGGATGACGTCGTTGACGGCCTGGCCGACGATGGAGACGCCGCCCGGGACGTTCATGGCGACGCGCTCGTAGTTCTCGACCTCCGACAGCGAGGCCCGGGTGACGTCGAGGAGCGCCACCGGCTGGCTCCAGCGGCGGGCGGGTTCCTGGCCGGCGAGGACCAGGAGGTTCTCACTGTTGCGGCGCATGCGGGTCGCCAGGTGGTCCAGGCGGAACAGGTCGCCGAGGCGCTTGTCGTCCTGCTCGCCCTGCTCGAGGCCGTCGATCAGGGTGATCTGCCGTTCCACGAGGGTCTGCGTGCGCCGGGAGAGGTTGACGAACATGGCGCTGACGTTGCTCCGCAGCTGCGCCTCGTCGCTCGCCAGCCTGATCGCCTCGCGGTGGACCTCGTCGAAGGCCCGGGCCACCTCACCGACCTCGTCGGTGGAGCCGACGCCGATCGGGCGCACGTCGGGCGGGCCGGAGTTGCCCTCCGACTCGCGCAGTTTCTGCACCATCTCGGGCAGGCGGCGGCCGGCGATCTCCAGGGCCTCGCGGCGGAGCTGGCGCAGCGGGCTGACCAGCGACCGCGCCATGACGGTGGTGATGACCAGCACCAGGATGAGCAGCAGGGCCACGACGCCGATGTTGACGGCGGCCTGGCTCTGGTCGGCGCGCGCCAGATCGGCGGCCTGGTCGACGATGGAACGTCCCAGCGTCCGCTGGGCCTCGTGCATGCGGTTCAGGCCGTCGCTCGCGGCGTCGAACCAGGCCTGCACGTCGTTTCCGCCGTCGATGAGGTCGAGCGTGGCGGATCCGGGTTGCGGCGGGCCTCCCGTCTGTGACCGGACGGCGCCGGACTGGGTGATGAACAGGGCGCGGTCCACCATGGCGGCGGCGAGGTCGATCTGCCGGCCGCTGACCGTGTCGGAGTACGCCTGGCGCTGGGACGGCGTGGCGAGGAAGAGGAAGGAGTTGAGCTCGCTCGCCTGCTGGGACTTGGCGGTCTGGAAGGCGCTGAGCGTGTTCTTGTCGAAGGCGCGGACCACGAGCGCCGTCAGCATCAGCCCTCGCTGCCTGGACGCCTGCTCGGCGGATCGCGACAACGCCGCGAAGGCGGCGGCGCTGGAGCCCAGCGTTTCGTTGGTGCTGCCTCGCGCCGTCTCGTCGAACACCGCGAGCAGGTCGTCGATGACGAGGTCGTACTTCTGAAGGCTTGGAAGGGGCGGGAGCTGGGAGCTCACCGCGATGTCGCGCAGCGTGTGCAGTTCCGACAGGCGGTCGAGGACGCGGGAGAACTCCTGCTTGCCGACCTCGCCCAGGGCCTGCTGCACCGTCGACTTGCGGTCGAGCACTCTTTGCACGGCGACGTCGACGTCGCTCTGCTGTTCGCGGATGAGCAGGCGTGCCTGCGTCCCGCGGCGACCGTTGGCGACGAACCTGCTGGTGAGGTCGCGTTCGAGGTCGAGCTGGTGGACAAGGTCGCTCAGAGTCGTGACGAACTCGGCGACGGTCCGTACGCGTTCATATTCAGTGGCGCTCTGGATGGAGGTGGCCACTCGGAGTCCACCGAGCAGGACGGCCACCGTGGTGGGCACCAGGATGAGCGCGATGAGACGGGTTCGCACCCGCCAGTTACGCAGAGCCATCGACCGTTCGGGTTTGGTTCCTTGGTCGGTGGGCGCACCCGGATCCGAAGGCGGTTGGGCTGCGTCCGGCGTGGTACGGCGACCGCTCTCGATTGTTGCTGTCCTCACTGGTCGCAACCTCTCGCCAGCTGGTCTGCTTCATGGGGGGAAGGCCACGCGCGTGTTACACGTGGCAAGTCAAGGGGCAATTGGAGCATAAGCCTACGAGGTCGACCAATAGCTATGGGTAATTAGAACGGTCCAAAGCATTATTCGGCCCGGACGGATCCTCGCCAAAGGGGCCGTGCGAGATCACTGCCCCGGCCGCGCCTCCGGACCCGTGTCACGCTCATACATCGCCGTCTACACCGTTCCAAAGTCACAAAAACAGACATATCGCAATATTTCACACTAAAGCGGATTTTGCTACAACTTCCTCCACATAGGGCACGCTTTCGTGTGACCGCAGATCTTCCTCCGCTAGGCTTCACGCTCGCCGTGCCACCTTTGCCTTCCCCAGAGGCGGGCTAGGCACTCTTCCCCCACAACTAAAAGGACACCTCAATGAGAAGCCTTAGGGGTCGTACCTTCGTCGTCGGACTACTGGCCAGCCTGGCGCTCGCGGCATGCGGGAGCAACGAGCCGAAATCCTCCGCGGCGCCGGCGAACGGCAGCGGGCTGGAGAAGACGACCATCAACGTCTCGACCTCGGCGATCGCCGACCACTCCGCTCTCTACATCGCCCAGAAGAAGGGTTTCTTCAAAGAGGAAGGGCTGACGGTCAAGACGGAGATCACTCCCAGCACCGCGGCCACCCTGCCCCGGCTGATCAACGGCAGCCTGGACGTCGCGGCCCTCGCCTACTTCTCCATCTTCGCCACCCAGGAGGCCAAGGCCGGCGACTGGCGCGTGGTAGCGGACGCCTACCAGGCAGGCCCGGACGTCATCGACCTGGTCGTACCGAAGGACTCCAAGATCACCTCGGTCAAGGACCTCGACGGCAAGCGGGTCTCCATCGCCTCCCTCAACAGCGTCGGCCAGCTCGCGGTCGGCGCCACGCTGAAGACCGCGGGGCTCGACCCGAACAAGAGCGTCCAGTGGGTTCCCCTGGCCTTCCCCGAGATGCCGGCCAAGCTCATCTCCGGTGAGATCGACGCCGCCTGGCTGCCCGAGCCCTTCCTGTCCAACATCCAGCGCGAGAACGGCGCCAGGGTGATCGCCGACACCATGACCGGCGCCATGGCGGACTTCCCGATCGCCGGCTGGGCCGCCACCGCCGAGTGGACCAAGAAGTACCCGAAGACCATGGCCGCCTTCCAGCGCGCGATCCTCAAGGGACAGCAGGTCGCCGCGTCCGACCGCAAGGCGGTCGAGGCCGTGCTGCCCGACTACACCCAGATCAAGCCGGACGTCGCCGCGGTCATGAAGCTCGGCGTCTTCCCGACCTCGCTGAACGCCACGCGCATCCAGCGGGTCCCGGACCTGATGCTGGAGTACGGCTTCCTCAAGGGCAAGATGGAGGCCGCCCCGCTCCTGGTGCCGCTGCCTCAATGATCCGAGCACGAGCGGTCCGCGGCGCCATCGG
Source organism: Sphaerisporangium sp. NPDC004334 (assembly GCF_053602655.1). Lineage (NCBI taxonomy): Bacteria > Bacillati > Actinomycetota > Actinomycetes > Streptosporangiales > Streptosporangiaceae > Sphaerisporangium > Sphaerisporangium sp. NPDC004334. The sequence continues at coordinate 82,493 of NZ_JBSGDZ010000036.1, forward strand.
CGTCGCGGGCCTTCTGGTCGTCGCGGAGCTGGTGGGGCGGTCAGGACTGGTCGACCCCGCCCTCCTCCCACGGATCTCCACGGTGCTTCCGGCCGCCGGCCGGCTCATCGTCGACCCTGAGTTCCTGTCCTACCTGAGCGGCACCCTGGAGGTCTGGGGCGGTGGACTGCTCGTGGCCGTGCTGCTCGGCACCCCCCTCGGCCTGCTGCTCGGAAGCCTTCCCAAGGTCGAGCTCGCGGTGCGGCCGCTGGTCGAGTTCATGCGCCCGATCCCGTCGGTCGTCCTGCTGCCGCTGGTCACGCTGCTGATGGCCTGGGACCACGGCACCAAGATGACGATCGTCGTGTACGGCGCCATCTGGCCCATCCTCATCAACACCATGTACGGCCTGCGGGACGTCGACCCGGTCGCCAAGGAGACCTTGCGCAGCTTCGGGTTCGGCAGGCTCGCCGTCCTGGCACGGGTCTCGCTGCCCAGCGCGGCGCCGTTCGTGCTCACCGGTGTGCGCGTCGCCGCCTCCATCGGCCTGATCGTCACCGTCAGCGCCGAGCTGCTGGCCGGAGGGGTGGACGGCATCGGCACCTACATGATCCGCGCCCAGTCCGGCTTCCGCACCGACCTGGTGCTCGCGGCCACGGTCTGGACCGGAACGCTCGGGCTCCTGGCGAACGCACTGCTGGTCAAGGTGCACGGCTGGGCGTTCCGATGGCACGTGGTGAAGTCTGGAGGCGCCACATGAGCGTCACGACGGTCCCCGAGGATCTGCGGGGCTCCACCGGCCCCTCCCCCTCCTCCCGCTCCGGGAGCCTGCGGCTCTCGCTGGCCACGGCGCTGACCCGGGTCTGGCTGATCCCGGTGGCGATCGCCGCCTGGGAGCTGGCCACCCGGCAGGCCGAGTCGTTCTACTTCCCGCCGCCGTCGGCGATCGTCGTGCGCATGTACGACCTGTGGTTCTCCGGGCCCGCGAGCCACCTGTTCCTCACCGAGGAGGCGGTCGCGAACTTCGGCCCGAGCCTCGGCAGGCTGTTCGCCGGATGGATCCTCGCCTGCGTCGTCGGGATCACCCTGGGCATCGCCCTTGGCCGGTCCTCCGCCCTGTACGACTACATCAACCCGATCGTGGAGTTCGCCAGGGCCACTCCCCCGCCCGCGCTGATCCCGCTGTTCATCATCATCTTCAAGATCGGCACGCCGATGCAGCTGGCCACGATCGTCTACACGGTGATCTGGCCCATCCTGATCAACAGCGTGGACGGGGCCCGCTACCTGGACGGCGTCCACGCCGACACCGCCAAGGTGTTCGGGCTGACCCGGGCACAGCGGTTCTTCCGCATCATCCTGCCCGCGGCGGCTCCCAAGATCTTCGCCGGGATGAGGGTGAGCCTGTCGATCGCCGTGATCCTCATGGTGGTCTCCGAGCTCGTCGGCGCGGTCAACGGCATCGGATTTCTGATCCTGTACAAGCAGCAGAGCTTCGACCTGCCAGGGATGTGGGGAGGCGTGGTCCTGCTCGGCATCCTCGGTTACACGCTGAACGCGTCCTTCATCATGATCGAGCGCCGCGTCCTTTCCTGGCACCGGCGTGCCCGGCAGACAACCTGAGGAACCATCGTGCTCGATGTCGTCAACCTGCGTCACACGTACGGCGAAGGCCCGAAGGCCCACCAGGCCCTTGGAGGGATCGACCTGAAGGTCTCCGAGGGCGAGCTGGTCAGCGTCGTCGGACCCTCCGGCTGCGGCAAGTCGACCCTGCTGCGCTCCATCGCCGGACTGATCAAGCCCACCGAGGGCCACATCCGCATCCGCGACACCGAGATCGCGGACACCCCCGGTGACCTGGCCGTCGTCTTCCAGGACTACAGCCGGTCGCTGTTCCCCTGGATGTCGGTCGGGGACAACGTCGCCCTGCCGCTGCGCCGGCGCGGCAAGGACCGCGCGGCGCGCCGGGCGGCCGCGGCGGAGGCCCTGGACGCCGTGGGTCTGCCGGGCGCGTCGGGCAAGTACCCATGGGAGCTGTCCGGCGGCATGCAGCAGCGCGTGGCGATCGCCCGGGCGATCGCCTACCGTCCCGCGCTGATGCTCATGGACGAGCCCTTCGGCTCGGTGGACGCCCAGACCCGCGAGGACCTGGAGGACCTGGTGCTGCGGGTCCGCGAGGACCACCGCATGACCATCCTGCTGATCACCCACGACATCGACGAGAGCGTGTACGTCGGGGACCGCGTCGTCGTGCTCGGCAAGTCGCCGGCGCGGGTGGCCGGCGAGCTGAGCGTGGACCTGCCGTTCCCGCGCGACCAGATCGCGACCCGGGAGCTTCCGGCGTTCGTGCACCTGCGCGCCGAGGTCGGGCGGCTGGTGCGCGGCAAGGACCACGCCATGGGGGCCGGGGGCCGGCACGCGGACGCCTAGAGGCGCACATGGAAGGGGGACGCGGCCCGGCTCACCGGGACCGCGTCCCCCTTCTCACGTTCCGCCGGCCGGTGCGACGATCGCCCGTACAGGACGCGCCACCGCCGTGACGGCGGCGCGGCCGGGACGCGCCCGGGCGGCCCGGCCGGTTCAGCGGCCTCCCCAGCCGGGAACGGCCACCCGCATCGTCAGGGCGTGCTCCACCAGCGCGATGAGGGTGCCCTTGACCGAGTCGCGTGAGCGGGCGTCGGTGCGCACCATGGGGATGTGCGGGGCGAGCGTGAGCGCCTCGCGCACCTCCTCGTCGGCGTGCGGGTAGTGCCCGTCCCAGCCGTTGACGCCCACCACGAACGGCAGCCCGGCCTCTTCGAAGTAGTCGATCGCCGGGAAGCAGTCGGCCAGACGGCGGGTGTCGACCAGCACGACCGCGCCGATGGCGCCGCGCACCAGGTCGTCCCACATGAACCAGAACCGGTGCTGACCCGGCGTGCCGAACAGGTACAGAATGAGGTCCTGGTCCAGGGAGACGCGCCCGAAGTCCATGGCGACGGTCGTCGTGGTCTTGTGCGGCGTCAGCCCCAGGTCGTCGATGCCCGCGCTGGCGTCGGTCATCACGGCCTCGGTGGTGAGGGGCACGATCTCCGACACCGCCCCGACGAAGGTCGTCTTGCCGACACCGAACCCGCCCGCGACGACGATCTTCGTCGACGTCAGCGCCGGGCCGCGGCTAGAGCCTGCGAAGTCCACTGAGAACCCTTTCAAGCAAGTTGAGGTCCGGCTTACCCGTCTCCAGCTGCGGGTGGTGCACCTGGACCAGGCCCTCTGCCGCCATGTCGGCGATCACGACGCGGGCCACGCCGAGGGGCATGCGCAGCATCGCGGCGATCTCGGCGACCGACCGCACCTGACGGCACAGCGTACTGATCGCCTGCTTCTCCGGAGTGAGAGTCGACAGATCTTGATGTGACGATGTGGAGGAGGAGACGAGCGCCTCCATGGCGAGCGAGGTCCGGGGGGCGGTACGGCCCCCGGTCACCGCGTACGGCCGGACCAGGGAACTGCGTTCCACCGGTTCGGGGTTGGGAAGCGGGGCCGCCGCGCCGGAGAACCGGCGGACGTCCTCGATGGGCGGGTACGGCGATCCGCCGCTCAGCGGATCGCCGTCATCTGTCCAGCCGCGGCGTGCCACAGCGTCCTCCTGTCATCGGCCCCTCACCTGGGTTGAGACGCCTGCAGCTCGGCACGCACGGCCGGGGTCAGCACCTGACCGGCACGCTCCACCAGCAACGTCATCTGATAAGCGACCAGGCCCATGTCGCAGTCGGCCGCCGCCAGCACGGCCAGGCAGGACCCGTCGCTGATCGACATGATCAGCAGCAGGCCCCGCTGCATCTCCACCACGGTCTGGGTGACCGCGCCGCCCTCGAACAC
>NZ_JBSGDZ010000037.1:0-85436 GCF_053602655.1 Sphaerisporangium sp. NPDC004334
CCATCCACGGTGTGGATGGCCTACCTGCATTTCAGGGGTGATTCCGCCACCGACCCCCGGCCGGCTGTTACGGACACCTGGCGCCCGCCTCGGCATCCCCATCCCGCGGGCCGCCCAAGACCCAGGACCCAGGACCCAGGACCAGGAGAGCGGGCGCAGCCGTTGGGGGGACCGAGTCGGTGGGAGTGGGTCGGCCTCGTTTTCGGGTTCGGTCTCGGCTGGTTCGCTCGCAGCACGGCCGGGTTGGACCACGTTCTCACCGCCTTGGCGGGCCGCCGCGTTCTGCCGTTCGCGGGGGCGGTATCCAGGGACGTACCGGAGTGGTGGTCGCGGTGGTGGGCCGTGCGTCCGAGGGTCTGACAATCGGAGTCAATCCGTTATTCAGGTGGCCGATCGGAGTGGGGTTCGCCGACCAGGGGACACGCTACGCTTCCCCGTACCTGGGGGAGATCTTCGTTGAGTGTCCTTTGTTGGCGTTAAGGGCGTGACGTCGTGACAGGCAGGCATCGTAATCCCGATCCCCTCGACGGTGACGCGTGGAGCCAGGATGCGCCGTCCTGGCGCGACCGGTTCGCGGGCTTGCTGGAAGCGGCGAGGACGTCCGGCCCGCTGGCCACGGTCCGCAGGCGGGCGGTCGTCGCGCTCTCGCTGGGCGTCGTCCTGCTGGCGTCATTGGTGGGCGGGGCGTATGCGCTGGTGAGTCGTTCGGCGTGCGCCGAGCATCCGCAGTTGCGGGTGATGGCCGCACCGGAGATGGGGCCGGCGCTCCAGCAGGTGGCCGAAAGGTACGCGAAAGACGGCGGTTGTGCCTCGGTGACGGTGCTCACCGGAAGTCCTGCCGATGTGGCCGACGAGTTGGCGCTTCGCAAGGATCTCCTGGACGTGTGGGTGCCCGACGATTCGGTGTGGGTGGACCTGGCGAAGGTCCAGGGCGCCGATCGCGAGCTGTTCTCCCCAGGGACGTCGATCGCGCGCTCGCCGGTGATCATGGGTGTGACGGAGAGGACCGCCGTCAAGCTCGTCGCCGGAAACGAGCACGCCAAGAAGGGGTCCGGCCACGACAGGCCGGCTGACGACAGGAAGGCTGCCTCAGGCGGCTCGGACGGGGCCGACGCCGACGATCCCGGTGACCGTGACGAAGCGGGCGACGGTGTCGGAGTGAGTGAAGCGGACGCCGAGGCCGGGCTGGCGGTCGGGGAGCTGGCGCACGTGCGGGCTTCGTGGATGTTGCTGGTGCCCACGTCGTCGACCAAGAAGAGGCTGCCGAAGGCGTCCACGACCCTGCCCGCTCCGAACAGGTTCGCCTCAGGGCTGGTCGCGCTGGACGCGTTGAACACGGCCGTGGCGGACCGGCCCACCGCGCTGAAGATCGTGCAGGGCATGACGACGAACCTGAAGCGGTCGGTCCTTCCCTCCCGGGAGGCGCTGTTCGACCTCGTCGAGCGGCCCGCGAAGGGCACCGATCCGATCATCGTGGACAGCGAGCAGGCCATCTGGCGGCACAACGGCGCGCGGATGGACGGTCTGGTGGTGGGGCTCTATCCGGAGGAGGGAACGCTGGCCCTGGACTATCCCTACGTCCCGATGACCAAGGACGCCGTCAAGATGCGGGCCGCCGAGGAGTTCCGCGGGATCGTGCTGTCCGGCACCGGCCGCGCGTTGCTGCAGGCGTCGGGGTTCCGTGATTCGTCCGGCAGGGCCGGGGCCGCCATGGACGAGCGGCATGGCGTGCGCGTCGAACCTCCGGAGGAGATCGCGGCTCCGGTCGCCATGACGCGGCTGCGGTCGCTGCTGTCGATGAGGCTGCTTCTCGCCGACACCCGCAATCTGCTGCTGCTGGACGTCAGCCGTTCGATGGGGAAACAGGTCCCGGGGATGGGGGCCACGCGGGTGCGCGCCCTCGCGGACGTCGCCGCGGCGGGGGTCCGCGCACTGCCGCAGGGCGGCGACATCGGCTTGTGGATCTTCGCGACCGGCCTGGACGGCGACAAGGACTACAAGGAACTGGTGCCGGTCGGTCCGCTGCAGCAACGTGGGCCCGAGGTGGAACGGGCTCTGCGCAAACTGCCCGACCACATCCGGGGCGACACCGGCCTGTACGACGCGGTGCTGGCGGCCTTCCGCTCCGCCTCGGCGCGCCAGGTCAAGAACATGCTCAGCTCGGTCATCGTGTTCACCGACGGACGGGACGACGACCGTCACGGCATCAAGCTCAACGAGTTGCTGGCCACGCTGCAGAAGGAATTCGATCCCGGCCGGCCCGTCACGATCACGTTGATCGGTTACGGCGAGGACGCCGACGCGGCGGAACTCAAGCAGATCGCCCGCGTGACGAACGGCGCCGCCATGGTCGCCAAGTCGTTCGACCAAGCGCAGCAGATCTTCCTCCAGGCTCTTGCGAACCGGGTCTGCCTGGACAGGGAGAGATGCGACTCCCAGGAGGGCTGAGCCCAGGCTCTCGACCTGATACGCGACCGGGTCCCGTTCTGCTCGGCTCCCTGGTTCTGCTCAGGGGCCGGTCCTGCTCGGCTCCCTGGTTCTGCTCAGGGGTCGGTCCTGCTCGGCTCCCCGGTCCTGCTCAGGGCCCGGTTCCGCGGGTTCGGTTCTGCGTACGTTGTGGTCTGTGACAGTGGCTGCGTCAGGCCGGCCGGGAGGTGCTCAGCTCCATCATCTCTGTCAGTGGTGGACGGCGCCGTCATTCGGGGTCGGGGCGGGTTGCGGCTCTCAGGAGGGGTTCGACGCGGTAGGGCACCTGTGTCGAGAGGGCGATGGTGGTGTCGGTGCGCTGGACGGCCGGGGAGGCCAGGACGCGCGCGATGATCTCCTGAAGCTGGACGGTGGAACGCGCCACCACGCGGCAGAGCAGGTCGGCCTGGCCGCTGGTGCCATATACCTCCAGGATCTCCGGGACGGCTCCCAGCGCCTCCACAGCCTCCGCCAGCCTGCCCTGGGAGATCTGCAGGGACACGAAGGCGAGGATCGGATAGCCCATCTCGGCGGGGACGACCGTCGGGCCGAAGTCGCCGATGACGCCGCGGGCGAGAAGCTTGTCGACGCGGGCCTGAACGGTGCCTCGGGCGACTCCCAGCAGGCGCGCCAACTCGGTCAGGCCGATGCGCGGATGCGCCCGCATGGTGGTGAGCAGCCGGGCGTCCAGAGGATCGACGGGACCATGAGCCGTAGGCATGGCCCGAGGGTACGGCCTCGTCAGGACCAAGGACCACGCCACGTCCAAGGACCAGGTAACCCATCGAGCCAGGACGGGGACAGCGGGATCAGAACGAGCCCTCCCGGCATGCAGGCGGCTGGTCCAGCCATGGCTGCCCACCCCGATGGCCGATCCGTGGGCGGCGGTACCCGTGGTGGAGACGGCGGTGGCGTTGGCGGCGGTACCCGTGGGTGGTTGCGGTGGGGGTAGCCGTGGTGGTTGCGGTGGTGGTGGCGGCAGTACTCGTGGGTGGTTGCGGCCGCGGCGGTACTCGTGGGTGGTTGCGGCCGCGGCGGTACCCGTGGGTGGTTGCGGTGGCGGTACTCGTGGGTGGCGACGGCGGTGGCGGTGGCGGCTGTACCCATGGGTGGTGTGGCGGTACCCCTGGGGCGGTGGCGGTGGCGGTACCCGGCGGTGGCGGTACCCGGCGGTGGTGGTGGTAGCGGTCGGGGTGGAGGGTGCCACTGGCTTGTGAGGGGTGGATAAGGGGGTGCGGAGGAAGGGTGGGCGGATCGACCAGTGTCGGGGAGGTCTGAGGGGGCTGTTCTGGTGGGAATGACCATCTCGAGTGGCCGCTCTTGCCAGCGAAACCCCCGATTGCCGATATTTCTGTCATGTTCGAAGAAGCCCAATACTTCGCCCCGGTGGCCACGCGGGAGGACGGGTCCGTCGTCGTCGAGCTGGCGGCGAGCCACCCCGGGGTCGCGGATCCCGCCTACCGTGAGCGCCGCAACGCCATCGCCGCCCTCGCGCTGAACCACGTGGCCGGACGGCCGGTTCCCGTGGTGGAGTACACCGAGCGGGAGCACGAGGTCTGGGCCTTGGTCGCGCGGGAACTCGCGGTCAAGCACCGTGCGTACGCCGCCACGGAGTACCTGCGGGGGTTCGAGCGGCTCGGGCTTCCCACCGACCGCATCCCGCAGCTCCAGGAAGTGGGCGACCTCCTCGCGCCGCTCACCGGCTTCCGGTATCTCCCGGCCGCGGGCCTGGTGCCGCTCCGCGACTTCTACGGCGTGCTGGCCGATGGCCTGTTCCACTCGACGCAGTACATCCGCCACCACTCGGTGCCGTTCTACACTCCCGAGCCGGACGTGATCCACGAGGTGATCGGGCACGCCAACGCGCTGGCGTCCGACCGGTTCGCCGGCCTCTACCGGCTCGCCGGCGCGGCCGCCCGCAGGGTCGAGACGCAGGAGGCGCTGGAGTTCGTCTCCAAGGTGTTCTGGTTCACGATGGAGTTCGGCGTGCTCGCGGAGAACGGGGAAGACCGCGCGTACGGCGCCGGGATCCTGTCCTCCTACGGCGAGATCGAGGAGTTCCGCGGCATGGACATCCGGCCGCTCGACATCGCCGCGATGGGCACCACCGCCTACGACATCACCAAGTACCAGGACGTGTTGTTCCGCGCGGAGTCGCTCGCCCATCTGGAGGACGTCGTTGGTGCGTTCTGGGAGAACTGCGACGATGAGGTCATCTCCCGCATCGCCGCCGACCACGCCGCCGACCGGACCGCCGACCGGGCGGTCGTCACCGGCTCCTGAGGGCCGGCCAGACCGCTACTGCCTTGAGGCGTCCGAGGCCGCCGGCCTGGTGTCGGCAGACCGGCGGCGGGTCGTTCGCTCCCTGGCCGGCGCCGCCGGTGCCCGGCCGGGAGGATCGGCCGGGCGATCGTCGCCTGGCGGTCAGGCGGGTGTCACCAGGCGGTAGCCGACCCCGCGTACCGTCTGTATCAGCTGGTCGTCCTCGTCGCCGAGACGGGCGCGCAGGCGTTTGACGTGCACCGCGATGGTGTTGGTCGACATGTTGTCCGCGGCGTGCCAGACGTGGCGCATGATCTGCTCGCGCGTCACCGTGCGGTCGGCGTTGCGCATCAGGTAGTGCAGCAGCTCGAACTCGCGCAGTGGCAGGTGGACGGGCGACCCGGCCACGCGCACCTGGTAGGCGCCGACGTCGAGCTCGACGCCTCCCACGGTGAGCACTCCGCGCCCCGCGACGTCCCCGGGGAAGGCCGCCTGGACCAGCGGCAGCAGCTCGGGCACGCGGTAGGGCCGTGCGACGCACGCGGTGGCGCCCGCGGCGAGGGCCTGGACGGCCTGCTCGGCGTGCCCCTCGCCCACGCCGAGCAGCACCGGCACGGCCCGGGCGAGCCGGACCGCCCGGACGAAGTCGACCGGCCCGATGACCGGCAGCGTGGCGCTCACGAGCACCACGTCCGGCCGGAGGGCGCCCGCTTGGAGCAGGGCCTGCGCCCCGTCCAGGACGCCCGCCACGAGGATGCCCTCGCGCTCGAGCGCCGACGCCAGTTCCCGCACCACGTCGGCGTCGGGATCGGCAACCAGCAGCATGGGCGCCGGCCGAGTGTCCCCGTCCACTACAGGTGCCGCCTGCGGCTGGCTCACACCATCTCCTTTACGAGCGGGTCATCCGAAGCGCCCGGTGATGTAGTCCTCGGTCGCCTTCTGGGTGGGGTTGGTGAAGATCTTCGAGGTCTCGTCCATCTCGACGAGCTTGCCGGGCTGGCCCTGGCCGGCCAGGTTGAAGAACGCCGTCTTGTCGCTGACCCGCGCCGCCTGCTGCATGTTGTGGGTGACGATCACGATGGTGTAGTCGTTCTTCAGCTTGGAGATCAGGTCTTCGATGGCCAGCGTCGAGATGGGGTCCAGCGCCGAACAGGGCTCGTCCATGAGTAGGACGGCGGGGCTGACGGCGATGGCCCTGGCGATGCACAGACGCTGCTGCTGACCGCCGGACAGGCCGGAGCCGGGCTTGTTGAGCCGGTCCTTGACCTCGTTCCACAGGTTCGCGTCCTTGAGCGAGGTCTCCACGATGCCCTCGGTCTCGGAACGGGACACCCGGCCGTTGAGGCGCAGGCCGGCGGCGACGTTGTCGAAGATGGACATCGTCGGGAACGGGTTCGGCCGCTGGAAGACCATGCCGACCGTCCGGCGCACCGAGACGGGGTCGACCTCGGTCCCGTAGAGGTCCTGGTCCTCCAGCATGATCTTGCCTTCGACGCGGGCGCCCGGGATGACCTCGTGCATGCGGTTGAGCGTGCGCAGGAAGGTCGACTTGCCACAGCCGGACGGGCCGATGAAGGCGGTGACCGAGCGGGGCTCGATCGTCATGGTGATGCCTTCGATCGCCTTGTGCGATCCGTAGTACGCGTCGAGGTCGGACACCTCGATCTGCTTGGCCATTGTCGAAAACCCCTTATCGGCCCTTGGCGGGAGAGCGCCACCACGAGATGAGGCGCGCCACCAGGTTGAGCAGCATGACGAACAGGATGAGGGTGAAGGCTCCGGCCCATGCCCTGTCGATCGCGGTGTCGTTCGGGCGGCTCATCTGGTCGAAGATGTAGAGCGGGAGGCCCATCTGGGGCCCGTGGAACGGGTCCGGGTTGATGGAGTCGGTGATGAACACCGTCAGCAGCAGCGGCGCCGTCTCGCCCGCGACGCGGGCGATGGCCAGCATGATGCCGGTGATGATGCCGGTGAACGCGGTCGGGAGCACGATGCGCACGATCGTCTTCCACTTGGGCACGCCCAGCGCGTACGACGCCTCGCGCAGCTCGTTGGGGACCAGGCGCAGCATCTCTTCGCTGGACCGCACCACGGTCGGCATCATCAGGATGGACAGGGCGAGCGCCCCGGCGAAGCCGGAGTAGCCGAGCCCGAGGATCAGCACCCAGAACGCCAAAATGAACAGACCGGCCACCACGGAGGGGATGCCGGTCATCACGTCGACGAAGAAGCTGATGGAGCGGGCGAGGCGACGGCCCCGGCCGTACTCCACCAGGTAGATCGAGGTCAGCAGGCCGATCGGCACAGAGATCAGCGTGGCGACCCCGACCTGCTCCAGCGTGCCGAGAATGGCGTGGTAGGCGCCGCCGCCCGCGTCGCGCGGGCCGATGTTGCGCATCGAGTGGGTCAGGAACTCGACGTCGAACCGGGCGAGCCCGTTCTTGATCACCAGCCAGAGCACCGACACCAGCGGGACGACCGCGATGGCGAAGGCCAGCCAGACCAGCCCCTGCACGACGCGGTTCTTCACCCGCCGGCTGACGGAGACGGGGGTGATGACACTGGGCGACATGGTCATGCGGCTGCCCTCGAGTACTCCTTGCGGCGGGCGATTATCAGGCGCGCGGCCATGTTGACCACCAGGGTGATCACGAACAGGACCAGACCTGAGGCGATCAGCGCGCCCTGCCCGATCGGGGTCGCCTCGCCGAATCCGTTGGCGATGTTCGCGGCGATGCTGTTGCCGCTGTTGGACAGCACCTTTAACGTGATGTCGAAGGTGGCGGGGAAGATCAGCGCGACCGCGATGGTCTCGCCCATCGCCCGTCCGAGGCCGAGCATCGCGGCGCTGATGACGCCGGGACGCCCGAACGGCAGCACCGACATCCTGATCATCTCCCACCGGGTGGCGCCCAGGGCCAGCGACGCCTCCTCCAGCATCGTGGGGGCCTGGAGGAACACCTCACGGGAGATGGCGGCGATGATCGGCAGAATCATGATCGCCAGCACGAGCGCGGCCGTCATGATCGACTTGCCGTAGACGCCGTCACCCCCGAACAGCGGGATCCAGCCGAGGTAGGTGTTGAGGAAGGTGTAGGGGCCCTTGACCAGCGGGACCAGGAACAGCACGCCCCACAGGCCGTAGATGACGCTGGGGACGGCCGCCAGCAGGTCGATGACGTAACCGAGGACCCCGGCGAGGCGGCGCGGCGCGTAGTGCGAGATGAACAGCGCCACGCCGATGGCGACGGGCACCGCCATGATCAGCGCGAGGAAGGAGCTGATCATGGTGCCGAACGCCAGCGCCGCGATGCCGAAGGCCGGCTGGGTCGCGTTCGGCGTCCAGTTCTTCTCGGTGAGGAAGTTCGCGGTGTTGGCCTGGAGGGCCGGAACGGCCTTCACGATCAGGAAGATCGCGATGGCCGCCATGATGGCGAGCAGGAGGATGCCGGCGCCGGTCGTCGCGAACCGGAAGGGGCCTTCGCCGCGACTGCGCCGGAAGGCGGACCGGCCAGTGGCCGGCCCGCCCTCGCGTGTACGGAGTGGCGTGGCCATCGAGTTAGGCGATCGCCTCGACGGCCGTGCGAACCTTGGCGACCAGGCTGGCCGGCAGCGGCGCGTAGCCCAGGCTCGTCAGGGCCTGCTGGCCCTCGTCGCTCGCGGTGTAGGTGAGGAAGGTCTTGACGAGCTTGGAGTCGTCGGCCGACAGGCCCTTCTCACAGGTGATCTCGTAGGTCACCAGGACGATCGGGTAGGCGCCCGCGGTCTTGGTGGCGTAGTCGATCGAGAGCTTCAGGTCGTTGCCGGTGCCCTTGATCTCGGCGGCCTCGACCGTCTTGGCGGCGCTCTCGGGGGTGAGCTCCACGAACTCGCCGGAGCCGTTGGAGACCTTCGCCTTGGTCAGGCTGGAGTTCTCGGCGTAGGAGAGCTCGACGTAGCTGATCGTGCCCTCGGTGCCCTTGACGGTCTGGGCGATGCCGTCCGACCCCTTGGCGCCGGTGCCCTTGGCCTCCGCGGGCCACGCCTTGGCGGGCTCGTAGGGCCATTCGGCGGTGGCCTTCAGGAACTTGGTGAAGTTGTCGCTGGTGCCGGACTCGTCCGAGCGGTGGACCGCCTGGATCGCGGTGGACGGCAGCTTGGCGTCGGGGTTGTCCTTCTTGATCGCCGCGTCGTCCCACTTGGTGATCTGGCTGTTGAAGATGCCGCCGATCGTCGCCGGGGACAGCTGCAGGTTGTCCACGCCGGGCAGGTTGTAGACGACCGCGACCGGGCCGATCACCATCGGCAGGTTGATCGCCTTGCCGGTCTTGCAGCGCGCGTCGGCCTGCGCCGGCTCGCCCTTGTCGTCCTTGAGCGCCGAGTCGGAGCCGGCGAACGCGACGGTGCCCTGGATGAAGGCCTGCACGCCCGCGCCCGAGCCGCTGGGCTGGTAGTTGATGCTCACGCCGGGGTTCGACGACTGGAACGACTTCTTCCACTCGGCGATGGCGTTGGCCTGAGCCGAGGAACCGGCCGCGTTGATGGTGCCGCTGAGGGCGCCGCCGCCCGCGTTGCTCGCGGGAGCCGAAGCGGCGTCGGTGCCACCGCCGTTGTTGTCGGTGCCGCACGCAGCGAGCGAAAGCACGCCGGCGATGGCGGCTACGGCGAGCCGGCCTGCATACTTCACGTCTGTTGTCCTTCCACGTTGTTCTCTTAACGGGTAGGACGGTAGGCAGCGAAGATGACTTGATTCCCGGTTCAAGGTGAACGAAGAATGAACGGGCCGGGTCACTATCGTGGTGAACGTTCCATGACGCTCTACCCGCCCATGGTGTTGGCGGCATGATGGTCTACCTGCGCGTGGTGTTCGCGGCGCCGCCGGCGCGACCATGGGCGTTCATGGCCCATCATGGCGTTCATGACGCGCGTATGCCTGGTGTGCATGGGGAACATCTGCCGCTCGCCGATGGCCGAGACCGTCCTGCGGCGGGTGCTGGCGGACCACGGGCTCGACGATCAGGTGACCGTCGACAGCGCCGGCACCGGCGGGTGGCACGCGGGCATGCCCATGGACGAGCGCGCGCTGTCGACGCTGTCCTCCCACGGCTACGACGGGTCCGGCCACCGGGCTCGGCAGTTCGAGGCGCGGTGGTTCGCCGAACGCGACCTGGTGCTGGTCATGGACGCCGACAACCTCAGGGCGCTGCGCCGGCTCGCGCCCCCCGGGGCCGAGGTCCGGCTGTTCCGCTCCTTCGACCCGGCCGCGCCCGAGGGGGCCGAGGTGCCCGACCCCTACTACGGCGGCGCCGAAGGCTTCCTCGACGTGCTCACCATGGTCGAAGCCGCCTCGGAGGGGCTGGTGAAGCACCTCAAGGAGCACCCGTCCCCGCAGGTCGACTGAGCATGCCGCCCGCCATTGGACGGTCGCCGATACGCGACTGTTCCCGCACGGACAGTAACGTTCGCGGGGATGTGCCGTAGCGTCGGGGGGACGACGGCGAGGAGGAGGGGCGATGCTCCCAGGATGCGGAAACTGTGATTGCTACCTCGACGACCGGGTCATCTCACGACCCCCCGACGAGCCCTGACCGGCGTTCACCGGCGGGCGGCGCGGCGCTGACCCGCACCCGGCAAGACCGCCTGGTACCGGCCGCCTGGTACCGGCCGCCTGGTACCGGCCGCCTGGTACCGGCCGGCGGGTGGCGCAGGCGCTGACGCGCGCTCCGGCCGTCAGTCGCCGAGGCGCTTGAGGACCTCGGGATGCAGCATGGGGTTCGCGCACACCATGCTGCCGCCCTCGACGTCCGGCGCGCCGGACAGGTCGGTCCACACGCCGCCCGCCTCTTCGACGATCACGGTGAGCGCCGCCATGTCCCAGGCGGACAGCTCGGGTTCGGCCGAGATGTCGACCGCGCCCTCGGCGACCATCATGTGCGACCAGAAGTCGCCGTAGGCGCGGGTGCGCCACACGGCCCTGGCCAGGCCGAGGAACTCCTGAAGGCGTCCGCGATCCTCCCAGCCGCCGAAGCTGGAGTAGGAGAACGACGCGTCGTGCAGGCGGCTCACCGAGGAGACCTGGCAGCGGGACGCCTTGGTCAGGCTGCGCCCGGTCCACGCGCCGCCGTCGCGCGCCGCCCACCAGCGGCGGCCGAGGGCCGGGGCCGAGACCACGCCGACCACGACGCGCCCGTGCTCCATGAGGGCGATCAAGGTGGCCCATACGGGGACGCCGCGCACGTAGTTCTTCGTGCCGTCGATCGGGTCGATGATCCAGCAGCGGGAGCCGTACCCGCTCGTCTTGCCCATCTCCTCGCCGACGACGGCGTCGCGCGGGCGGGCTCGCCGCAGCGTGCCGCGGATGGCCTCCTCGACGGCGCGGTCGGCGTCGCTCACCGGGGTGAGGTCGGGTTTGGTGTCGACCCGCAGGTCGACGGCCCGGAACCGGCGCATGGTCAGGTCGTCGGCGCTGTCGGCCATCATGTGGGCCAGTCGCAGGTCGTCGCTATAACCCGTCACAGGGACAAACGCTATCGTGCCGCCGCCCGTTTCAGCAGTCCTGTCCGGCTTCGAAGCGTCGCAACTCCGTCATGCTGGGTCACCTCATCCCGCACGGCGCGTCGTCCACGAAGCGTGGCGATACGCCGCGTAATCCGCGTCTCCGTTGAACATGGCGATCCGCCGCGTAGCTCGCGTAGCCCCTGAAGCATGGTGATAGGT
The DNA here is from genome assembly GCF_053602655.1 of Sphaerisporangium sp. NPDC004334. Taxonomy (NCBI): domain Bacteria; kingdom Bacillati; phylum Actinomycetota; class Actinomycetes; order Streptosporangiales; family Streptosporangiaceae; genus Sphaerisporangium; species Sphaerisporangium sp. NPDC004334. Next base: position 11,425 of record NZ_JBSGDZ010000037.1, read on the forward strand.
CGCGTTCTCCACGTCTCCGGTGAAGCCGGAGGAAACGCCGAGGGTGCCGCCTCAGTCGTCGTCGGGTTCGCCGTCGCGGCTGGCGAGCAGGCGGCGCAGGGACGCCAGGCTCATCGGGTCGGCGTGCCCCTCGGCCACCCACGCGTCCAGCGAGCACTCCTCGCCGCGGTGGGTGCATCCCTTCGGGCAGTGCACGGTGCCCTCGGCCAGGGCGGGGAAGGCCGCGAGCACGTTGTCGACCACCACGTGGCCGAGGCCGAAGCTGCGCACCCCGGGGGTGTCGATGATCCACCCTCCGCCGGGCAGCTCGAGGGCGACCGCGGAGCTGGAGGTGTGGCGCCCGCGGCCCGTGACCGCGTTGACGTGCGAGACGGCCCGCCCGGCGTCCGGCACCAGGCCGTTGACCAGGGTGGACTTGCCGACCCCCGAGTGCCCGACCAGGACGCTCAGCCGGTGGTCCAGCCTCTCGCGCACGGGGTCGAGGTCGCCGCCCTTGCGCACCACCAGATAGGGGACGCCGAGCGGCTCGTAGCGGGCGACGAGGTCGTCGGGCGCGGCCAGGTCGGCCTTGGTGAGGCAGAGCAGCGGCTCGATGTCGGCGTCGAACGCGGCCACCAGCAGGCGGTCGATCATGCGGGGGCGGGGCGGCGGGTCGGCCAGCGCCGTGACGATCACCAACTGGTCGGCGTTGGCGACGATGGGGCGCTCGACCTCGTCGGTGTCGTCGGCGCTGCGCCGCAGCATTGACGTGCGCGGCTCGACCCGGACGATGCGCGCCAGGGTGTCGGGCCGGCCGGAGGTGTCACCGACCAGGCTGACCAGGTCGCCCACCACGATGCCCTTGCGGCCGAGCTCGCGGGCCCGCATCGCCGTCACGGGGCGCGGCGGATCGTCCCGCCTGCCGCGGCCGTCGACGCCGGTCTCGGTGACGCCGCCTCCGACCAGGCAGGAGTAGCGCCCCCGGTCGACGGCCACGACGAACCCGGGCACGGCGTCCTCGTGGGCGGGACGGCGCCTGGTCCTCGGCCGGGACCCCTTGCCCGGCCGGACCCGTACGTCGTCCTCGTCGTACTCCCGTTTCCTCAGCGGGCTTCCTCCAGCATCAGGGCCCACATGCGGGCGAACTCGGGGAGGGTCTTGGCGGTGGTAGCGATGTCCTCTACCTCGACCCCGGGCACGGCCAGGCCGATGACCGCGCCGGCAGTCGCCATGCGGTGGTCGGCGTAGGAGCGGAACACGCCGCCGTGGAGCGGGCGCGGGCTGATCGCCAGGCCGTCGGCGGTCTCGGTGACGTCGCCGCCCAGGCCGTTGATCTCGGCGGCGAGCGCGGCGAGCCGGTCGGTCTCGTGGCCCCTCAGGTGGGCGACCCCGCGCAACGTGCTGGGCGCGTCGGCGAGCGCGGCCAGCGCGGCGAGCGTCGGGGTCAGCTCGCCGACGTCGTGCAGGTCGGCGTCGATGCCGCCGATGCGCCCGGAGCCGGTGACCCGCAGCCCGTCACCGACGCGGGTGACGGTGGCGCCCATGCCGGCCAGCAGTGTGCGCAGCGCGTCACCGCCCTGGGTGGTCTCGGACGGCCAGCCGGGGATCGTGACCGAGCCGCCGGTGATCAGGGCGGCGGCCAGGAAGGGGGCGGCGTTGGACAGGTCCGGCTCGACGGTGAGGTCGCGGGCGGCGATCGGGCCGGGCTCGACCCGCCAGACGTCCGGCTCGGTGTCGTCCACGCCGACCCCGGCCGCCCGGAGCATCTGCACGGTCATCTCGATGTGCGGCATCGACGGCACCGGAGGGCCGTTGTGGCGCACGGTGACGCCCTTCTCCAAGCGGGGAGCGGTCAGCAGCAGCCCTGAGACGAGCTGGGAGGAGGCCGAGGCGTCCAGCGTCACCTCGCCGCCGGTGAGCGGCCCCCTGATCGTGAAGGGGAGGGCGTCGCCCGCGACCTCGGCGCCGAGGGTTCGCAGCGCGGCGAGGATCGGGCCCATCGGCCGCGTGCGGGCGTGCGGATCGCCGTCGAAGGCGACCTCGCCGTCGGCCAGCGCCGCCATCGGGGGGACGAAGCGCATCACGGTGCCGGCGAGCCCCACGTCGATCGACGCGCCGCCGCGCACGGGGCCGGGCTCGACGTGCCAGTCGGCGCCGAAGGCGGTCTCCTCCGAGGAGGTCAGCCCGGCTCCGAGCGAGCGGAGCGCGGCGACCATGAGGTCGGCGTCGCGGCTGCGCAACGCGCACCGGACCGTGCCGGGGCCGTCGGCCAGGGCGGCGAGGAGCAGGGCGCGGTTGGTCACCGACTTGGACCCGGGCAGCTGGACGGTCGCGTCCACCGGCCCGTGGGCCACGGGCGCGCGCCACAGGGGAGCTGACATAGCCCTGAGCCTACCGGGAGCCGCCCCTCGCGAGGGGTGACGCCGGCCTCGCCCGCGCAGGGCCGTTCGTGCGTGAGGGGACGCGCGAGGCGCGCGAGTGCGGCAGTCTATGGGGCATGTGCGGGAGATACGCGTCGGCGCGCAAGCGCCAGGAGTTGCTCGAGGAGTTCACCGTCGCGGAGGACGGGGCGTCCGATGAGCTGAAACCCGACTACAACGTCGCCCCCACCAAGAAGGTCTACGCCGTGATGGAACGGCCCCCGGGCAAGGGCGAGGGCGCGGGGGGCGGCGACGCGGGCGGCGAGAAGCGCGCGGCGGACGCCGGCGACGGACCGGTGGAGCCGGTCCGGCGGCTGGAGGTGGTCAAGTGGGGGCTGGTGCCGAGCTGGGCCAAAGATCCTTCCATCGGCTCCCGCATGATCAACGCCCGGGTCGAGACGCTCACCGAGAAGCCGTCCTTCCGCAGGGCCTTCGCCAAGCGCCGCTGCCTGATCCCGGCCGACGGCTACTACGAGTGGCACCGGACCGACAAGAAGACCAAGCAGCCCTACTTCATCCACCCCGAGGACGGCGGCGTGATGGCCATGGCGGGGTTGTACGAGTTCTGGAAGGACCCGACCCGCGCCGAGGACGACCCACTGAAGTGGCTCACCACCTGCACGGTGATCACCACGACGGCCGAGGACCACCTGGGGCACATCCACGACCGCATGCCCGTGATCATCAAGCGCGACATGTGGGCCGACTGGCTCGACCCCGGGCGCACCGACCCGGCGGAGGTGGTGGGCCTGTTGAAGGACGCCCCGCCGAGCGGGCTCGCCGCCTACCCGGTGTCCAGTGAGGTCAACAGCGTCCGCAATAACGGCCCGCACCTCATGGAGCCGGAGAGTTCCGAAACCGCGTTGTTCTGAGCCCCGGGCGGTGTAAGACCCCGGCGGAACGGGCATCCGGTGAGGAAGGCGATGACGTGCCGGAACGAAGTCCTGGCAGAGGGTCACCGCTCAGAGGTGTGAACGACGGCCAGGCGGGATGTCCGGGGGGTCCCGTCCCAGGCTTCACCCCGTTTCCTTCCCGGAGGTGCGGACTCGTGGACGACGCGACCGCTCGTGCCCAACTGGAGAACATGCTGGCCGAACTCGACCGGTCCATCATGGTGCTGCGCGGTGACCCCGTCGCCGTGGCGGACAGGTCGGCGGCCGACGCCGGGTCCGACCTCACCGGCGCCGACCGGGCCCAGGCCATGATCGATGTCGCGACGCGCCACCGCACGGCCGTGGTGGACGCCCTCGAACGGCTGGACGCCGGCGTCTACGGCAGGTGCGTCGACTGCGACAAGCCCGTGCCGGAGGGCCGGCTCGCCGCCCGGCCCGAGGCGGCCCGTTGCGTGAGGTGCCAGTCCGAACGCGAACGCCGCCGCTGAGCCGACACCGGCCGGCCGCCCAGGGCTGGACCTTGCCGCGTACTCCGACCTCAAGAGACAGAACGGCTAGCGCGGCCTGCGGGCGCTCGCCACCAGGTGGATCCCCACGGTGTCGTCGTCGTCGGGGTGGGCCTCCAGCTCGGTGCGGACGAGCCAGTTGAGCGCGCGCGTGTCGGCGGCCAGCACGTGGTCGACGGTGGAGGGTGACAGCACCGTGCGCGGCCGGATCCACTCCACCTCCAGGCCGGCGTCGGTCAGCAGCTCACGTAGCTGGACGCTGCTGAAGCAGCGGGTGATGCTGCCGTCCGGCCACGGCACGAGCATCACCTCGCCCGTGCCGGTCTGGCACAGGTGGGCCCAGTAGTTCTGCTCGGCCATGATCGCCATGCCGAGCACCAGCGAGTCGACGCACGCCAGCACCCGGCCGCCGGGCCTGAGCACGCGCACGACGTCCTCGATCGTGGACTCGGCCATCAGCTCCAGCGACAGGGCGCGCTCCTCGGCGATCACCGCGTCGACCGAGGCGTCGGGCAGGAACGACAGGTCGTCGGCGCGCACCCGGCGGATGAGGTTGGAGGCGTCGCGCAGGCCGGGGGCGGAGGGACGGCGGAAGTCGACGACCTCGATGACGTGGTGTCCCGCGCCCGCCGCCTGGACGGGCCAGCGCCCGCGGCCGCCGGACAGGTCGAGCACCAGGCCCGGCCGGTCGGGAAGCCACCGTTTGAGCTGCTCGGCGACGACGGCGTGGTAGAAGGTCCAGTACGGCCCGAGTGCGCCTGAGCCGTTCAGTTCGTTGGCTGGGATGGGCAGCACAATGGCTCCTGGACGGTCGGGGCTCCGGGGAATCGCTACCAGCCGGTACGTATCTTTTTCCCCGTACCGGGTCGTTCGTCACCTTCTACTTACCGGGAACAGATGCTATGCCTCGCGTGTTGCAGACGCGTGTAAACACGCGAGGAGGTTCCGTCCCATGCTGATGGCCGAGGTCGGCGATCGGTCGATCGTGCGCAAGCCGGTATTCTCGGCTGTGTACGGCGCGTATAAGGGGGTGGGTCCGGTCTCCAAGACAGCCGAGGAGACTCTGGAGCAGCGCAGCGAGCGGTTCGAGCGTGACGCCATGCCGTACCTCGACCAGCTCTACAGCGCGGCGCTCCGGATGACCAGGAATCCCGCGGACGCGGAGGACCTGCTTCAGGACACCTTCGCCAAGGCCTTCGGGTCCTTCCACCAGTTCCAGGAAGGCACCAACCTCAAGGCCTGGCTCTACCGCATCCTGACCAACACCTTCATCAACAGCTACCGCAAGAAGCAGCGGGAGCCCAAGCAGGCCGGCACCGAGGAGATCGAGGACTGGCAGCTCGCGCGCGCTGAGTCGCACACGTCGGGCGGCCTGAAGTCCGCCGAGGTCGAGGCGCTGGAGCACCTTCCTGACAGCGATGTCAAGCAGGCGCTCGCCGCCCTCCCCGAGGATTTCCGGATGGCGGTCTACCTGGCCGATGTCGAGGGTTTCCCGTACAAGGAGATCGCCGACATCATGGGCACTCCCATCGGGACCGTGATGTCCCGCCTGCACCGCGGGCGGCGCCAGCTGCGGACGCAACTCGAGGATTACGCGCGCGAACGCGGGCTTGTGCGATCGGAGGACCCGTCGTGATGCAGTTGGGTGACACCGGCCGATCATCGAGGAAGGGCGGCCGCGGAGACGGCGACGGCGCGTCGGCGGGGTGTCGGTCATGAGCTGTGGCAACCCGCACGACACCGACTGCAAGGAAGTGCTGGACAAGGTGTACACCTTCCTTGACGGCGAGCTGGACGAGAGCCGGCGGTCGGACATCAGGCAGCACCTCGACGAGTGCGGCCCCTGCCTTGAGGAGTACGGCCTGGAGCAGGTCGTCAAGCAACTGGTCGCCAAGCACTGCGGCTGCGACCCCGTCCCCGAGGACCTGCGGTCCAAGGTGCTCAAGCGCATCCAGGCGGTGCGCTCCGAGCTCGCCGCCGACTGAACGGCCACGCCCGCCGAGCACGCTCCGCCCGGCGCGGACGACCGCGGCGACCACGCGGTCGCGCCGGGCGAGGGGCCTGCCTCGCGCCGGGCGCGGGGCCTGGGCCGGCGGGCGGCCCGGTCCGCGGGGGTTCCGGCCTTCCGGGACACGGGTCCGGCGCCCAGGCCGGTGTGAGGAGATCGCCTAAGATACCGGGATGCGGCTTCTCGTAACCGGCGGTGCCGGCTTCATCGGCTCGACCCTCGTCGACCGCCTGCTCGCGGACGGCCACGAGGTGGCCGTCGTCGACGATCTGTCCTCGGGCGACCTGGCGAACCTCGCCGGCGCGCGGGAGCACCGGCGGTTCCGGTTCCACGAGCTCGACGTCCGCGATCCGGCCCTGCGGGGGCTGATGGGCGAGTGGCGCCCCGAGGTGGTCTGCCACCTCGCCGCGCAGATCAGCGTGCGCGCCAGCGTGGCCGATCCGGTGCACGACGCCCGGCTCAACGTCGAGGGCACGGTCAACATGCTGGAGTCGGCGCACGCCGCCGGGGCCAGGAAGGTCCTCTACGCCTCCTCGGTCGCCGTGTACGGCCGCCCGGCCGTGATCCCCGTCCCGGGCGACGCGGCCACCGACCCGCGCTCGCCGTACGCCGCCTCCAAGCTGAGCGGCGAGCTCTACCTGTCGATGTTCCGGGCGCTGCACGGCCTGTCGTACACCACGCTGGTGTTGTCCAACGTCTACGGCCCCCGCCAGTCGCCCGCCGGTGAGGCCGGCGTGGTGTCGATCTTCACCGACGCGCTGCTGCGCGGCGCGCCGACGGTGGTCTACGGCGACGGGTCCCAGACGCGCGACTACATCTTCGTCGACGACGTCGTGGACGGGTTCGTCCGGGCGTGCGGCGACCGCGGCGACGGCCGCAGGTTCAACCTCGGCACCGGCGTGCAGACCACCGACCGTGAGCTGCACTCCCTGGTGGCCTCCGCCGCGGGCGCGCCCGACGAGCCGAGGCCCGAGCCGGCGCGGCTCGGCGACCTGCCCGCCATGGCCGTCGACCCGGCGCCGGCGATCGACGGGCTCGGCTGGCATCCCCGCACCGACCTGCCCACCGGCCTGAAGGCCACCGTCGAATGGGCCAGATCTCGTTAGCTACGGGTAGTGGTTTGATTACGCTTTGGATGCGATTCTTCGACTTCCCCTGCGCGTCACCTCCGCTTCTGTAGCCTGAATCCGGATTCGAGGGGAGGCGGCACATGGTGAAGGCAATGGCCACACGCCTGGTGGCGGCCGTGAGCGTCGGCGGCCTGGCATGGGCTCTGGGCGCGCTTGCTCTGGTGGTTCTCACGGGGGGCGCCCTCGGCGTGCCCACGGGCATTTCCTGGACCTGAGCGCGTGCTCGTGACGGCCCGAGGCGGTCGCAATGCGTGAACTACCTTGGCCGGCCAAGGCATATCTCGTCACGGTCGTCGCGGTGGCGGCGGCGCTGATCGTCCGGGGTCTCATCGACCCGGGGCGCCTGGCTGGGCGCGAGTGGCCCACGTTGCTGGTCCTCGCGTTGCTGTTCCTGGTGTGCGAGTCGGTGCCGACGCTGCTCAACGTGGAGCAGGCGGCGATGTCCGTCAGCTTCTCCGCGGCGCTCGCGGCGGTGGTGCTGGTGGGGGATGTAGGCGCGGCCCTGGTCGGGGCGACGGCGGTTCTGAGCGTCCGGCCGGGGCTCCCCCTGCACAAGCGGCTGTTCAACGGCGCCCAGTTCGCGCTGTGCGGCTACACCGCGGGGTGGGTGTTCGAGTCGCTCGGCGGACAGCAGGACGTGCCGAGCGTGGGCCGGTTCACCGACCTGCTCGTCCCGTTCATGGGCGCGGCGGCGGTGTTCGTCCCGCTCAACGCCGTGCTGTTCACCGTGATGCTGTCGCTGGCCGGGCAACTGCGCCTCGGGGAGGTGCCGCTGCGCTCGGTCGCCCAGTTCCTGGTGTCCTACCTGGGCTACGCCACCTTCGGCCTGCTGATCGCGGGCCTGTGGGCCACGGTGCAGTCGATCTCGGCGGTGCTGGTGCTGCTGCCGCTGTTCATCGCCCGGTGGGCGTTCGGGCAGTACCTTGCCCAGCAGCGGTCCTACGACGCGACGATCGCCGCGCTGTGCCAGGCGGTCGAGACCAAGGACTACTACACCCGCGGCCACTGCACCCGGGTGTCCAGCGCCTCCACGATGATCGCCCAGGAGATCGGCATGGGCCCCGAGCGCATGCGCGCCATCGGCTACGCCGGCATGCTGCACGACGTCGGCAAGCTCGGCGTGCCGACCAAGGTCCTGCAGAAGGACGGCAAGCTGACCGAGGAGGAGTACGCCGCCATCCAGCTGCACCCGATGCGCGGGCTGGAGATCGTCCGGGGCATCGACTTCCTGGACGAGGCGTTCGCCGGCATCATGCACCACCACGAGCGGCAGGACGGCAAGGGCTACCCGATGGGCCTGGCGGGCGCCGAGATCCCGGAGTTCGCCCGCATCATCGCCGTGGCGGACGCCTTCGACTCCATGACCTCCGACCGCGCCTACCGCAAGGCCAAGTCGCTGGAGGAGGCGCTCGCCGAGCTGCGCAAGGGGTCGGGGACGCAGTTCGACCCCGTCATGGTGATCGCTTTCATCAAGGCCGTCGACCGGCGCGGCTGGGACGCTCCGGGCGCCATGCCCGCTCCGCCCGCCGGCCAGGACGTCGAGACCGTCGCCAAGGACCACGACGACCCGACCACGCCGATCGAAGTGGTGTCCGAGCGGTGAGCGTCGCCTCCCGGCCCATCAACGGGCTCGACTCCGGCCAGCTCCTGCTGATCTGCGCCGCCGGCATGGTCACCGTCGCCGGCATCGCGCACACGGCCGCCGTCGGGCTGGCCGACCCGCACATCGCCATCGCCTTCGGCGCCCTGGTCGCCGCCGGCGAACTGGCCAGGCTCACCATGCCGGGCAACCGCGAGGTCGCGCCCATCGGCGCCGCGGCGGCCCTGGGGTACACCTTGCTCCTGGACGTGGGGGGCGTGCCGACGCGCCACTCCGCGCTGCAGGTGGTGGCCGTCATGTCGGCCGGGATGACGCTCGGCGCGCTCCCGCACATCGCGGTCGGCCGGCCGCCCCGGCTCGACGCGATCGCCCGCCGGCTGCTGTCGGGCGCCCTGCTCGCCTTCGCCTACCGCCCGCTCGCCGCGGTCCTGTACGAGACGACCGACCGCGGCGACGGCCCCTGGTGGGTGGTGCTCGGCGTGATGGCCGTGCTCATCACCGCCATGCTGGCCGCCGACGTGGTCATCGCCGCCGTGCTGCGGGCCGAGCAGGTGCGCACGGCGCTGCGCGTGGCCGTCCGGGACGAGCTGCGCATGGCCGCGCCGCTCGGCGCCGCGGTCGCCGCCTCGGGCACGCTGCTGGCGCTGGCCTCGCACAGCATGAACCTCGCGGCGCTCGTCGTGTTCGCGGCGCCGCTGCTGGTCACCCAGGTCGCCTTCCGCAAGTACGCGGGAATCCGCGCGACCTATCTGCAGACCGTGCGCGCGCTCGCCCGGGTGACCGAGGTCGGCGGGTACGTCGAGCCGGGCCACTCGCGCCGGGTGAGCATGCTCTCCCTGGCGATCGGCCGCGAACTCGGGATGGCCGAGCCCGAGCTGCTGGAGCTGGAGTACGCCGCGCTCATGCACGACATCGGCCAGTTGTCCCTGCGCGATCCGATTCCGGGCGGGGCGACCGTGCTCACCGACCCCGAGCAGGCGCGCAGCATCGCCGAGCTGGGCGCCGAGATCATCAGGAAGACCGGCGTGCTCGACCGCGTCGCGGACATCGTGCGCCGCCAGGGCGACCCGTTCGCAGGGCCGGAGACCCCGCCGCTCGCCAGCCGCATCATCAAGGCGGCCAACGCCTACGACGACCTGGTGGGCGGCTCCACCGACCGCGACCGGGCGGCGGCCGCCCTGGAACGGCTCCGGCTCGACGGCGGCGGCGAGTACGACCCCGCGGTGGTGGAGTCCATGGCCAGGGTCATCGACCGCCTCACCCCCACCGCTCGCTGAGCTCGGTGGCCGGCGCCTTCGAGGCGGCGACGTCGGGCGGGGGCGGGTGGGGTACTCGCTCGGGGGGCGCGGGAGTGCGACGATGGGCGGGGCCTTCCGACCCGGTCGATCATTGGTTGAGGGGAGTTCCGATGGCGGAAGTACGCGCCGAGATGGTGGCGAACGTCTGGAAGATCGTGGTCGCCGAGGGCGACGAGGTCAGCGAGGGCGACACGCTGGTCATCCTGGAGTCGATGAAGATGGAGATCCCGGTGCTCGCCGAGGACTCCGGCGTCGTGACCCGGCTCAAGGTGGCCGAGGGCGACGTCATCCAGGAGGGCGACCTGATCGCCGTCATCGAGTGACGACCGCCGTCATCGAGTGACGACCGCCGTGAGCGGGTGACGACCGCCGTGAGCGGGTGACGTCCGCCGTGAGCGGGTGACGTCCGCCGACGGCGGGTGAGACCGCCGTCAGCGGGTGAGGCCGGCGAGGAAGCGCTCGCGGTCGACGACGACGCGCTCGATGGTGGCGACGGCCACCGTGCGGTCGCGGTCGGCGGCGGTGACCTCGAAGACCAGGCGCCTGCCGTCCACCTGGACGAGCTCGGCCGAGATCGCCACGTGCGCGCCCACCGGGCTCGCCGCGCGGTGCTCCAGGGTGACCTTGGTGCCCACCGAGGTCTGCCCGGGGGCGAGGTGGTCCCGCACCGCCCGCACGGTGGCCGCCTCGGCGAGCGCCAGCAGCCGCGGGGTGCCCAGCACCGGCACATCGCCGCTGCCCACCTTCATCGCGGTGTCCCCCCGCTCGACCATGATGAGCACCTCGGCGCGCAGCCCTGGAACGATCGTCATGCGGGCAAGCCTACGGTGCTGTCCGGCGCCATCCTGTTCGCGCGGTCTGGCACCACCTTCGCCGGTTGGCGGCCTTGGCGGGGATCGATGGAATACGCTCTTGGCGTGAGCCCTTACTGCGACCATTGCGGACGTCTCGCGGGAGACGAGGACCACTCCGCATGTCAGGCCGCACGGCTCATGGAGCCGCCTCGCTACTGTCCGGCGTGCCGACGCCGGCTGGTGGTGCAGGTGACGCCTCGGGGCTGGTCCGCCCGTTGCGTCGAACACGGCGTTACGACTCGCTGACACCCCGGCGCGAGTCGATACCGCCACAGGGTTTTGTGACTCCGGCGTGACCTTGTCGCGACACAAATCCGCTTGGTTGGAGAACTCTGGGGTGACGTCGTGTTGAACGCGGATTGGGGTTAGCGGGGGAGAGATGGTTGCCCAAGGGACCACGCTGGCGGGACGTTACCGGTTGGACGTCCGTCTCGGTGCCGGCGGCATGGGTGAGGTGTGGCGGGGCGAGGACACCGTCCTGGCGCGCACCGTCGCCGTCAAGGTGCTTTTACCGGGTCGTATGGACGATCCCGGGTTCGCCGCGCGCTTCCAGGGGGAGGCGCGCGCCATGGCCACGATCAACCACCCGGGGGTCGTGGACGTCTACGACTACGGCGTCAGCGAGGTCCCGGGGGACGGGCCCACCGCTTACCTGGTCATGCGGTTCGTCGACGGGGAGCCGCTGGACCGGCTGCTCACCCGGCTCACCCGCATCGGCCCCGAGCCCGCCATGGAGCTCATCGCCCAGGCGGCCTCGGCCCTGCAGGCGGTGCACGACCGGGGCATCGTCCACCGCGACGTCAAGCCGGGCAACCTGCTGGTGCGCCCGGACGGCTCGCTCGTCCTGACCGACTTCGGCATCGCCCGCGCCGACATGGGCCACCGGCTGACCGACGCCGGCATGGTCCTCGGCACGGCCGCCTACTGCGCGCCCGAGCAGGCCGAGGGGCAGCCGGTGACCCCGGCCGTCGACCTGTACGCGCTGGGCGTGGTCGCCTACGAGTGCCTGGCCGGCTACCGGCCCTTCGACGGCGACACGCCCGTCACCATCGCGCTCAAGCACATCCGCGAGGACCCGCCCCCGCTGCCGCCCGACGTCCCGCCCGCCGTGCGGCACCTGGTCGAGCGGGCCCTGGTCAAGGATCCGGCACGCCGGTGGCACAGCGCCGCCGAGATGAGCGTGGCCGCGCGGCAGGCCATGCGCGAGGACACCGGGGCCTCGGCCGCGGTGGCCGGCGTCACCGGACTGACCGGAATGATCTCCGCCCAGCGCACCGCGACGATGGCCGGGCACCCGCATCAGATGGCCTCGCCGGAGACCGGGGTGCGGATGAACCAGGCCGCCGGCGGCTGGGGCGAGGGCGACCGCGGGCCGGCCACCGGGCCGCCTCCGGCGTACATCATGCCGGGCCCGGCGCACGCGACCGGTGCGCACCAGGCCGGCTCGTACCAGGCGGGCACGTACCAGGTCGGCACGCACCCGACCGGAGCGCACGCGCCTCCGGCCGTCACCGCCGCCTCCGCCCCGCCCCCAGCCCCGCGCGGGCCCCGCGGGCGCCGCGCCGCGGCCCCCAGACGCGGCAAGGCCACCCTCATCATCGGCGTCATCGCCGCCGGGGCCGTACTCGGCGGCGGCGGCGCGATCGTGTTCAACCAGGTCGCGGGGGCCGGCAACGCCTCGGCCGCCGGGGCGCCCCCCTCGCCGTCGGCGGACGCTCCCAGCGCCTCGCCTACGCCCAAGAAGAAGAATTCTCCCCGGCCGGCGGTCAGCCCGCGTGACACGGTGGCCGGGTCGGCGCACACCGAGCCGTCCCCCTCGCCCACGCCCTCTGATCCGTCGCCGTCGCCGAGCGCGACCAGGACGCGCACTCCGTCGCCGTCGCCGACCATCAGCAAGTCGCCGGCGATCAAGAGGGTCGTGCCCGCGGTGATCAACCTGCTGCAGGCCAACGCGGTGACCAGGCTGCGGGCGGCCGGCTTCAAGGCCAAGGTGGACGTCAGCGGGGAGCCGAGCTCCGAGGGGTGCAGCCGCGTGGTCGACCAGACCCCGGCGCCGGGCACGTCCTGGGCGGTGGACAAGGTCGTGACCATCGTCGTGGAGCAGGGCATTCCCTGCGGCGACCCGAGCGAGCCCTCCTCGCCGACGCCGACCCCCTCGGCCACCGCCACCTCCTGACCCCCGCCGTCTCCGGCCGGCCCGCGCGAGGCGCGCGGGCCGGCCGGGGCCGCGCGGGGGTCAGATGCCGGTGGTCGTGCGGGGGTAGGCGATCTCGGGGTCGGTGGCGATGTTCACCATGTACGGCACGCCCGAGTCGAACGCCCGGCGCAGCGCGGGACCGATCTCTTTGGGGGAGGTCACCAGCTCGCCGCCGCCGCCGAGCGCGGTGACGATCTGGTCGTAGCGGGTCTGCGGCCGCAGCTCGGCGGCCACGTCGTACCCGTACAGCATCTGCATGGGGTGCTTCTCCAGCCCCCACATGCCGTTGTTGCCGCAGATCATGACGACCGGCAGGTTGTGGCGGACCAGCGTGTCGACGTCCATCAGCGAGAACCCGGCGGCGCCGTCGCCGAGCAGCAGCACCACCTGCGAGGACGGGCGGGCCAGGCGGGCGGCGATGGAGTACCCGAGCCCGGTGCCCAGGCATCCGTACGGGCCGGGGTCGAGCCAGCACCCGGGCTTGCGCGGCTCGATGTACTTGCCGGCGTAGGACACGAAGTCGCCGCCGTCGCCGATGACCACGGCGTCGTCGGCCAGCACGCGGTTGAGCTCGCCGTAGATGCGCATCGGGTGGATGGGGTCGGCGTCGGACGACAGCAGCTCGAAGTCGCCCGCGATGGCCGTCGAGGCGGCCTCCGCCAGGTCGGCCACCCAGCGGGAGTGGGAGGCGGGAGACACCCCGGCCTCGGTGCACGCCGTGCTGAGCCCCCAGAACAGCAGCGACAGATCGCCCGCCGCGGAGGCGGCCGTGCCGACGTGCGTGGCGAGCTGGGACGGGGCGTCGGCGAGGTGGACGACCTTGGCCAGCGGGACGCCGTCCCTGCCGCCGAAGAAGCCGTAGCCGAGGCGGAAGTCGAGCGGCGTGCCCGCCACGATGACCAGGTCGGCCTGCGAGAACGCCATGCCCCGCGCCCGGGTGACCAGCAGTTCGTGCCCGGCGGGCAGGATGCCGCGTCCCTGGCCGTTGGGGATGACCGGCAGGCGGTGGGCCTCGGCGAAGTCGCGCGCGGCCTCCTCGGCGCGGTCCATCCACACGTCCGAGCCGAGCACCAGCACCGGCCGCTCGGCCTCGGCGATCATGCGGGCGATCGAGGCGAGGGTGTCGGAGTCGGGTTCCAGCGGCGAGGGCGTCATCGTCTCGGCCTGGTGCGCCGGCGAGGGGGAGAACAGGTGGTCCATGTAGAAGTCGAGGAACACCGGGCCGCGGTGCGGGGCGACGGCCGTGCGGAAGGCCATCTCGACGTCCTGGCCGATCGAGTCGGCGCCGCCCGCCGTGAACGCCAGCTTGGTGATCGTCTCGAACAGCGGGGGATGGTCCATCTCCTGCAGCGCGCCGGACCCCCACCGGGAGGCCGGGGCCCTGCCGCCCATCACCACCATGGGCGAACCGTTGAAATGGGCGGTGGCGACGCCGCTGACGCCGTTGGTGATGCCGGGGCCGGCGGTCAGCACGGCCAGGCCGGGCCGCCGGGTCAGCCGTGCGGTGGCCTCCGCGGCGAACACCGCGCTCTGCTCGTGCCGCACGTCGACGATGCGCATGTCCTCGTGGACGGCCCCGTCGTACAGAGGGAAGACATGGCCGCCCGACAGGGTGAACATGACATCGGCACCGTATGCGCGTGAGACGGCGACCGCGATGTCGCCGGCGTGTTTTGCAGACTCCATGCGGTGAACCTACCTGTTCTGGCCTCGGTCAATCCTTGGAGCCCCATCTGCGCAGATCACGAGGCCCGGGCGAGGTCACAGAGCCTGCGACAGCGCCTTGATGGGCATCTTAAGGTCCGCCAGGAGCGCGAGGTCGCGTTCTGGGGAACGGCCCAGCGTCGTGAGGTAGTTGCCGACGATGATGGCGTTGACGCCGCCGAGCATGCCGTCGCGGGTGCCGAGGTCGCCGAGCGTCAGCTCGCGCCCGCCGGCGTAGCGGAGGATGGTGCGCGGCAGGGCCAGGCGGAACGTGGCGACCGTCTTCAGCGCCTCGCGGCCCTCCACCAGGGGGTAGGAGGCGAACGGCGTGCCCGGGCGCGGGTTGAGGAAGTTGAGCGGCACCTCGTCGGGCGCCAGCTCGCCGAGCTGGCCGGCGAACTCCGCGCGCTGCTCTCTGGTCTCGCCCATGCCGATGATGCCGCCGCAGCACAGCTCCATGCCGGCCTCGCGCACCATCTCGCAGGTCTGCCACCGCTCTTCCCAGGTGTGGGTGGTGACGACGCTGCCGAAGTGGGAGCGGGCGGTCTCCAGGTTGTGGTTGTAGCGGTGCACGCCCATCTCGGCCAGCTCGTCGACCTGCCGCTGGGTGAGCATGCCGAGCGAGCAGGCGACGTTGATCTCGACGGCCTCCCGGATGGCCTTGACGCCCTCGCGCACCTGGCCCATGAGCCGCTCGTCGGGCCCGCGCACGGCGGCCACGATGCAGAACTCGGTGGCCCCGGTGGCCGCCGTCTCGACGGCGGCCCGCACCAGGGACGGGATGTCCAGCCACACCGACCGCACCGGCGAGGTGAACTGGCCCGACTGCGAGCAGAAGTGGCAGTCCTCCGGGCACCCTCCGGTCTTGAGGGAGACGATGCCCTCGACCTCGACCTCGGGGCCGCACCAGGCCATGCGGACCTCGTGCGCCAGGGCCAGCAGCTCAGGCAGGCGGTCGTCCGGCAGCTCCAGGCAGCTCAGAGCCTGCGCGGCCGACAACCCCTGCCCCTGGTCGAGCACCTGGGCCCGTGCGATTTCGAGGATGTCCTTGGTCATCGGTTCGGCTGCTCCCTCGTCGGTTGCGTCACAGACTAAGGGTTGCCCGGAACCTGGAAGGATCGAAACCCCCGCCGAGGAGGGGGCCGAGCCCGTCGTGGGCCACACCGGCGAAGTCCGCGCGGCCGAGCGCGCCCGCTCCCTCGGGCAGCGCCCCGGCGAGCGGCCGCGCGGCCAGCGTCTCCAGGTCGGTGACGTTGCTCCGTTCGGCCAGGCCGGGGTCGCGGGGCCAGGAGCCGATCACCACGCCCGCGAGGTCGATGCCCCGGCCGGCGAGCGCCTCCAGGGTGAGCGCGGTGTGGTTGAGCGTGCCGAGCCCGGCCCTGGCCACCAGCAGCACGGGGGCGTGCACGAGGCGGGCGAGGTCGGCGATCGTGGCGCCGTCCTCGTCGAAGCGCACCAGCAGGCCGCCCGCTCCCTCGACGACCACGAGGCGGTGGGTGCTCGCCAGGTCGGCGACGCGCTCGGCGACGGCGGGGAGCGAGACGGGCGGCAGGCCGGAGGCCCGGGCCGCGGCGGCGGGGGACAGCGGGTGCGGGAAGCGGCCGAACTCGAAGGTCGTGGTGACCCCGCTCAGCCGGATGACCTCGTCCAGGTCGCCCGCCTCGCCGGCCGCCACGCCGGTCTGCGCGGGCTTCACCACGGCCACCGACGCCTGGCGGGCGAGCGCCAGGGCGGTGACGGCGGCGGTCACCACGGTCTTGCCCACACCGGTGTCGGTGCCGGTGACCACCAGGATGCTCACCGGCCCAACCTTAGAGCTCCTGCCGGGGCGGCCTGTGCAGGCGCGTGACGAACTTGTACCGGTCGCCGCGGTACAACGACTGGGCCCACTCGACCGGGTGGCCCTCGGCGTCGAAGGCGTGCCGGGTGAGCAGCAGCATGGGCAGGCCCACGTCCACCCCGAGCACCTGCGCGTCGTACGGGGTCGCCAGCACGGTCTCTATGGTCTCTTCGGCGTCGGTGAGCTGGACGTTGTAGGCGTTGTGCAGCGTCTCGTACAGCGAGGAGTGCATCTCGAGCTCGCGCCGCAGCCGGGAGAAGCGGCGGGCGGACAGGTGGGTGGTGTCGATCGACATCGGCTCGCCGTTGGCCAGGCGCAGCCGGTGGATGCGCAGCACGCGCCCGCCGGGGTTGATGCACAGCCGCCGGGCCAGCGTCTCGTCGGCCGTGACGTAGTTGATGTCGAGGATCTTGGTGTCCGGCTCCAGGCCGACCGCGCGCAGATCTCCGGTGTAGGAGGTGAGCTGCAGCACCTGGGCGACCTTCGGCTTGGCGACGAAGGTGCCCTTCCCTTGGATGCGCAGAAGCCGTCCCTCGACGACCAGCTCGGTGAGCGCCTGCCGGACGGTGGTGCGGGAGGTCTCGAAGCGCACGGCGAGAGCGCGCTCGGGCGGCAGCGCCGCGCCCGCGGGCAGAGACTTGGTGAGTTCCAGCAAGTTCCGTTTGACGTCGTAGTACTTGGGAATTCGGGGAGAGTCTTCCGTCACACGTTCACCTTCATCTCGGCCACGGCGGTGAGCGCGCGTCCGATCACCGCTAGATCATCCGAACCCAGATTGGCCCGAGCGGTCAATCTCAGACAAGACAGACCTGGTGGCACCGAGGGCGGGCGGAAGCACCCGGCGCGCACCCCGTGCTCGGCGAACACCGCGGCGGCGCCGAGCGCGGCCTCCGGCGGGCCGAGCACGACCGGTACGACGGCGGCGGCGGGGGTCGTGGCGGGGAGACCACGGTCCTCCGCCGCGCGGGCCAGCAGCGACGCATGCCGCCGGGCCTGTCCTGGCAGGTCAGGATGGTCGCTCACGATATCAAGCGCGGCGAGTGCGGCCGCGGCGGACGAGGGGGCGAGGCCGGTGTCGAAGATGAACGCCCGTCCCGCGTCGACCAGCGTGTCCACCACTTCGGGGGCCGCCAGCACGGCCCCTCCTTGGGAGCCGAGCGCCTTGGACAGTGTGACGGTTATCACGACCGACGGATGACCCGCGAGCCCGGCCGCGTGCACCGCCCCCTGCCCCCGCTCGCCGACGACGCCGAGCGAGTGGGCCTCGTCCACCAGCAGCAGCGCGCCGTGCCGGACGGCCACCTCGTGCAACTCGCGCAGCGGCGCGAGGTCGCCCTCGACGGAGAAGACCGCGTCGGTGACGACCAGGGCGTGCTCCTCGGCGCGGTCGGCGAGGGCCTTGTCCACCGCGTCGACGTCCTTGTGCGGGGTGACCGCCACGCGCGCCCGGGACAGGCGGCACCCGTCGATGAGGGAGGCGTGGTTGCCCGCGTCGCTCACCACCAGCCCGCCGGCGCCGAGCGTCGCCACCGCGGCGAGGTTGGCCAGGTAGCCGGAGGAGAACACCAGGGCGCGGGCGGCGCCGGTGAACCCGCGCAGGCGGTCCTCCAGATCGGCGTGCAGCGTCGTCGTCCCGGTGACCAGCCGGGACCCGGTGGAGCCGGTGCCCCACGCGCGGGCCGCGCGCACGGCGGCCTCGACCAGCCGTTCGTCACGGGACAGGCCCAGGTAGTCGTTGGAGGCCAGGTCGAGCAGGCCGTCGTGGTCGGGCGTGCGCGGGCGCAGGACCCGCCCCAGCCCGGCGGCCCGGCGGGCCTCGGAGGCGGCGCGCAACCGCGCCAGAGGATCGGGCGGCGTCGTCTCACCTGGGTGACCCGCGCCGTCGGCCACGGCGTCCACGACCCTGCCGGCGACCCTGCCGACGACATTGCCGGCGACCATGTCCATCGGGCGCTCCACGGGGTGTGCGAGCACTTCTGTGTGCTCCATTAAGGGAATCTTCCCAGTGTGGACTCCCGCGATTCGCCTTGAGGTGGGGTTAGCACGCATGATGCACAGGTGCCGACTCTGAGCGAACTGGTGGCGCGCCACACCACCTGCGATCCCGCCGATCTGGAGTGGATGCACTCGCTGGTCTCCGACTGGCAGCTCCTCGCCGACCTGTCCTTCGCCGACCTCATCCTGTGGATTCCCTCGCGGGAGGGTTCGGCGTGGGTGGCGGTCGCGCAGATGCGCCCGACGACCGGCCCGACCGTGTACCACGACGACGTGGTGGGCTCCATCGTGGCGGTCGGCGAGCGTCCGCTGATCGACACGGCGTGGCGCGAGCACCGCATCTGCCGCGAGGGCGACCCCGACTGGTCCAGCGGGGTGCCCGTTCGCGAGGAGACCATCCCGGTGCGGCGCGACGACCACTTCGTGGCGGTCATCCAGCGCTCGACCAACCTGTCGTCGGCGCGCACGCCCTCGCGGCTAGAGCTCACCTACCTGCAGAGCGCCTCCGACCTGGCGCAGATGGTCTCCGAGGGGCGTTTCCCCTTCCCCGACGAGGGGCCCATCCTGGTGCGCTCCCCGAGGGTCGGGGACGGCCTGCTGCGGCTCGACCGGGCGGGCCGGGTGACCTACGCCTCGCCGAACGCGCTGTCGGCCTACCGGCGCCTGGGGCTGCACGCCGACCTGGTGGGCACCGAGCTGGGCAAGACCACCGCCACGCTCTGCTACTCCGGCGAGCCGATCAACGAAGACCTGATGCTGGTCGCCAGCGGGCGCACGCCGCGGGAGACCGAGGTGGAGGCCGGCGCCATCGTGGTGCAGCTGCGGGCCATCCCGCTGATCGTGGGCGGCGGCCGCATCGGGGCCCTGGTGCTGGTCAGGGACGTCACCGAGCTGCGCCGCCGCGACCGCGAGCTGCTCACCAAGGACGCGACGATCCGCGAGATCCACCACCGGGTGAAGAACAACCTGCAGACGGTGGCCGCGCTGCTGCGGTTGCAGGCGCGGCGGCTGCGCGTTCCGGAGGGCCGCGAGGCGCTCGAGGAGGCCGTGCGGCGGGTCGGGTCGATCGCGATCGTGCACGAGACGTTGTCGCACACGCCCGAGGAGATCGTCGACTTCGACGATATCGCCGACCGCGTCATCGCCATGACCGGGGACGTCTCGGAGGCCAGCGTGGCCGTCCGCCGGGTGGGGTGCTTCGGCATGCTGCCGGCGATGATCGCCACTCCGGTGGCGATGGTGCTGACCGAGCTGCTGCAGAACGCCGTCCAGCACGGCTTCGCCTACGGCAGCGGCACGGTCAAGATTATCGTGTCGCGCACCGAGGAGCGGCTGGACGTGATCGTCGCCGACGACGGCCAGGGGCTTCCCGAGGGGTTCGACCTGGAGGCCTCGACCAGCCTCGGCCTGCAGATCGTCCGCACGCTGGTCGTCGGCGAGCTGTCGGGCCGCCTGGCGGTCCGGCCGGGGAAGGAAGGGGGCACCGAGGTCTCGGTGACCATCCCGGTGCAGCCGGCGTAGCGGCCGGCGTTCTCACCTGGACGGGGAGGGCTCCTGCGTGAGCGGCCGGGTGCCATCGCCCCGACATGCCGTCGTCCTTCGGGCGCTGCGCGGGCGTCCTGCGCGGAACGGGCTCCATGAACTGCTACGCCCGGCCATCGCGCGTGGCGATGCCGGGCGTTCCTGGTCCTTGCGCCGGGTCCGCGCGTGGCGACGCCGGCGTGTCCTGTTCAGTCCGCCGCGACACTGGGGCGGCCCGGAAGGCGAGGATGGGGGATGCGAATGCGTGGGACGGGCGGAGCTCAGGGGGTGCGTGGCGGTTCAGACGCCCGCACGGGCGCGGGCGCGAGCGGTACGGCGCTTCACGGCGCGACGCTCGTCCTCGCTGAGGCCGCCCCACACGCCGGCGTCCTGGCCGGACTCGATGGCCCACTTCAGGCACGGGTCGCTGACCGGGCAGCTGCGGCACACCTGCTTGGCCTCTTCGATCTGCATGAGTGCCGGGCCGGTGTTGCCGATCGGGAAGAACAGCTCGGGGTCCACGTCACGGCAGGCAGCGCGGTGGCGCCAGTCCATGCGTTCCACTCCTTCGTAGGTGGAGCCTCGCGGCTCCGTCCGGAGACTGACGGATGTTTGTGAAGAGTTTCACTAACCAGGGCGAACTTTTGCCCGGACCAGAGGATGGGGGCCGGGAAGCTCGTGTCAGGGCGTGAAACGTCGAGGACACGGTGGATCCTCAAACGTCCTACGTTCCGACGTCACGACGAGCTTTTCAGGCATGCCCAGGTCACGCAAGAGGTTTGGGAGAACGTTTTGCACGTCATGGATGTCGGATGCATCACACTATGACGGGCTTGTACCAAATCAGACCAAAACTTGTAACGCCGCTGGAACCGACCGGAAGGTCACCCGCTCGCGCTCGCCGAGATAGTCGCCGTCGAGCTGGAAGGCCGTGGGACGCCGCGCGACCAGCGTGAACTCCTCCTCGTCGTGCAACTGCACCAGGTTGCGGCCGCGAGGAAGGCCGACCGGCTCGGCGATGATCTGGCGGGTCAGCCCGAACATGGTGACGATGCCCATCTTGCGCAGGCCCAGCAGATCGAGGCCCGTGTCGAAGCCCGCCCACGGCGTCGGGTTGATCGGCCGGCCGCCGACGTAGGTCCACGGGGAGGTGTTGGAGACGATCGCCAGGAACAGCCCCTCGACGGCCGGTTGGCGCGGGCGCTCCAGCCGCAGCGCGGGGCGGTGGCGGTCGGTGATGAGGTAGTGCCGCAAGGTCGTGTTGACGTAGCGGCTCGGGGACGCCTTGTACCCCGCGCCGCGCAGGCCCTCGACCGCGCGGATCACCTCGGCGTCGTACCCGAGGCCGGCGCAGAAGGTGAAGTACCGCCGGTCGTGCCCGGGCCCGCCCGCGGGCTCGGCCCCGTCGCCCAGCGCGCCGTCCTCCCAGACCGCGAGGCCGAGGCCCAGTGTGCGGCGGCGGCCCTCGCGGATGGCCTCCAGCACCGCGCCGGTCGCCTCCACCGGATCGTTCGGCAGCCCGAGCGAGCGGGCGAACACGTTGGCGCTGCCGCCGGGGAGCACGATCAGCGCCGGGGACGGATGCTCGCCGCCCATCATGCCGTTGACCGCCTCGTTGATGGTGCCGTCGCCGCCCAGGACGGCGACGACGTCGAACCCCTTCTCGCGCGCGGTCGCGGCGAGCGCCGTGGCGTGCCCGCGATGGCGCGTCTCCTCCACCGTCAGCTCGATCGCGGCGCCGAGCGCGCGGACCAGGACGTCCGTCGTGCGCCGGTTGGCCGAGGTCGCCGCGGGGTTGATCAGGAGGAGTGCGCGCATGCCGCCCAGCGTATCCACCGGCGGGGGACCCGCGACCTGGGTCAAGTAGGGTGACGCGATATGTCGAACCGTCCGGTGACCCTCACCGTCGCCGCCATCGTCCTGGCCGTCGAGGGGGCCGCGGCCGTCCTGCTCGGCGGTTACGTCGGCATCGAGACCATCATCGGCGCCCCGGCCGACGTGAGCAGCTCGATCTTCGTCGCCGCCTTCGGGGTCGTGGCCGGCGCCGCGCTGCTGTGGGTGGCCAGGGGCGCGCTCAAGGCCGCGCGGTGGAGCCGCGCACCGGGCGTGGTCACGCAGATCTTCGCCCTGCCGGTGGCCGTCTCGCTCGTGCAGTCGGGGCAGGGGGTCATCGGCGTGCCGCTCGGCCTGGCCGCGCTGGCAGGGCTGGCCGCGCTGCTGGCGCCCGCCACGACCCGCGCCATGATCGAGCGGTGACCGGACGGTGACCGGACGGTACCGCTCGTGCCGCCATCCGGACCTTGTTCGGCACGCAGACCGGCCGCGACGCGCCGTCCCGGCGAGCATGACCCCGCGCGGCCTCGGCCCGGTCTTCGACGGCGAAGGCCTCGCGCGGTCTCGGCTGAGTCCTGAGCGGTGAGGCCCTCGCGCGCGTCGGCTCGGTCTTCGGCGGTGCGGCCCTCGCAGGTCTCGGCTCAGTCTTCGGCGGTGAGGCCCTCGCGCAACTGGGCGAGGGTGCGGGCGAGCAGGCGTGAGACGTGCATCTGCGAGATGCCGAGCTCGGTGGCGATCTGCGACTGGGTCATGTTGCCGAAGAAACGCAGCAGCAGGATGCGCTTCTCGCGGGGCGGGAGGCGTTCGAGCAGCGGCTTGAGCGACTCGCGGTACTCGACGCCCTCAAGGGACTCATCGACGATGCCGAGCGAGTCGGACACCGCCGGCGCGTCGTCGTCGCCGGAGTCGGGGGCGTCCAGCGAGACCGTGGAGTAGGCGTTGGCCGACTCAAGGCCCTCCAGGACCTCCTCCTCCGACATCTGCAGATGGGCGGCGAGCTCAGCGACGGTCGGGGCGCGGCCCTGGCGCTGGGACAGCTCGCTGATGGCCTTGGTCAGCGAGAGCTTGAGCTCCTGCAGGCGGCGCGGCACCCGCACCGCCCAGCCCTTGTCGCGGAAGTGGCGCTTGATCTCGCCGACGATCGTCGGCGTGGCATAGGTGGAGAACTCGACGCCGCGCTCCAGGTCGAAGCGGTCGATCGACTTGATCAGACCGATGGTGGCGACCTGCGTGAGGTCGTCCAGCCACTCGCCCCGGTTGCGGAAGCGCCGGGCGAGGTATTCGACCAGGGGGAGGTGGAGCTCGACGAGCTCGTCGCGGATGCGCTGGCGGCGCGGATCGTCAGGGGACAGCTCGGCCAGCTCGCCGAACAGCCCGCGAGCCCGCACCCTGTCGGGGACGGTGCTGTCACTGCCGGCCACGGCGCGGGTCCTCTCGGTCACGGCAGCCTCGCAGACCCTCGGCGCTTGTGCAGGACGATCGCCATGCGATCAGGGGTGTCGGTCTCGGCGTCCACGTCGTCGGCGAGCGCGGTGAGCACCATCCACGCGAAGTCGTCACGCTTGGGCTCGGCCTGGCCGACCGTGCTGACCTCGACCCGGACGATCATCTCCTGGCCGGTCAACTCGAACTCGGCGATCAGGTCGGTGCCGGGCACGGCGTGGCCCAGCAGCATGGCGCACGCCTCGTCGACCGCGATACGAAGATCTTCGATCTCGTCCAGCGTGAAATCGAGCCGTGCCGCCAGCCCGGCGGTGGCCGTACGGAGCACGGACAGATAGGCGCTGGCGGCGGGCAGGCGCACGCTCACAGCGTCACGGATCCCCGAGAGGCCACCGGGGATGTCGTCCGCACGCGTCGCTGTCTCGTCGGTCACGTTCCTCCTCGCACAGAGCTGCTGATTAGCAACTTACCGCCCCGTGCCCCATGGTGCAGGACTGGGACGCGCCGATAGTCGTGATCTTGTGGAAATGCGGCCGCTCCGCCTGACGTCCCGCTGGCCATTCCTTGGCACACCGGTGCCCTGACCGGGGTTTACCTGGCAGGAAAGACCTCTGGCCTCGCGCGCGAAGACCGCCGCGCGAGGCCAGAGAACGGGTAGTGCAAGGCTCAGGCGGCCTTGGTCTCCCAGAAGATCTTCGAAATCTCGTCGATCTTCCCGAGCAGGTCGTCGGCCTTGCTCACGTCCACCGTGCCCTTGGCCCCGGCCGCGCCCGCGAGCTTGGTCGCGTCCCAGAACAGCTGGTGGAGCTGGGGGTACTGCTCGAGGTGCGGTGGCTTGAAGTAGTCGGTCCACAGCACCCACAGGTGGTGCTTGACCAGTTCGGCCCGCTCCTCCTTGATCACCAGAGCCCGCGCACGGAACACGGGGTCGTCGTTGTCGGCGTACTTCTGCATGATCGCCTTGACGGAGTCCGCCTCGATGCGAGCCTGCGCGGGGTCGTAGACACCGCAGGGGAGGTCGCAGTGCGCGGAGGCGACATGGCCGGGCCGCAGCAGTCGTGCGAGCATCGGTTTCCTTCCTTGATGCTGATAACAGACAGCACTATCCGGTTCCCAACTTACTCGCCTTGATTCGCGGAGGCGGAGGGGGATGTGGTTCATGAGGGTCCGCGTCGAAGGGGAGTCGATGCTGCCCGTCCTGCGGCCGGGAGACTGGCTCGTCGTCCGCCGGGACGCGCCGGTCAGACCCGGCGACCTCGTCGTCGCCCGGCTCCCCGCGGACCCGTCACGCATGATCGTCAAGCGCGCGGCGTGGCGGGAGGGCGACGGGTGGTGGCTCGAGAGCGACAACCAGCGCGCGCCCGGCCGCAAGGACAGCTGGGACTTCGGCGCCGTGCCCCCTGCGCTGCTGGTCGGCCGGGTCGTGCTGCGCTATTGGCCGCTGCGTGGCGGCCCGCGCCCCCGGTGACCTGACGGGCGCCTCGGGCGGGGCCGTCGTGAGCGGGCCGGTGAGCAGGACGCCCGTACAGGCGGAGCGGGCCGGGCGGCGGGGTCAGGCGGGGTCAGGCCGGGTGGCCGCTGAGGTGGCGGCGGCGGGCGCGGTAGGCGGCCACGTTGGCCCGGGTGGCGCAGCGCTCGGAGCAGTAGCGGCGCGACCGGTTGGAGGAGGTGTCGAGGTAGACCCGCCGGCACGGCGCCGCGCCGCAGGCGCCGAGCCGGTCGACGCCGAGGTCGGTGACCAGGGTGGTGAGCCCCATGACCGCTCCCGCGGCGTACTCGTCGGACGGGCGCCCGGCATCGGTGAGGTGGAGGTGCCAGCGCTGCCCGTCGTGGCGGGAGATCTGCGGGCGCACCGGGTGGCGCACGAGCAGGGCGTTCAGCCGGCCGACGGCGCCGTCCTCGTCGTGGCGCGCGGCCGCCGCGAACACCGCGGTCAGCTCGCGGCGCAGCTCGCGAAGCACCTCGAGGTCGGCGCGGGTGAGCCGGGCGGCCTGCTCCTCCCGTCCGGCCTCGGTGAGGAGGCGGGCCGCCCCTTCGAGGGTGTCGAGCGCGGTGTCGTCACTGTTGACCAGCAGTACCGCCAGCTCGGCGTAGGAGGTCAGGTCCACGTCGCCTCCGCGGCGGTAAGAGTCGGTTCGGCATATCGAGTATTACACGTTCCCCGGTGGGGTGCCCCTGGATGTCCCTACGGGTGGGGGCTCGGCGGCTGTCGGGTACGGCCGGGGGAATCACGGCGGGAACGTCCGGGTATGAGTCCGAGGCAGGGGGAGAAGTAGTCATATGTCCGGTTTGAAGCGTCTGGTGGTGCGGCGCGATCCACGGAACCGTGGTCTCGCGGGCATCGGCAGGCGTCTCGACATGTGGCACAATCAAGCAACGGGTGACCCCCGTACCCCCTCCAAGGACGACCGTCAACGACGACGGCCGCCGGGCGGCTACAGAAGCCTGGGCCTCGTTCGCCTGCGGCCGTCTACCGAAGGAATCCGTCCTTAGACACAGGGGTCGCTGTGGCAGTCACGCCGTTCTCCGCTTCTCTCGAAACACTCGATCTCGATCCCGCGTTCGCGATGCACCGCGGCGGCAAGCTCGAGGTCCGCTCCACCATCCCGGTCCGCGACGCCGACGACCTGTCGCTCGCCTACACCCCGGGCGTCGCCAGGGTCTGCACCGCCATCGCCGACCAGCCCGAACTCGTCTCCGAGTACACCTGGGTGTCCAACCTCGTCGCCGTCGTCTCCGACGGCACCGCCGTCCTCGGCCTCGGCGACATCGGCCCGGCCGCGGCCATGCCCGTCATGGAGGGCAAGGCGCTGCTGTTCAAAGAGTTCGGCAACGTGGACGCCGTGCCGATCTGCCTCGACTGCACCGACGTGGACGCCCTGGTCGAGACCGTGGTCCGTCTCGCGCCCTCCTTCGGCGGCGTCAACCTGGAGGACATCAGCGCCCCCCGCTGCTTCGAGGTCGAGAACCGGCTGCGCGGGCTGCTCGACATCCCCGTCTTCCACGACGACCAGCACGGCACCGCCATCGTGGTGCTGGCCGCCCTGCGCAACGCCGCCCGCCTGACCGGGCGCTCCCTGGGCGACCTGCGCGCCGTCGTCGCCGGGGCGGGCGCGTCGGGCGTGGCCGTCACGCGCATCCTGCTGAACGCCGGCATCGGCGACATCGCCGTCTCCGACTCCAAGGGCATGATCTACCAGGGCCGCGAAGGGCTGAACCCCTACAAGGAGGCCCTGGCCAGGGACACCAACCGCGGCGGCCACACCGGTTCCACCGAGGAGGCCCTGGCCGGCGCCGACGTCTTCATCGGCCTGTCCGGCTCCACGCTCTCCGAGCACGCCGTCGCCGCCATGGCCCGCGACTCCATCGTCTTCGCCCTGTCCAACCCGACGCCCGAGGTGCTCCCCGACGTGGCCCGCAGGCACGCCCGGGTGGTCGCCACCGGCAGGTCCGACTTCCCCAACCAGATCAACAACGTGCTGGCCTTCCCCGGGGTGTTCCGCGGCGCCCTCGACGTCCGCGCCACCACCATCACCGAGAACATGAAGGTCGCCGCCGCCGACGCCCTCGCGGCCGTCGTCGGGGACGACCTGTCGGAGGACTACGTCATCCCCAGCCCCTTCGACCAGCGCGTCGCCCCCGCCGTGACCGCGGCCGTCGCCGACCAGGCCCGGCTCGACGGCGTCGCCCGCACGTAACCCTCGGCCGGCTCGCGTGCCCGTGCCGGGACGCGCGGCTCGCCACTCAGGTCGCTCCAGCGCCATGCGGCGCCGTCCAGAGGGCGCCGGGACCCCGCGGGGGCCCGGCGCCCTCGTGCTTTCCGTACGGAGACCGCGTACCGACCATCCCCGGTGAAATGACGCCCCTTCGTCATGACCCGGCGCTCCTGCGGTCAAGTCTTGGGAATTCCCACACCGGGTCACGCATCGTGCTATAACAAAAACCCTCCGTTACCCGCCGGACGACGGCGTGCACGAAGGGCGCACGCTCGCACCAGAGTTCACGGCGGAGTGCCGACAACCGATCCGCCGTAGACCTCCCTGGGGAAAGAGCGATGCGACGCGAGCCCAACCTACTTCTTCGGCACCTCATCGCCGAGGCCGGCTTCTCCCACAAGGGGCTGGCCCGCAGGCTCAACGACCTCGGAGCCGCGCGGGGCCTGATCGGCCTGCGGTACGACCACAGCTCGGTGTCGCGCTGGATCGACGGCCAGCAGCCGCGCGACCCGGCGCCCGCGCTGCTCGCCGAGATCTTCGCTCTGCGGCTCGGCCGGCCCGTCACCTCGGAGGACCTCGGTATGGCGGGGGGAGCCACGCCCCTCGACCTCGGACTGGAATTCCCACACACGTGGCAGGAGGGTGTCGAGACCGTGACAGCACTATGGAGGGCGGACCTGCAACGGCGCAGGTTCCTGCTCGACTCCGCCTTCGCCGTCGGAGCGGGCTCGTCGGGGGCCCTGCGATGGCTCACCTCCCCCGCCGAGGACAGGCCCCGCGCCTCCGGGGTCCGCAAGGTCGGCGCCCACGACATCGCCGCCATCCGCGAGGTCACCCGGTCGTTCGGCGAACTGGACAACCGCTTCGGCGGCGGCCGGGTGCGCCCGGCGGTCGTCCGCTACCTCGACTCGGCCGTCGCCCCCCTGCTCAAGGACGGCGTCTACGGCGAGGCCACCGGCAGGGCGCTGGCGTCGGCGGCGGCCGAGGTCACCCGCTTGGCCGGGTGGATGGCCTACGACCTGGAGCAGCACGGGCTCGCCCAGCGTCACCTCATCCAGGCGCTCAGCCTGGCGCGCGGCGCCGGCGACCACGGCTTCGGCGGCGAGATCCTCGCCGGCATGGCACACCAGGCCATATATATAGGCCGCCCCCGGCACGCTCTCGACCTGGCGCGGGCCGCCCAGGTGTCGGCGCGGCGGGCCGAGGTCCCCTCCCTGCTGGCCGAGGCGTACGTGCTGGAGGCGCACGCGCACGCCCGGCTCACCGACGGCGTGGCGTGCGCCATGGCCCTGCACGAGGCCGACCTGGCCTTCGACCGCCGCCGCCCGGAGGAGGAGCCCGAGTGGATCCGCTACTTCGACGAGGCCTACCTCGCGGCCAAGTACGCCCACTGCTTCCGCGACCTCGGTGACGGGCCGCAGGCCGTGCGGTACGCGCGCCGCTCCCTCGACATGGACGGTCGCTACGTCCGGGGGCGCATGTTCAACCTGTCGCTGCTGGCCTCGGCGCACGCCCTGTGCGGGGACGCCGAGCAGGCCTGCCACGTGGGCGGCGACGCGCTCGACCTCGCCGGCGGCCTGCAGTCGGTCCGCACGAGGTCCTATGTCGCCGACCTGCGCCGCCGGCTGGAGCCGCTGAGCAGGGAGCCGGCGGTGGCCATGCTGGTCCGGCGCAGCCGCGAGCTGGCTCCCGCGGCCTGACGGCCGGCACAGGGGCATCCTCGTCCGCGGCGGTCGTGCGGCCGGGACGGGGGGTGATGCAGGCCCGCGGCGGTCGTGGCCGTGGAGGGGGTGGTGCGCCCTGAAACGAGCCGGCCCGGCCCCAGGAGTCCGGGGCCGGGCCGATCGTGGCGGAGATCTCAGCCCCACAGGTGAGGCCGGGCCGTCCGCCGGTGGAGCGTGGGTGGTCAGCGGATGGAGCCGGACCACAGGTTGGCGGCCTTGCGGTAGACCGCGTAGGTCTCGCTGTCGAAGTACGGCGAAGTGCTGAAGTCGTACCGGCCGTTGCCGTCGGAGTCGCCGATGAGGCTGGTGACGCCGTTGACGTAGCCGAGCCGCTTGGTGCTGCTGTACTTGGTGATCCACGGGCCGCCCGCGGAGCCGGCGGTCATGGAGCACTTCAGCGCGACCTGCGCCTCGGCCTTGTAGGCGGCGCTGACGCCCGCCGGCTTGGTGGCGCCGTAGCACCACTTCGGCGTGACCCCGGTGAAGGGCCGGTCGCCGTCGGGGTGCGGGCCGGCGGGGTAGCCGAACGCGTAGACCGACTGGCCGATCTTCTGGTTCCAGGCGAAGCCCTGGCCGCCGACGTTGTCACCGAGGCGGCCGACGTCCTTCCAGCTACCCGGCTGGACGCCGTTGTAGACCGTGACGAAGGCGTAGTCGCTGTCGTAGTCCTCGTAGTTGGCGAAGTCGAAGTGCGTGTAGGCCGACTTGCCGACGTAGATGCCGTAGGGCGTCTTGCCCTGGTAGTACGCCGGGATGAACACCCAGTGGTCCAGGGTGTCGCGGTTGGCGTCGGTGTCGTAGACGCAGTGACCGGCGGTGGCGACGAGGTTGTGGTACTTCGACTGGATCGAGGACGCCGAGCACCAGAAGGGCTTGCCGTGGACCCGGAAGAACACCTTGCCGATGGTGCGCGGCAGGTTGATGTTCTTCACCTTGGTCGGGGTCACCTTCTCCTGGCCGATCGGCGGCACGACGCCGGTCTTGCCGTCGGGAGCGGCGTCGCTCCCGCCGAACTTGACCTTGCCGCTGATGGAGGAGTCGTTGGAGTAGCGGGTGGCGGCCTTGAGCTGCCTGCCGCCGTTCGCGCTCCAGAACTTCGCGGTGGCGCTCGCCTTGCCCTTGCTGGAGGCGAGGGAGACGTTCGTCGGCTGGGGCTTGGCCGTGGCCCCGGCGGACGAGGTGAGGGCGGCGCCGATCATGCCGGTGGCGGTGACGGCGGCGCCCAGGGGGAGGATGAGGTGGCGTGCTCGGATACTCATATAGCTCCTCTTGTTCTGACATGGAAACATCACTTATGTCCCATGCGTCCCAAAGGGGATGACTTGAGCCTATGTCATTTCTTTACACGCACCGTATGAACCGTCCGGGTATCCGGACATAAAGGTCTTGAATGGGATATTAGGTGAGTAAAACCTCACTGGATGGTGAGGTTGAAATGACGAAGGGCCCGGCTTTCGCCAGGCCCTTCCGCACGCCGCGCTCAGCGGTCACCGCACCTCAGGTGCCGTCCCGCCCTGCCGGCGGGATGCTCACTTGCCGATCTTGCCGGACCACAGGTTGGAGGCGGCGCTGTAGATCGAGTAGGTCTCGCTGTCGAAGTACGGCGAGGTGGCGAAGTCGAACCGGCCGTTGGCGTCGGTGTCGCCGACCAGGCTGGTCACGCCGTTGATGTAGCCGACGCGCGCCGTGCTGCTGTACTGGGTGATCCAGGGGCCGCCGGAGGCGCCGGCCGTCATGGAGCACTTCAGCGCGATCTGCGCCTCGGCCTTGAAGCCGGGGACGGTGCCGGCGGCGGAGGTCTTGCCGTAGCAGTACTTCGGCGTGAAGCCGGTGTAGGGCCGGTCGCCGTCGGGGTGCGGGCCGGCGGGGTAGCCGAACGCGTACACCGTCTGGCCGATCTTCTGGTTCCAGGCGAAGCCCTGGCCGCCGACGTTGTCGCCCAGGCGGCCGACGTCCTTCCACGTGCGGGGCTCGACACCGTTGTACACGGTGACGAAGGCGTAGTCGCTGTCGAAGTCCTCGTAGTTGGCGAAGTCGAAGTGCGTGTAGGCAGACTTGCCGACGTAGATGCCGAACGGCGCCTTGCCCTGGTAGAAGGCCGGGATGAACACCCAGTGGTCCAGAGTGTCGCGGTTGGCGTCGGTGTCGTAGACACAGTGACCCGCGGTCGCCACCAGGTTGCGGTACTTGCCCTGGATGGAGGAGGCGGAGCACCAGTAGACCTGGCGGCCCAGGCGGAAGAACACCTTGCCGATGGTGCGCGGCAGGTTGACGTTCTTGGCGTGGGTCGGGGTGACCTTCTCCTGGCCGATCGGCGGCACGACACCGGTCTTGCCGTCGGGAGCGGCGTCGCCGCCGCCCATGCGGACGCGGCCCTTGACGGCGGCGTCCTCGGTGAACTTGGTGGCGGCCTTGAGGGCCTTGCCGCCGCTGGCCGTCCAGAACTTGACGGTGTCCAGGGCGGCGGCCTTGGTGGTGGCCAGGGCGTCGGAGGCCGGCGCCGCGGCGGCGGAGGCGGAGGCCCCCGCGGTGAGGGATGCCGCGATCATGCCGGCGGCGACGGCGGCGCCGCCGAGAGGGAGCACGATTCGCTTGACTCGGGTGTTCAATGAGACTCCTTGTTCTGCCGCAGGACCTGACTCCTGCCTCAGTGACCCCAAAAGGGACAGTCTGAACCTATCGGTCTGATCATGAAATAAGGCCGTAAAAATCAACGGAGCGGTCGGCTCCTCACCGCCCGGAGCGACGCACGTACACGCCCCCGACGCGGCCGACGATCACGCAACCACAGGTGGAAACGGTCCAAAGGCTCAGTGCGCGAGCGGCCCTGTTGGAGTACACGCGACGCGAAATGTGACGCGAATCACTCTGAGATCGACCCGGGCGGGAGCTTTGATGGCACGTCCGGAATTGGGGCGCGAGTCAGAGCCGAGTATGGCTCGGAAAAGCGCGCCGAAATGGCCGCAGGGCCCGGCACGAATGCCGAGCCCTGCGGTTTACAGCCGGGGACTGCCGTTCTTACTACTGAGAACGTCAGGCCTTGGTGATGACGTCGCCGTCCTTGGCCACGATCGAGCCGGACCAGAGGTTGGCGGCGGCCTTGTAGATCGAGTAGGTCTCGGTGTCGAAGTACGGCGAGGTGCTGAAGTCGATACGGCCGTTGGTGTCGGCGTCGCCGATGAGGCTGGTGACACCGTTGATGTAGCCGAGACGCTTCGTGCTGCTGTACTTCAGGAGCCACGGAGCACCGGAGGAGCCGGCGGTCATGGAGCACTTGAGACCGATCTGGGCCTCGGCCTTGAACGCGGCGGCGGCCTTGGCGGCGAAGGTCTTGCCGTAGCACCACTTCGGCGTGACACCGGTGAACGGCTTGTCACCGTCGGGGTGCGCAGCCGCGGGGTAGCCGAAGACGTAGACCGGCTGGCCGACCTTCTGGTTCCAGGTGAAGCCCTGGCCACCGACGTTGTCGCCCAGGCGACCCGCGTCCTTGTAGTACTCGATGAAGAAGACGGTCTTGTAGTACTTGACCGTGGAGGTCTTCTCCACCGCGTACGCCAGGTAGTAGTGCGTGATCGTGTACGCCGAGTCCACGATCTTCTTGTACCCGGGGCCGGTGTACTTGTTGTAGTACTCCTCGTCGACGATCTCGGTCTTCGTCAGCTCAGGAGCCTGGTGGAAGTTCTGGGTCGCCGGAACCTTGGAGGCGGCGTCGAACTCGTCCTTGGTGACTTCCTTGGTCGCGGTCACCGCGTCCTTGGTGCCCCAGGGGACGATCTTCTCGGTACCAGAGGTCTTCGCCCAAGCGTCGGCGCTCTCGCCGCCCTTCTCGTCGACCTTCTTCTTGTACTCCTCGGCCGTGATCTCGACGTCCTTGGCGTACTTGTAGCCCTGCCAGTCGTCGTAGGTCTCCTTGGTGACCTGCTTCTCGCCGGCGTAGGTGATGCCGTTGTAGACGGTCACGAAAGCGTAGTCGCTGTCGTAGTCCTCGTAGACGGCGAAGTCGTAGTGCGTGTAGGCGGCCTTACCGACGTAGATGCCCCACGGGGTCTTGCCCTGGTAGTAGCCGGGGATGAAGACCCAGTTGTCCAGAGCGCCGTTCTGCACACCCTCGTCGAACACGCAGTGCCCGGCGGTGGCGACCAGGTTGTGGTACTTGGACTGCACCGAGGACGCGGAGCACCAGTACTCCTTGTCACCGACCGTGAAGAACACCTTGCCGATGGTCTTGGGCAGGTTGACGTTCTTGACCTTGGTCGGGGTGACCTTCTCCTGGCCGATCGGCGCGATCACGCCGGCCTTGCCGTCAGGCTTGGCGTCGCCGCCACCGAGCTTGACCTTGCCCGAGACCTGCTGGTCGCCGGTGAACTGCGCGGCGGCCTTGAGGTTGGCGCCGCCGTTCGCCTTCCAGAAGTTCGCGATCTTCTGGGCGCTGCCGGAGGAGGCCAGGGCGGCCGACTTCCGGACCGGGGCGGTCGCGGCGTTGGCGGAGGTGACCAGGGTGGCGCCGATCATGCTGGTGGCGGCGATGGCGCCACCCAGCGGGAGGGCGAGACGCTTCACACGGCTGTTCAAGGGGAACTCCTTGGGCTGTCGTGGAACGCTTTCTGCGTCCCATGCGTCAGTAAAGGGATAGCCATGAAGATAGCGAGTAGATCTTGTGCTGTGGGGACGATTCGAGGGGAATTTTGACCTTCGCCCGGGCGTGACCTTTTCGTAACCCCGGGGGTAGTCCGACCATCCCTGTCAGAGGGGTGCAAGATCGGGGCTTACTCGCAGATCAGAGCACTCGTGCGCCGACTGTGTCTTTTGTGGTCGAAGTCGTGCACTCTCCCCGGGTCGGCGGTCAGTGTGACGCAGATCACATGGAACCGAGGGAGCCAAATCGGGGTCCGGGTACGTCTAAGCCGCCCCCTCCGGGTCAGGCTGGCGCCCACAGAAGCCCTCCAAGCGCGCCTCAGGGCATCAGTCAGGGTCCGTTGCAGCCTGTCCAGGCTCCGGTGAACGCCGCATGCGAGGCGCCGCGCGAGACGCGGCGACCGCTCGGATCGACGGAAACGGTTCGCGTCACGCCGACGGCAGCTGCGCCGTGCTGAGAGAAGACAGGACGAGGCGGAGGGAAGGCCGGACGGCGCCGGCGGCACCATCGCGCGGGGAGAAGAGCCGTACGACGTCGCGGGAGAACAGTCGTACAACGCGAAGCGGGGCCCGGCACGAATGCCGGGCCCCGCTAAGGACTGCTGTGCTCTAGCTGGCTAGAACGTCAGGCCTTGGTGGCGATGTCGCCGTCCTTGGTGACGATCGAGCCGGACCAGAGGTTGGCGGCCGACTTGTAGATCGAGTAGGTCTCGGTGTCGAAGTACGGCGAGGTCGCGAAGTCGATGCGGCCGTTCACGTCAGCGTCGCCGA
The DNA here is from genome assembly GCF_053602655.1 of Sphaerisporangium sp. NPDC004334. Classification (NCBI taxonomy): domain Bacteria; kingdom Bacillati; phylum Actinomycetota; class Actinomycetes; order Streptosporangiales; family Streptosporangiaceae; genus Sphaerisporangium; species Sphaerisporangium sp. NPDC004334. The sequence continues at coordinate 45,492 of NZ_JBSGDZ010000037.1, forward strand.
TGAGGCTGGTGACACCGTTGATGTAGCCGAGGCGCTTCGTGCTGCTGTACTTGAGGATCCAGGGGCCACCGGAGGAGCCGGCGGTCATGGAGCACTTGAGACCGATCTGGGCCTCGGCCTTGAACTTGGCCGACGCAGCGGCGGCGAAGGTCTTGCCGTAGCACCACTTCGGCGTGACACCGGTGAACGGCTTGTCACCGTCGGGGTGCGCAGCCGCGGGGTAACCGAAGGCGTAGACCGGCTGGCCGACCTTCTGGTTCCAGGTGAAGCCCTGGCCACCCACGTTGTCGCCCAGGCGACCCGCGTCCTTGTAGTACTCGATGAAGAAGACCGTCTTGTAGTACTTGACCGCGCCCGGGGAGACGATGGCCTTGTACTCGACGAAGTAGTGCTCGATGGTGTAGGCGCCGTCGACGATCTTCTTGTAGCCGGGACCGGTGTAGGCGTCGTACGCCTCCTTGGTCACGATGTCGGCCTTCACCTGGGGGAAGCTCTTCCACTTCGCCTGGTTGAAGTTGAAGTTGCCGTTCTTCGTGGCGTCGTACTGGTCCTTCGTGACTTCCTTGGTGTAGATCTTGACCACACCGTCCTTGGAGTTACCCAGCGGGGTGCTCCAGGGAACGACCTTCTCGGAAGCCGGGTCGGCCTTGGCCCAAGCGTCGGCGCTCTCGCCGCCCTTCTCGTCCACGATCTTCTTGTACTCGGCCGCCGTGATCTCGACGTCCTTGGCGTACTTGTAGCCCTGCCAGCCGTCGTAGGTCTCCTTGGTGACCTGCTTCTCGCCGGCGTAGGTGATGCCGTTGTAGACGGTCACGAAAGCGTAGTCGCTGTCGTAGTCCTCGTAGACGGCGAAGTCGTAGTGCGTGTAGGCGGCCTTACCGACGTAGATGCCCCACGGGGTCTTGCCCTGGTAGTAGCCGGGGATGAAGACCCAGTTGTCCAGAGCGCCGTTCTGCACACCCTCGTCGAACACGCAGTGCCCGGCGGTGGCGACCAGGTTGTGGTACTTGGACTGCACCGAGGACGCGGAGCACCAGTACTCCTTGTCACCGACCGTGAAGAACACCTTGCCGATGGTCTTGGGCAGGTTGACGTTCTTGACCTTGGTCGGGGTGACCTTCTCCTGGCCGATGGGGGCCACAACGCCGGCCTTGCCGTCGGGCTTGGCGTCGCCGCCACCCAGCTTGATCTTCTGGTTGGTCTGCTCGGCGCCGGTGAACTGCGCGGCGGCCTTCAGGTTGGCGCCGCCGTTGGCCTTCCAGAAGTTGGCGATCTTCTGGGCGCTGGTGGCGGAGGCCAGGCTCACGGTCTTCTTGGCCGGCGCGGTGGCCGCGTTGGCGGAGGTGACCAGGGTGGCGCCGATCATGCTGGTGGCGGCGAGAGCGCCACCGAGCGGGAGGGCGAGACGCTTGACTCGGGTATTCAAGGGAACTCCTTGGGCTGGCGTGGAACGCTTCCTGCGCCCCATGCGTCAGTAAAGGGATAGCCATGAAGATACAGAGAAGATCTTGGGCGCGGTAACCGGAATCGTGACGATTTTGGGGCTTCGTCCTACGTGATCTTTCTGTGATCGACGGACGAGCCGACTCGCGCTGTCAAGATTTTTGCTCGGCCTCCATGTTTGCCCAGATCAGGGCATGTATGTGACCATTGGTACCGCTGTGACAGCGGTCAACCGCGGCTTGACCCGATATGAGGGTGTGTGACGCAGATCACACGGAACCAGGGGAGCCGATCGGGCGGGTGGCTACGTCTAAGGGGCCGACGATCCGGACAAAACTGGCAAAAGACCCATAGCTTCACCCGGATCACACTCTGGAACGGACCAAGCCCCGGAACATTCGTTCCGGGGCTTCGGCAGATACGGGAAATTTCCTCCAGGCGCCTCCAGTGACCGTCGGCCTGAGGGACCCGTGGCCATTCGACGCGTCAAAGCGGAGGGATCCCGTAAGCACAGGGGCGACATGCGGGGAGCAGAAGCGCTCGCGATCTCCGGAACCGGCCGTCACCGGGGCGCGAACGCCGGACGGTCATGCCGATCGAAGGACGGCGAGCTCGGCCGGCCGGGGCTTCGTGACACGTGCGGACCCGGCAACCGGAAAGGGAGCGCCAGGCTCAGGCGGTCTTCTGCCGGGAGGCGTAGGAGTACACCAGGTAGGTCGCCTTGTCGAAGTACGGCGAGGACACGCCGTCGTACCGGCCGTCGCCGTCGAGGTCCCACGTCAGGCTGTTGACGCCGTTCAGGTACCCGATGCGCCGGAGCTGGCTGTACTTGATCACCCAGGGGCCGCCGCTGGCGCCGGCCGTGAACGCGCAACCCCGGAACATCACGCCGCCGTTCAGCTCCCACTTCGGAGAGGAGATCTTCTTGGTGGCGCGGGTGAGGCAGGACTCCATGGTCCGACCGTCGAAGGGACGGGTGCCGTTGGGGTGCGGGCCGGCCGGGTAGCCGAAGGCGTACGCGGCGACGGTGTACCCCTTGTTCCAGGCGAAGCCCTGACCGCCGACGCTCTTCTCCAGCACCCCGGTGCCGACGCGCTTGTACATCGGCAGGCCCTTGGCGTCCTTCTTCTGGATGCCGCTCGCGTCGTAGTCCGGGTCCCACTTGTAGCCCCGGTGGACGGTGACGAACGCGTAGTCGAAGTCGAAGTCGCCCGTGGCGGAGTAGGTGTCGTTCAGGTACAGCGTGTGGCCGACGTAGATGCCGTAGGGGGTCTTGCCGTCGGCGTAGGACGGGATGAAGATCCAGTACTCGACCGGCTTGCCGTTCTTGACGTCGTACGCGCAGTGCCCTGCGGTGGCGACGACGTTGCCGTACTTCGAGTGCACGGACGAGGCCGAGCACCAGTACTCGGTGGTGCCGTTGCGGAAGAACACCTTGCCCACCGTCGGCGGCAGGTTCACGTTGCGCGAGTTGACGGTCTTGGACGCGGCCTTCGGTGGGACGACGCCGGACACCGTCGTGGTCGTCGCGGGGGCCGTGGCCGTCCTGCCCGCCTGGGCGGCGGCCGTGCTCACCGCGGCGGCCTTACCAGGCGCCTTCGCGGCGGCGGCCCGGCTGGGGGCGGCGGTCGCGGAGGGGGCGGGGGTCGACCCGGGGTTGGCCGCCGATGTCTGCGGCGCGTAGCTGCTGGCGCGCTTCAACCGGTCGGGGGTCCACCAGTCGACGACCTTCTGGGTGTCGGCGTCGTTCTGCGCCAGGGGAACGGAGGTGATGCCGGCGGGCGCGGAGCGGGCGTTCGCCAGCGCTCCGGCCGATCCCGGGCCCGCGGAAAGGATCACACTCGCGGCAGCCATAGCGCCGCAGAATGTGAGCGCGAACCGCTTCGCTCGGGCGGGCATTTCGTACCTTCCAGGGGTCAGACGTCGGCAGACAACAGTGAAGGGCGATTTTTCCAGATCATTTGCCGGGTGGCACGGTACTTGGCCGACCTGGGTTCACTTCGTTATGGGGAAGGGCGGGGGTCGTAGGACTGCCCCGATAGGGGGCCGGGCATGCGCCCGGGCCCCCTACGGTGCCGTGGAGACCGTCAGCTCGTCGTAAGCTTGCCGGTCCACTGGCTGGCGGCGGCCTTGTAGACGCCGTAGGTGTCGCTGTTGAAGTACGGCGTGGTGATGTGGTCGTACCGGCCGTTGCCGTCGGTGTCGAGAGTCAGGCTCACGACGCCGTTGAGGTAGCCGGTGCGGTTGGCGTTCTTGTACACGATCAGGAACGGGCCGCCGGTGGCGCCGGGAGTGAAGGCGCACTTGATGGCGAGCTGCTCCTCGGCCTTGTACTTGGACACGGCCGGGGCGGCCGCGGTCTGGCCGTAGCACCACTTCATGGTCTCGCCGGTGTAGGCCTTGTTGCCGTCGAGGTGCGAAGCGGTCGGGTAGCCGAAGCTGAACTGCTTGGCCTTCGTGCTGCGGTTCCAGGTGAAGCCCTGGCCGCCGACGTTGTCGCCGAGGCGACCCGCGTCCACGAAGGTCTTGATGGTGAACACGGTCTTGTAGTACTTGACCGAGGTCGCCTTCTTCACCCAGTACTTCACGAAGTAGTGGGTGATGGTGTAGGCCGAGTCCACCATCTTCTTGTAGCCGGGGCCCTTGTAGTTGTTGTAGGTGACCTCGTCCACGAACTCCGTCGCGGTCTTGGCCGGGGCCTTGGCGAAGTTCTGCTTGGAGTTGGCCGCGGGGGCCTTGTCGTACTCGTCCTTGGTGACTTCCTTCAGGACCTTCTGGCCGCCGGCGGTGCCCCAGGGGAGGACGGTCTCCGAGCCGGTCGACTTGGACCAGGCGTCGGCGGTCTCGCCGCCCTTCTCGTCGACCTTCTTCTGGTACTCGTCCTTGGTGATCTCGACGTCCTTGGCCCACTTCGGACCCTTGTACGCGTCGAAGGTCGCCTTGTCGACGGTCTTCTCGCCGGTCTGCTTGATGCCGTTGTAGACGTTGACGAAGGCGTAGTCGTAGTCGTAGTCCTCGTACACAGTGAAGTCACTGTGGAGGTTGACCTTCCCGCCGACGTAGATGCCCCACGGCGCCTTGCCCTGGTAGTAACCGGGGATGAAGACGAAGTTGTCGACGTACTTGTTCGCGTCCGTGTCGTACACGCAGTGCCCGGCCGTCGCGACCAGGTTGTGGTACTTCGACTGAACGGAGGTGCCGGAGCACCAGTACGGCTTGCCGTCGACCTGGAAGAACACCTTGCCGACGTTGGTCGGCAGGTTGACGTTCTTCGACGTGCCGGCGGTCTTGTCGCCGTCACCGGTCGGGGCGATGGAGCCGGCCTTGCCGTCGGCGGAGGCCTTGCTCGTGCTCGCCTTCAGCTTCGCCGACAGCGAGGAGTCCTCGTTGTAGTGCGTCGCCGCCTTGAGCTTGCTGGGGGTCCAGGCGCCCGCGATGGCCTTCGCGTCGGTCCCGTTGTTGGCCAGCTTGCCGGACTTCACCGGGGTCGGCTTCGTCTCGGCGCCGGCGGAGGTGGTGAGGGTCGCACCGATCAAGCCGGTGGCGATGAGGGCGCCACCGAGAGGGAGGATCAGGTGCCTTGCTCGGGTGTTCATTGAGCTCCTTCTATGTCATGGGTTGCCCGGGAAGGACCCATGCGTACGTAAAGAGACTCGACGACCGTACTCCGCCGATCTTGGCCACCGACCCCAAAACCGGACAAAAGTATGCGTGTGTTACCTGGTTGTTATGAAACCGGTGGAACCGGAGAGATACCTGATACGTCGAAGTTCGCTCGTTGATCGAGAGCTCAGGATCGACCTGAGGCCTGATCGCCGACCCCCGGACGAGCGGGTGACGCCGCGAAGAGAGCAACGCCGACCACAAGGCGGGAGGTAGCCGACCGCCCAACGTCACACGAGAGATCGGGGGATCTGCCATGCGACGCCTTGCACTGGGTCTGACCTGCGCCGTCCTGCTGCTGAGCACGGCCGCTGCCCTGTCGCCGACGCCCATGAGCGAGCGCGACCTCGTCGTCATCCCCCGCCCGATCTCCGGCACGATCCTGGGGCTGCTGCCCGGTGGCGAGCACAACGACCTCCTCGGCCCCGTCCCCGGCGCCGGGCCGGTCGCCACCGGTGCCGTTCCCCATCCCCTCCCCGGCGGCCCGGCCGCCCACCTTCTGTCCTGGATGGCCCTGGAGGAGACGACCCTGGGCCCCCATGCGCCGGCGCCTCCGGGCTCCTCTTCCGCTTCACGGAACGCGTCCGGGCCTGGAGCCGCCGCCAACGCCGCTCCGCCCGACGCGGCTGCGTCCAACGCGGACCTCGGCAACGCGGCTTCCTTTAACTCGGCCCCGGCCAAGGGGGTCAGCCGCGTCCTACTCCTCACGGTCGCGCGCGGCGAGTCGCCGACGCCCGCGGACAAGGCGGTCCTGCTCCTGTGCGGCCCGACCGCCGGCTCCCATCCCAAGGCCGCCGACGCCTGCAAGCAACTGGAGCACGTCGGGGCGAACCTCAACGACCTGAACGTCTCGCCGGGCGCCAAGTGCGGCAAGGAGTACGACCCGGTCACCGTCTACGGAGCCGGCCTCTGGGACAGCGGCCGCCTGTCCTACGAGCGCACCTTCCCCAACCGCTGCGAACTCAAAGCCACCACCGGCCCCGTCTTCGACTTCTGATTCAGGCGTCCGTTGACGACAGAGCACGGCGAACGCCCGCGGTGGCGTCGCGTCAGTCCGGCGGCTGTTGCGGCCATCCCGTAACGGGTGGCCTTATTCTCAGATTCCAACACGCCGTAAGGCTCACCGAGCGCGACTCTTCGTGTGCCATTATCGGCTGACCTGCACGTTCATCGATGATGCCCCGTGAACTCGAGGTCGCCGATCGTTTTCGGACATTGGGCTGTTACGGACACTGTCGGCGTGTTCCGCGTGCTCTTTGTCACATTGTCGGAAGATCGGGAAGAACGTTAAAAGAGACCTGACCTGTTTACTTACACCCATTGAGGTGGTTTGTGAAACACTCAGGGTTCTTCCCGTTACGCTGCGCACGAGCAGATGGGCTGCGTCGACGCCTCGCAGTGATCATGGTGTCCACCCTCGCGGCGTCTCTGCTCGCCGCCGGCGGGATGCCGTCGGCCTCGGCGGGCACCAAGCCGCCCACCAGTCCTGCGCAGTCCGATCCGATCGCCAAAGCGACTCCGTTCCCGCGTCCCGCGGACCCCGATGCGGATCTGCGCGCGGGAATCGCCGAGGCGAAAAAACAGAAGAAGCCCGTGGAGGTGACCGCGGCGGCGTCCGAGACCTCGCGGACCTGGGCCTACCCGGACGGACATCTGACGACCGAGTCCTATTCCAGCCCCGCCCAGGTGAAGCGGCCTGACGGCACCTGGGCTTGGATGGACACCTCTCTCACCGAACAAGACGGGATGCTCAAGCCGAAGGTCGCCAAGGCGCACGTCGAGTTCTCGCTCGGTGGGGACGGCCCGTTCGCCACGATGGAGCGTGACAAGGGACAGAAGTTCAGCCTTTCCTGGGGAAAAACCCTGTCGAGGCCGGTGGTCAAGGGCAACGTCGCTACCTACGTCAACGCGGCGGGGCCGTCCGCCGACCTGGTCGTCACCGCATTGAGCACCGGTTTCTCCCACGATGTGGTGCTACGGGAGCGCCCCACAGGTCCGGTGGAGTTCCGCATCCCGGTCCAGACGGCGGGTATGGCGTTCGGCAAGAGCGCGAACGGTGGCCTGCAGCTCACGGACGCCAAGGACAAGATCGTCGCACAGGCGCCGCGGCCGGTGATGTGGGATGCCGCGGGCGAGAAGCAACAGGCTGGCCCAACGGCACGACGGGTGGGTGCGATCACCACGTCTGTGGCGCGGGAGCACGGCCGGAAAATACTGGTTCTGAAGCCGGACGCAGCCTGGCTGGCCGATCCCACGACCCGGTACCCGGTCACCGTGGATCCCACCACCACGCTGAGCGTCATCAGTGACACGACGATCGGCTCGCGATCCGAGTGCGGCATCTTCGATCAGCCCAGCGCCACGCTGCTCAAAGTCGGGGGCAATATCTACACCTGCTCCGGCAAAGATGGATTCCAGTACTTCCGTTCCTACCTCGACTTCGATACCAGTGCCTTGGCGCGAAAGGCCATCTACAGCGCCGCTCTCCAGCTCTGGCGCACAGACGCCTTCCGCTGCGCGAGTACGGGGGATGGGAAGGTCCGAGCCGCTCGTACCACGTCCGGTTGGACGCCTGGTCATATGACATGGTCGAACAAGCCTGGAACGGAAAGTGACTCTGTCTCGACGATATGCCCGACCACAGGAGTGAGCACTCCTGGCGCGATGTCATGGCCGGTCACGGACTGGGTGAAGAAGTGGGCCTCGGGCACACCCAACTACGGCATCGAGTTGCAGGGGCCGTCGGAAAGCTTGACCAGCGGCGTTGAAAGCTACATGGTCACCTACCACTCGGCGGAGATGACGGGCGCTGGAGCGACACCACCCAAACTGATCGTGCAGTACTTCCTGCCTCCGGAGATTCCCACCGTGACCGCGGAGTCGGTCGATTCCATGGACGGCGACCACGCGATCGTGCGCACCAGCTCCGTCAAAGTGGGATACCGCAGCACCTCAGTCGACGGCCGCAACCTCGACTACTACCTGTCCGTCCTCGACTCCACCGCGCCGCTTCCGGCCTGGACGACCGGAGGAGGGGCCGCCGCCCAATGGAGCTTCACCGAGGGCGCGGATCAGGCGGACTCCACCGGCAACGGGCATTCTCTGAGCTTCGTCTCGGGGCGCTACACCAACATCACCGGTAAGGACGGGAAGGGCATCCAGTTCAACGGTGCTCCGACCGTTCCTTCGGACGGCAGCACCGGCGCGGTTCTCCACACCGACAAGAGCTTCTCCGTGAGCGGCTGGGTTCGTGCGGACACCACGGCCGGCGGTGGACTGTTCAGTCAGCGCACCTCGGCCGGGGACGGCTTCCTGGTCACTTACAACGGCAGCGCCCGCAACTTCAGCATGACCATGTACGACACCGCCACGGCCACCAGTGGGACGACGATCACCTCGTCCGCCACCGTGTCGAGCGGTACGTGGGCTCATCTAGCGGCGGTGTACGACGCGACCGCACACGAGATGCGCCTGTACGTCAACGGCGTCCAGTCCGCCAAGAAGACCTTCACTTCGGCCTGGGACTCCTATGCCGGTGGCACGTTCTTCATCAACCCCAGCGGAGGCGTCCTGACGGCCGCCAAGGTCTCCTATGACGAGGTCCGCGCCTACCAGCGCGCCCTCAGCGAGACCGAGATCCGATGGATGCTCAACCTCACCCCACCCACCACCGCCAACCTCCCCTCCGGCCAGACGGCCACCCAAACCTACGACGTCAGCAACGTCGACACCTTCAAAATCTCCGTAAGAGCCTGCCTCAACGGCATAACCCCCACCACCTGCAGCGAATCTCCCTACTACAGAATCACGACGGACGCGGCGTACGTGCCTGCGAACTTAGACACCGGTCTATCCGATCCCGCCAACCCCATTCTGACCGGAATCGTGGGCAGGCCCTCGGGGGGCGAGGTGACGGCAAGGTTCTACCTCTATGACAGTAATGGGAATGCTGTCGGGGCCAGCCCTCTGGGAGAGGTTGTGGCTCTCGGCGGCCATCGGGCCGCGCTTCGAGTACCAGACGACGTCGTGCAGGCCGGACACACGTACAGCTGGCGCATGCAGGCGTGTGTCGATTCCATCTGTTCCGAGAAGACGTCGCCCGTAACCTTCCTGGCTCCGGGTGACCCCTCACCTGAGGAATATCATCCAACCGAGCTGACTCTCGGCCCGTCGAATTTCGTCATAAAGGCGGCCGCATCGGCGCCCGGCGCCTGTGACGGATCTGCCTGTCCGTTGCTGGACCGTCCCGCGATCGAAGTCGGCGGCATGAATGATGACAGGCATGTCAGCGTGGTCAAGATAAGGCTCGACAGTCTTCCAGACGGGGCTATTCCGCTAAGGTCGGTCCTCAACCTTGGTGCGCCGACCTGTCCACGCGAAAGTTGTCCGGTGAATGCAAGGATAAAAATATCCCGGCTCAACGGCCAGGTCACCGGTGAGACGACCGTCGACGAACTCGGAGCAATGACCGATGACAAGTCGGTGTACGACCTAAGTGGGGCCCAAGCGGTCACCGATATCGTCGGCGACGAGATCGCATGGCTTCTCATCGAGTCGGATAGCACCACACCGGTGACATATGGTGGCGGCACGGCCGGCTCCGCGCCCACGCTTTCCCTGTCGTATCTGCCGCCCGGACCGCCGAGTCAAGTAGAAGAACTGGACGTGCGCTCTGGTGACCGAGGTGCCATAGTGAGCTGGGCTCTGCCCAAGGACATGGGCTCACTGTCAGTCCTGGCCGGTTATGAAGTCGAGGCGCTTTCCGGTGGAACGGTCGTCAAGTCGCTGGAGACCGAAGAGCCATCGACAACGTTGTCCGGTCTGGACAATGGCGCTACCTACACGGTGCGGGTTCGAGCAAAATCGCGCTTCGGTACGGGAGAGTGGCGATCGGCATCGGTGACGCCGCAGCCGGTTCAGATAGTGCCGCCCGCCGGTTCTTTGTGTCCGGGAATCACCAGAGATGCCTTCACCCAACGGTCCAAGGATTACTTCCAGCTCCAGGACAAGGTCCTGGAAGGACAGGCGAGCGATGTATGGGCGGCAGGAGCGACTGCGGATGATCCTCTGACACCCAAGTGGGCGCTGACGAATTCCGCGCTCGGCGCGCAGAGGGCCGCGATGGACGCTGGTGGTGTCCAACGCGTGGACTCGACCGTATCGATGCATGACACGGTGCTGTACAACTCCCCTAATGGCGATGTACTCGTCCGGACCACTGTAGAACGCAGTTGGGTCGAGGTCGCCACCGATTCCGCTGGTACGACATACCGTACTCCCGAGGAGTTGCGACGCTACCTGGACCTTTCATACACTCCCTGTGGAAAACTTCAGATAATCATCCTGGCTCCGGAGGTGGACGACGACGCCACCGACATGATCCTTGAGGGGCCATGTAACGAGAGTCCCGATGATTGTCCTGAAGACGGTGGTGGCGGTGGCGGAGGATGCGCGGCTGCGATGAGCATCACCGTCACCACCGCTTGCTCGTCGCAGGGGCCGCCAGATGGGCCGGTGGACTATCTGTTCTCCTGCCACTACAGGGGCAATCTTGACGGGTGTTCCATGACCGGTGATCGGCAAAAGAGGCTGCAGTCAGGTCTTACCCTGCAAGCGGGTGGAGACTTGGCGTGGGTGGCCAGCATGAACTACCTCGTCGGTGGCCCTGATCTCATCGCAGTGAAGAGTTTCGGAGCCTTCGCCCAAGTCGTCGCGACTAATAAGTTTCTCAAGGACCCGAAGAACAAGTATCTGCTGAAGAACCTCAATGTCCGGATGACGGCCAGCGTCGGAGTCCGCATCAAGGGGATAGACCCGAGCCTCTCTGTTCCTCCAGGAGGGGGTATAACTCCCACTCTATCTCGTGACAAGGTCTCCTTCGATATGCAGGGCAGGGACGGGAAGCGCTCCATATCGATGCCGGCGACCCGGCCGTTCGGCTTCGAGATCACCTGCGAGGGTTTCATGTGCTGGTTCTCCGATATCCGGCACGAGATGTATGCCGCGGTAACCATACCCAGGCCAGGGCAAGCGCCTGACGCGCTGGATCCGCTCATGTTCGCGTCCGACTACCATAGAGCCCTCACTGTATACTAGGGACTGATCATGTCTGGCGGAGTGAACGTCGACGTTCACTCCGCCAGACATGATCCGGTGAGCTTCATGCTCAAACCCACTTTCAAGATTCCTGAGCGATGAGGACGCCTGTGGAGGATTCTCCTGTGGGTTTCAGAGGAGTCAAGCGATCGACGGTCATATACCTGTCCCTGGGGTTGCTTTTGGTGTGGGGCATCGCCGATGTCTGGCTGACGCAATTATCCGATGGTGCGGCCCGGCATGTGCGGCTCGTGATGGGGAACGCCTATCAGGTCGCTTATCCTGAGTATCGCATCTTGCTCTGGGGGTCGGATGCATATCAGCGCACGCCGACGTCGGTGTCTCTCGAAGTGGAAGTTCAGCAGCACGCCCTCGACAACCTCCGGTCATATGTGACTCTTTCACAAAATATTCTCGGCAGGGTGACCGCATCCCCGGAATTCCCGCCATCCCGTATGCATCCTTTGCTGGCGGGATTTCGTGGGGGGCAGGGGCAGGACCTTGGTGTGAAGAAGGCCGCAAGAGCCTTGGTCGAGAGCCTTGGATCCGGGGTGACGGCCACGGTGATCGTCGAGTTCGCCCGCCCGCTCAGTGAGAACGGAGTGGTCCGGCTGGTGCCCCTGCGATCCGCTGACCTCAGATCCTTCTTTCTGTCGCCGATCCAGAAGTCCAACCGCAAGCCTGTTTTCTGGCGGTCCGGCTGGGACCGCTGTCATGACCGCGGGCTGGACGGGTGTGATGAGTCTTCGGCCATCGCGCAGTTCCGTCAGTGGTGCTCGATGCTGGAAGAAGGAGACCGTGACGATCTGGGCAAGATAGGGCTCGACCTCGATGTCCTGCGGCGTACGGCTGAGGAAGGCAAGGTGTACGGGCTTGTCCTACCTGGGGCGGGGAGGGAGAGCGCGCTCCAGCTTCTGTCGTCCCCACTGGTACGGACCGTCGACATCGTAGACCTCGCGCCCAGGTCGAACGCCAGGGTTTCCTAGCCTCCGCCGACGTGCGATGAGCTACCGAACAAGACTGTCGGTGTTCGTACGTCCCAGAGGGACCGATCGGCCGTGGAAGAGGTTCGGAGGAGGCCGGCGGTCACGCGGTGGAGTGGTCTTGCCGGGACTTCAGGGTGCGTCTTGAGGCTTGGTCGGCCAGGCGTATCGGTTCGGGGATGCGGTAGCGGGGCGTGCTGTTCAAGGTCACGTCGCACGCGGTTTCCAGGGTTGTCAGGTGGCCGATGGACACGAACACCGGTTTGACATGGTCGGCGGTCCTGAGGACGGTTCCGATCACTTCGCCCTCGTCGGTCAGCGGTGACTGGTCTCCTCTCGACGGTCCTGGTTCGTCGTAGTGGCCGACGAGCGCCTGCTTGGCGACGCCGATCGTCGGTAGCCCCGTCACCACGCCGAGATGGCAGGCGAGACCGAATCTGCGTGGGTGCGCCATGCCGTGGCCGTCGCACATCAGCAGGTCGGGCGAAGGGTCGACCTTCTCCAGAGCGACGAGGAGCGGGGGGAGTTCCCGGAAGGAGAACAGGCCGGGGAGGTAGGAGAACCTCGGCCTGTCCTCGTGCACGACGACGTCCTGCACCTCCAGCGTGGTCGCGTCGAGCACGACGACGGCGGCGACGAGCTGGTCGTCGTCCTTGTTGTAGGTGACGTCCAGGCCGGCCAGGCGCCTGATCTGGTGGAGGCCGGGACTGGTGTCGGTGACGCGATGCCGGAGTCTCGACTGGACGGCGGTGGCCTCTGCCGCGCTGGTGGGCCATGGTTCCCGAGGGTTCACGTCACGTCAGAGTGCCAGATTGAGGCGGTCGAAGGCGAGCGGCGGCGCGGCGTCCACGACGTCGACGCCTCGACGCCGGTCCGTTCGATGCTACCGGCGGACGTAACCGGTCTCGCGGCTCGCGCGGGGATCGGAGACCACGCGGGTCACGGGTGGAGGGACAGGCCCTTGAGGGTCTTGTCGAGGAGGTTCTTGGGGGCGTGCAGGGCGAGGCCTACCAGGGGGAGGGTTTCGGCGGAGTGGGCCTGGACGGTGGCGCGGTTGGCTTCGTCGTGGCCGGTCTTGAACATGTCCTCGATGTAGACCGCTGTGGGGATCGCCCGGGCCAGGGCTCTGGTGTGGGTGCGGGTGAGGCCCTCGGCGTCGGCGGCGTAGACGAGGACCGGCTGGCGGAACATGGCGAGGTAGGCGTTGCCGGAGGCGTCCGCGTAGGGTTCGCCGATGGTCTCCTCGGAGGCCGCGGCGATGGCGCTCGCCAGGAACGCGGTCACGTTGAGCTTCTGCCAGACGGCCAGGTCCTCTCGGACGACGATGGCGATCTTCGTGTCGAAACGCATGGTGAGCAGCTTGGCGACGGTCGAGGCTCGCGTCTTGTACGCCGGTGCGGCGGGGGTTGTCGGCTCGGTGCCGTTCGGCAGTGCGGAGTCGGGACCCGGTGCCGATCAGTGATGCGGGCGTCGGCACGGACAGTTCTTCGCGCGGGCGTCGGCGCGGATGGTTGTCATGCGGGGGCGGCGCCGACGGTGGTCATGCGGGGCAGCGCGGCCGGTGGTCATGCGCGCGTCGGTACGGAGGTCGTCATGCGGGTGTCGGTGGGCGTCGCGGTGGGATGCGGGTGGTCAGGGGTGTGGTCAGAATGGAGGGCATGGGAGGGGACTGGTCGCGGTACTGGCGGGCGGCCGATCGGCCGTTGGAGGCGATGCACGCGCACTTCGAGCGGCACGTCTACCATCGGCACAGCCACGAGACCTACTCCTTCGGGATGACCGAGGAGGGGGCCCAGCACTTCACCTGCCGGGGCGAGGCCCGGACTAGTGCGGCCGGGATGGTCATGGTGTTCAATCCCGACGACCCGCACGATGGGCACGCGGCCGACGAGGTGGGCTTCACTTACCGGATGGTGCACATCGGGCCCGACCTGGTCGCCGAGGTACTGGGGGAGGCGGCCGGGCGGAGGGCGGGGCTGCCGCTGTTCACCGAGCCGGTCGTGGACGATCCCGTGCTGGCCGGACGGCTGCGCCGGCTCCACGGGGCGCTGGTGGGCGACGCGGACGCGACGGCGCTGCGCCGCGACGAGTTGCTCGACTCCGTGGTGATGGCCGTGGTGCGGCAGGCTGGGCGCAGGCACGTTCCGGTGTACGACGGTGGAGGGGGCCGCGATCTTCCCGGCCGTGGGACGCCACGGCCGAGTGCCGGAGACATCGCCGGACCGGGCGAGCGGGAGATGGCCCGGATGGCCGGGGGAGTCGGCCGGAAGACGGCGCGGGTTGTGCGGGAGTTGTTGCACGACCTGGAGGGTGACGCGGTGTCGGCGAGTGACCTGGCCGTCGCCGCCGGTCGAAGCCGGTTCGCCGTGTACCGGTCGTTCCGGGAGGCGTACGGCATGGCGCCCAGCGACTACCAGCGCCAGCTCCGGCTGCGCGGGGCACGCAGGCTCCTCGCCCAGGGCTGCTCCGTGGCGGACGTCGCGGCGACGACCGGTTTCACCGACCAGAGCCACCTCACCCGCTGGTTCACCCGCTGCTACGGAGTGACCCCCGGCGCCTATCGCGAAGCGGGGCCGCTCCAATGACCGGGGACCCGGTTTCTTGACGGAGTCCCGGCGCTGCACCGCGAACGGCGCCGGCTTCACCGCACCGCGTCTCGCTGTCGCGGCGCCGGAGTGAGCATGTCCTGGGTGGGTGTGGTGTCGGGTTCGCCGGGTCGCGTTCCGTTGTCGGACCGCTGGGGCGGGGACGGACGGCGCTAGGTTCGACGCGTTGTCCGGGTCAGTCGTTGATGATGATCATGGTGCCTAGGGGGAGGTGGGTCACGGCGTCGAGGGCGGGTTTAGGGAGGCGGACGCAGCCGTGGGAGACGGCTTGGCCGAAGACGCTCTTGTCGGGCCAGCCGTGCAGGCCGACGGTGCCGGGGCCGCCGTCGTAGGTCTTCAGTTTCTCCGAGTGCGAGCCGAGCGGCAGGATCACCGGGCTGTAGGACACGCCGGAAGGGGAGAGGGCGGCGAGCAGGAAGGTGCGGCCGACGGGGGTGGGGGTCTTGTCCGTGCCGATGCCCACCTGCCACGATCCGGTCTCCTGGCCGTCCTTGAACACGGCGAGCCTGCGGTCGGACAGGTCGATGCGCACCTGGTAGGGGCTGTGGGACTCCTTGGTCTTGCCGTCGCCGGTGTGGATCCAGCCGGTGGATCCGTTGGGCCTGCTGGGGAGCAGGACGCGCATCCAGCCGGGGCGCGTCTCGACCACCGGGAGCCAGGTCGGGTTGTCGAGCTGGGTGGTGGGGAGGACGGCGATCGCCGGGCCGCCGGGTTCGGCGTAGACCACCTTCGGGGCGCGCGGGTGGACGACCAGGCCGTCGTTGGCCGCGAAGGGCTGCGAGTCGGGTTCGGCCTCGCTGACCGTCGTCCACGTCGTCGACCTGGGCAGAGCGGCGAGCTGGGCCGTGGTCACCTTCGCCGGCGGGATGGGCTTGGCCGGCGTGGGTGCGGGCGGGGCGGCGAGCTCGCGGTCGAACTTCCAGTTGGTGACGATCACCAGCATCGCCAGGCTCAGCAGGACCGTGGTGACCACCGCGGCGATGAGGACGACGGTGCGGGTGGATCGGCGGCGGATGTACATGGGGACCCCCGTGAAGTACTGGCTGCTGCTCTTCGCGGTTCGGCGGACCGGTGGGCGCTGGTGAATCGGTAACGGTGAGCGGTAACGGTGAGTGGTAACCGTGGTGGTCGTGGCGGTGCGCGGTGGCGGTGGTGACGGTGCGCGGTCACGGTGATGGTCGTCGTGGCGCCGCGCAGTGGTGGTCGTGACGTCGCGCGGTGGCGCTGCGCGGGGGAGTGGGGTGGTGGTGATGCCGCGCGGTGAGGGGGTGACGGTGGGGGGCGAGCCGGAGGGCCCGTCCGGGATTGCGGACGGGCCCTCGTGGCCCCGGGACGGTGGATCAACCCGTCACGGCGAAATGCTGGACCGGCCGCGGCCGCTCCTTCTTGTAGTGCTTGTGGTGGTAGCGCTTCTCGTGGTGCTCGTGGTGCTCGGGCACCCACTTGTGACGGTGGTTGTCCCAGTACTCGCGGTGACCGCCGCCGTGGTCGAACCAGCCCTCGATGTGCCGGCGGATGCCCCTGTCGACCAGCACGGTGTGGTCGTTGCGGTCGTGCCACCACCTGTCGCAGCGGCGGCGCAGGTTCTCCCACTCCTCCTTGGTGTGGTGCGCCGAGATGCCGTGGCGCTCCTCGGCGTTCCGCAGACGGCGGCACTGGTGCTCGTCGTCGTCATCGTTGTGCCGGATGGTGCTCGGCTCGTCCTCGTCCTCCCAGTCGTCGTCGTGGTCGGACTTCTGAGCTTCCTTCTTGCCGTCGTCCTTCTTGCCGTCGTCTTTCCGGTCGGCCTCGACCCGCTGGACGAGCGTCGCGATGGGGCTGGGGTCGAAGGAGGTGTTGCCCAGGTACTGGGCGGAGATGGTGTGGGTTCCCTCGGCCAGGGTGGTGGTCGTCAGCGTCGCGCGGCCCCCGGCGAGCAGGTCGGCGGTGCCGAGCTCCACGGTGCCGTTCTTGAAGACGACCTTGCCGGTCGGGAGGATGGCGGTGCCGGTCGCCGTCACCGTGGCGGTGAAGGTGACCGACGCGCCCCGCCGGGACGGGTTGTGCGACGAGGTCAGTGTCGTGGTCGTCGCGGTGGCCCGCCGTACGGTGACGGAGAACCCGGGCTTCACGGGCCCGGCGGGAAGCAGGGATGCCGCCTGCGTGCCGAGGGCCTGCGGGGCGGTGCTCGCGCTCGCACTGCTGGGTGCCGCGGCGAGCGCGCCCATCGCGAGAGCGCCCGTGAGAGCTGCCGTCAGCCATGAACGACCGACATTACGTTGGAGAGACCGTGGGTGACCGACGTCTATCATAAAGCGGTCCTTTTCTTTTTGCAGTTCAAAGTAAAGGAGCACCTCGATGCTGGCGCGCCTGCATGTCCGACCCTACTCATGGTCGACCTCGATACCGTTGTCCGACATGCGGGAGATTCGCGCAAGCGGCGGAGTAACTGTAAAAAATAGTGGCCCGCTACTCACTCTTTTTTCGTGATAAGTCGGACAGCCGTCCGAGGTCCCCGCACGTCGGAAGCCCTGTCCCAGCGCGGAAATCGACTCCAGGTAAAAAACGGACGACCCGCATCAGTGGTTCAGTGGCGCCGCGTAAATTTCCCGGACGTAGGCGCGTCGCCCCATGCGTGTTACGGTATTTCGTCCGGGATTGCCGTCTTGTTCCAATAATCGCCGGAGGCGTCGGTGATAACGGCGTAGCGGATCGGATGCCGCCAAGGACGCCTTTCCGGGATTTCGCGGAGTGCCGCCGGTTTCCTCCGCCGTGTCGACGAGGAGCCCGCGCCGGCGACGTGGCCGGTCGAGGATGGCCGTGGACAGGGGTGGCGGGAAGGGGACGGGGCCCGCCCCGAGGGTAGGGTGCCGCCATGTTCGCCGTGACATGCACAAGCACCGACCCAGACAACCCTCTCGCCGGTCTCACCCTCGGCGAGCGGCCCGAGCCGAAGGTCCCCGGCGGATGGGCCGTGGTCACCGTGAAGGCGACCGCGCTCAACCATCACGACCTCTGGACGCTCAGGGGCGTCGGCATCCGCCAGGACCGGCTCCCCATCGTGCTCGGCTGCGACGCCGCCGGCGTGGACGAGGACGGCAACGAGGTCATCGTCCACTCGGTGATCGGCACCCCGGTCCAGGGGGACGAGACGCTGGATCCCAAGCGCTCGCTGCTGTCGGAGAGTCACGACGGCACGTTCGCCGAACGGGTCGTCGTGCCGCGCGCCAACCTGGTGCCCAAGCCGGCCGAGCTCTCGTTCGAGGAGGCCGCCTGCCTGCCGACGGCGTGGCTGACCGCCTACCGCATGCTCTTCGAGAAGTCGGGGCTGGAACCGGGCTCCACCGTGCTCGTCCAGGGCGCCGGAGGCGGGGTCGCCACCGCGCTCATCGCGCTCGGCCGCGCGGGCGGTTACCGGGTGTGGGCGACCAGCCGCTCGGAGGACAAGCGCGCCAGGGCGCTGGAGCTCGGCGCCGACCAGGTGTTCGCCCCAGGGGCCCGGCTGCCCGAGCGCGTCGGCGCGGTGATGGAGACGGTGGGGCAGGCCACCTGGGACCACTCCCTGAAGTCGCTGCGCCCCGGCGGGCGCATCGTCGTCTCCGGCGCCACGAGCGGCGCTGTGCCGCCGGCCGACCTGAACCGCGTGTTCTTCCTGCAGCTCTCGGTGGTCGGCTCGACGATGGGGACGCGCGACCAGCTCGGCCGGCTCGCCACGTTCCTCGTACAGACCGGCGTGCGTCCCATCGTGGACCGCGTGCTGCCGCTCGACCGCGCGCACGAGGGGTTCGCCGCGCTGGAGCACGGCGAGGTGTTCGGAAAGGTGGTCTTCACGCCGCCCACGGGCCGATGAGGCACGCGGCGAGGCCGTCCCGCTCGGCGGCCTCGTCCTGCTGGACGGCTTCCGGCGTCTCCTCCCACGGCGCGCACGGTTGAGCGTGGCCGCCGAGACGGAGCAGCGGGGGGCGGAAGCCGTACAGGATCATCATCGGAGCGTGGAGCGGATGCGGGTGGCGGCCTCGTACAGGGCGTCCTGGGCGGTGGCGAGGGTCTCCTCGGTCACCGAGGACGCCGCCGCGGCGCCGCGGATCTCCTCGACGAACTCCGCCAGCATGCGGCCGAGCTCGGCGTCGCGGTCACGGGAGCCGTGCCCCTGCCAGGCCCCGCCCCAGGCGCCGCGCAGCCAGTCCTGCTTCCAGCGCTGGGTCTCCTCTTTCCAGACCCGCTTCTGGCGCTCGAACTCCTGCTTCTGCTCCTTCCACACCTGCTTCTGCTCACGCCAGGCCTGGCGGTAGTCCTCCCTGACCGTGCGCGCGTCCTCCTTGGCCTGCCGGTGTTCCTCCTGGCCGGTCTGGCGCACCTCGCGGGCCATCTGGGTCAGCTCGTCGCGCAGGGACCGCACGGTGTCGCGGACGTCCTCCTTGACCTCGCGGGCGATGTCGCGGACCGACTGAGAGATCTCCTGCTCCAGGTCGGCGAGCTCGTCCATGCGGGCTTCCAGCTCGGCCCGCCCCTTGTCGGTGATCGTGAAGACCTTCTTGCCGTCCACGAGCTCGTGGGTGACCAGGCCCTCCTCCTCCAGGCGCGCGAGCCTGGGGTAGATGGTGCCGGGAGAGGGCGAGTACACGCCGAGGAAGCGGTCCTGCAGCAGGCGGATCACCTCGTACCCGTGCCGCGGGCTCTCCTCCAGCAGTTTGAGCAGGTACAACCGGAGGCGTCCATGGGCGAAAACGGGGCTCACTGCTCTCTCCTCAGAAGGGTCACATCGGCCGACACGGTGGTCGCCGACAGGGAGGCCATGCCTCCGCCGAGCCGGCCGGACACCGACTTGACGCCCGGGCGGCTGGTGGTGCCGAGGCCGGTGAACGCGCTGTTCAGCCGGCCGGAGGTCGAGCGCAGGGACACATCGGCGTCGACCGCCCCGGGCAGCCGCACGACGATGGACCCCGAGACGCTGTGCAGGGTGACGTGGCCGGTGGGCGGCAGCTCCAGGTCGGCGGTGATGCGGCCGGACACGGTGTTGGCGCGCAGGCGGCGCGGGGTGCCGCCGGCCACGGTCAGCTCGCCGGCGACGCTGGTGAACGACAGGTCACCGGCCAGGCCCCGGCTCTCGACCGCGCCGGACACGGTCTCGGCCTCGATGTCGCCGCTCACGCCGTCCAGCACGATCTCACCGGAGACGCTCTTGACGTTGGTGCGCCTCTCGAAGCCGGCGACGACCGCGGAGGCCGAGATCACCCCGGCCTGGACGGGACACTCCTTGGGGAGGGTGAGGGTCAGCGTCGTGTCGCGCCGGCCAGGCCGCAGCCACCCGAGGATGCCGTCCCAGGTGAGGTCCTTGTAGGCCACGGTGAGCCGGCCGTCGTCGTCCTGCTCGACGATCAGCGGTGGTGTGTCGATGTCGCTCACTTCCAGGGTCGGTGGCCCGTCACTGGCGAGCACGGCGAGCCGGCCGGCGACGATGCGGACGCTCAGCTCGCTCACCGCCTCGAACGTCAGCTTCTCCGGCTTGTCGATGGTCCATTTGGGCATGGCCTCGTCCTTCGACGGCTGGTCGTGGTTGCCTTCCACGGAACACGATATATCTCGTCCGGCAGAAGTCAAGATGTATCGCGTTTTGAGAGTACGCCGGAAGTACGCCGGAAGTACGCCGGGAGCGTGGCGGCAGCGCGGCGAGAGCGGGCCGAGCACGCCTGTAGGACGCCGGGAGCACACGCCGCCAGGCGCGCCGCGAGGCGCCGGCCGAGGCGGGCGGTGGTCAGTCGTCCTCGTCGTCCAGGCGGGCGAGCCAGGTGGCCAGGCGCTCGACGGGGATCTCGAACTCGGGGTTGAGATCGACGAACTCGCGCAGCCGCTCGGCCAGCCACGTGATGCCGACCTCCTCCTCGCCGCGTCGCTCGACCAGCTCTTCGATTCCCCTGTCAGTGAAGTACATCGCAACTCTCCTGCATGTGCGGATATATGGGGAAGTCCCCCACAGAACGCCTGTGGGGGACTCCGATGACGCAGGTGACGGCGCGTCCCGTCAGCCGAGGCTCTCGGTGACGATGTGCTCCAGCTCGGCGTCGTGCGCGGCGTGCGAGCCGGCCGCCGGGGAGGAGTTGGCCGCACGCGACACCCGGCGCAGCCGCCGCCCGTCGAGCAGGCCGGGGTCCTCGGTGAGCTTCAGCGTGAGGTACGGCCACGGGCCCATGTTGATCGGCTCGTCCTGCGCCCAGATCAGCTCCACGTCGGAGCCGTAGCGGGACAGCTCGGCCCGCAGCTCCTCGGCCGGGAACGGGTAGAGCCGCTCGAGCCGGACGACCGCCACGTCCGTGCGCTGCTGCTTGTCACGGGCGTTCGCCAGGTCGTAGTACACCCTGCCGGAGCAGAGCACCACGCGCCGGACGGCCGACGGGGTGACGGTGGCGTCGCCGATCACCGGGCGGAACGCGCCGGAGGTGAACTCGGCGCTCGCCGAGGACGCCGCCTTGTGCCTCAGCAGGGACTTCGGCGTGAAGACGATCAGCGGCCTGCGGCGGTTCGAGACCACCTGCCAGCGCAGCAGGTGGAAGTAGTTCGCCGGCGTGGTCGGCTGGGCGACCGTCATGTTGTCCAGCGCGCATATCTGCAGGAACCGCTCGATGCGGGCCGAGGAGTGGTCGGGACCCTGCCCCTCGTAGCCGTGCGGCAGCAGCAGCACGACCGCGGAGCGCTGGCCCCACTTCTGCTCGCTGGAGGAGATGAACTCGTCGATGATCGACTGGGCGCCGTTGGCGAAGTCGCCGAACTGCGCCTCCCAGGCCACCAGGGCGTCCGGGCGTACGACGCTGTAGCCGTACTCGAAGCCCATCGCCGCGAACTCCGACAGCAGGGAGTCGTAGACGTAGAACTTCGTGGTGCCCTGGTTGAAGCTCTTCAGCGGCGTGTGGTCCTCACCGGTGACCCGGTCGACCAGCACGGCGTGCCGCTGGCCGAAGGTGCCCCGGCGGGAGTCCTGCCCGACGAGGCGCACCGGGTGGCCGTCGATCAGCAGGGAGCCGAAGGCCAGCGTCTCGCCCATGGCCCAATCGATGGCGTCCTCGGTCACCATCTGGCCGCGGCGCTGGAGCACCGGGGCCAGGCGGGGGTGGACCGTGAAGCCCTCGGGCAGGGTGAGCTGGGTCTCGACGACCCGCTTGATCGTCTCCTCGGAGATGCCCGTCGGGGTGTCGTCGTGCGACCACGGCACCACCTCGTCGGGGGCGGGCTTGACGACAGCGCCCGGCTCCAGCGGCTTCCTGCCGGCCTCGCGGGTCTCGGTGAAGGCCCGCTCGAGCTGCTCCTGGTAGTCGCGGAGCGCCTGCTCGGCCTCCTCCACCGTGATGTCGCCCCGGCCGATCAGCGCCTCGGTGTAGAGCTTGCGGATCGACCGCTTGGCGTCGATCAGGTCGTACATCAGCGGCTGGGTGAAGCTCGGGTTGTCGGCCTCGTTGTGGCCCCGGCGGCGGTAGCACACCAGGTCGATGACGACGTCCTTGCGGAACTTCTTGCGGTACTCGTAGGCGAGGTGGCCCACGCGGACCACGGCCTCGGGGTCGTCGCCGTTCACGTGGAAGATCGGCGCCTGGATCATGCGGGCCACGTCCGTGGCGTACACGCTGGACCGGGAGGAGGCGGGCGAGGTGGTGAAACCGACCTGGTTGTTCACCACGACGTGCACCGTGCCGCCCGTGCGGTAGCCGCGCAGCTGCGACAGGTGCAGCGTCTCGGCCACGACGCCCTGGCCGGCGAACGCGGCGTCGCCGTGCACGAGCACCGGCAGGACGGTGAAGCCCTCCTCGCCGCGCTCGAGCAGGTCCTGCTTGGCGCGCACGACGCCTTCGAGCACCGGGTCGACGGCCTCCAGGTGGGACGGGTTGGCCACCACGGACGCGGCGATCTTCTTGCCGCTGGGCGTGGTGAAGTCGCCCGACGCGCCGAGGTGGTACTTCACGTCGCCCGAGCCGTGGGCGCTGCGCGGGTCGAGGTTGCCCTCGAACTCGCCGAACACCTGGGCGTAGGACTTGCCGACGATGTTGGCCAGGACGTTCAGCCGGCCGCGGTGGGCCATGCCGATGACGACCTCGTCGAGCTCCTCCTCGGCCGCGTCGCTGAGCACCGAGTCGAGCAGCGGGATCAGCGACTCGCCGCCCTCCAGCGAGAAGCGCTTCTGGCCGACGTACTTGGTCTGCAGGAAGGTCTCGAACGCCTCGGCGGTGTTGAGCCGGCGCAGGATGTGCAGCTGCTCCTCGCGGCTCACCCTGCCGTGCGGCTTCTCGACCTTGCTCTGGATCCAGGCCCGCTCTTCGGGGTTCTGGATGTGCATGTACTCGATGCCGACCGTGCGGCAGTAGGAGTCGCGCAGCACGCCGAGGATGTCGCGCAGCTTCATCAGCGGCTTGCCGCCGAAGCCACCCGTCGCGAACTCGCGCTCGAGGTCCCACAGCGTGAGGCCGTGCGACTTGATGTCGAGGTCGGGGTGCTTGCGCTGGTTGTACTCGAGCGGGTCGGTGTCGGCCATGAGGTGGCCGCGCACGCGGTAGGCGTGGATCAGCTCGATGACCCTGGCCGACTTGGCGACGTCGTCGTCGTGCGTGGCCGAGATGTCCTGGACCCAGCGGACCGGCTCGTAGGGGATGCGCAGCGACTGGAAGATCTCGTCGTAGAAGCCGTCCTGGCCGAGCAGGAGCTGGTGGATGCGCCGCAGGAAGTCGCCGGACTGGGCGCCCTGGATGATGCGGTGGTCGTAGGTGCTGGTCAGCGTCATGACCTTGCTGACCGCCAGGCGGTTGAGCGTCTCGGGGGAGGCCCCCTGGTATTCGGCCGGGTACTCCATCGCGCCGACGCCGATGATCGTGCCCTGGCCGGGCATCAGGCGGGGGACCGAGTGGACGGTGCCGATGGTGCCGGGGTTGGTGAGGCTGATCGTGGTGCCCGCGAAGTCGTCGACGCCGAGCTTGCCGCCGCGCGCCTTGCGTACGATCTCCTCGTAGGCCGTCCAGAACTGGCGGAAGTCCAGCGACTCGGCCTTCTTGATCGACGGGACGAGGAGCTGGCGGGTGCCGTCGCTCTTCTGCACGTCGATGGCGAGACCGAGGCCGACGTGCTCGGGCTTGATCAGCGTCGGCTTGCCGTCGATCTCGGCGTAGGAGTGGTTCATGTCGGGCATCGCCGACAGCGCCTTGATGATGGCGAAGCCGATGATGTGGGTGAAGGACACCTTGCCGCCACGACCGCGCGACAGGTGGTTGTTGATGACGATGCGGTTGTCGATGAGCAGCTTCGCTGGGACCACCCGGACGCTCGTGGCGGTGGGGACCGCCAGGCTGAGGTCCATGTTCTGCGCCGTGCGGGCGGCCGCGCCACGCAGCCGCACCTCTTCGGCTCCGGACGGGGTCGCCGCCGCGGGCTTGGCCTTGTCGGCGGCCTGCGGGGCCGCAGGAGTCGTCTTGGCGGCCTTGGGAGCGGCCTTCGGAGCGGCCTTCGGAGCGGCCTTCACCGGCGCCGCCTGCGGCGGCACGGGCTGTGGCGGCGCGGTCGCGGTCGCCGTGGTGGCGTCGGCCGTCGCGCCGTTGGACCCCTCGGGCGCCTGCGCGCGGCTCGTGCCGGAGTTGGGGTTGTAATCAGCGAAGAAGTTCCACCAGGCACGGTCGACAGACTCGGGGTCCTGGAGGTACTTCTGGTACAGCTCGTCGACAAGCCACTCGTTCTGGCCAAAGTTGGTCATGGGGTTTGTCCGCGACGACTCAGACGACACGGCGGAAATCGCCCTCTTCCGCAGATCGGCGTTGGTGAATAGAGAACCTGTCCAAGGCTACTCGCCCGCAGAAGTAACGCGTGCGATCTGTGGCCGGGCTCACGCCCGATCATCCCAGGACCGTTCAAACTGGTCACGCGCGGGTAGTCAGTCCGGGGGGTGAGGTCATGCTCACCTCCGGGCATGCTCGCTCTGCCCCCGGCGCCACAGCCGTGCATCGCGGACCGACCCGGACTCAGGCGGGCGATCAGCGGGACTCAGGCGCGACGGGCCGGCCGGACTCAGACAGGCCGGACTCGTACAGGCCGGCAGAACCTCAGGCGGGGCCGACCAGCCGGGACTCCACGCGCACGCCGGGCGTGATCTCGCGCAGCAGGCCCGAGAGCTCCTCCCCGGCCGCCGCCAGCTCCTCGAGCGACATCGGCGCCAGCCGTTCGAGCAGGAAGAGCGCGTCCGCGGTGTCCTCGGTGATGCGGGTGCGCACGCACTGGCGCCAGTTCCACCTGCGGCAGGTGACGCCGCGGTCATCCCGCCAGACCACCTCGCCGATCTCGGGGTGGTCGATGACCGTCTCGCCCTTCTCGACGGCGTCGAACGGCTCTTCGCCGCTCGCGCGGACCAGCCGCGCCGTGCCCTCGTAGTGGGCGAGGTCCTCGCCGCCGATGGGCAGGACGTGACGGATGCTGATCGCGTTGTAGGCGTCGACGACCAGGTTGATCTCCGGAGGCGGCATCCGGCGCACCAGGGCGTCGACCGAGGGCCGGGTGCGCTGGGGCTTGGCGCCGAACGCGCGGTAGGCGTCCTGCCAGGCGAGGATGTTCTCGTGGGCGGGGGTGACGGCGCCGGCCGCCGCCTCGGCCAGCCACCCGCGCGAGCGCTCGTCGGAGGGCCCGTTGAGCAGGCCGTACGCGCCGATGGCCAGGACGTGGAAGTCCGGCCGCAGACGGGTGACCGCCTCGTCGATCCAGATGGCACCGATCATGCCGCCAACCCTAGCCAAGGCCGCGCGGCGGGCGTGACGGCATCCGGCCGGCGGGAGGCGCCGTCGTCCGGGAGCCCGTCGTCCGGGAGCCCGGTCGGCGGGAGGCGCCGCCGGGCGGGCTCCCGGACGACGGCCGGGCCGCCACCTCGTGAGGTGGCGGCCCGGCGGACGGTGAGGACGCAGGTCAGGAGCAGACGGCTCCGTTGAGGGTGAACAGGTCGGGGTTGGGGTTGGCGCCGGCGGGGTTGGTGCCGAGGAAGCCGAAGGTGATCGACTGCCCGGCCCCGATCTTGGCGTTGGAGGCCACGTTCTTCGCGGTCACCTTCGCGCCGCTCTGGGTGAGCCCGGCGTTCCAGGACTGGCCGGCCTGCTGGCCGCCGAGGAACGACCACGCGAGGCTCCAGCCGTTCACCGCGGTGGAGCCGGTGTTCTTGACGGTCACCTGGGTGGTGAACCCGCCCGGCCACTGCCCGTGCGTGGTGTAGGTGACCTGGCACTTGCCGGGGGCCTTGACCGTGCCGTCGCCCTGGTCGGCGACGAAGGCCGAGACCCACGACAGGGGCGAGTTCCAGTTGATCGTCAGCTCGTTGGTGGCCCAGGAGTTGATGTCGTCGATGTAGCAGAACTGGGGCTTGCAGTTCTTCAGCTTCTCGGCCGCGAGCGGGTCCTGGATGCCGGAGTTCGGGCCGCCGGCCAGGGTGCCCTTGGGCGGGTTGGGCAGCGTGGCGTCGAGCTGGTGGGAGTACCACCGGCTGTGCTGGTTGTGCGAGTTCACCTCGCCGTACCCGGTGACGTAGGACTGGTTCAGCGCGTTGCGGCCGAAGATGTAGTCGATGCCCTGCAGGACGCCGTCCCGGTACTTGCGCGTGCCGGTGAGGTCGTAGGCCGCGGCCATGACCACCATGTTGTTCAGCACCAGGTTGTTGGAGCCCCAGTCATAGGTGGCCGGGTTGTAGGGCACCCCGTACGGGTGCGCGGTCAGCGTGGCCAGGTACTTGTCGGCTCCGGCGACCACTGACGCGCGCACCTGGTCGCGGCCGGGCAGCGCGTTCGGGACGGTGGCCAGGTCGAGCCGGCCGAGCTGGGCGACGTGGCCCCAGTCGAAGCCGCGCTCGCCCCAGATGTCGGCCGTGTGCTGCGGCGAGGCCAGCACGTAGTCCTGGAACTCCTTCTCGCCGGTCGAGATGTAGAGCTCGGCGGCGGCCCAGTAGAACTCGTCGCTGACGTCGGCGTCGTCGTAGGTGCCGCCGCCGGTGCCGTCTGAGGGGGAGGCGAGTACGGCGGGGTTGGCCTTGGCCGCGGCCCACGCCTTGCGGGCGGCGGTCAGGTTCCTGGCGGCGAACGCCGCATCGTAGGGGGCGAACAGCCGGGCGGCCTGGGCGGCCGTGGCGGCGAGGTTCAGCGTGGCGGCGGTCGAGACCGGGTGCAGCTGGCGCTTCTGCGCGTCGGTGTGCGGCAGCTGCGGCAGGCCGGTCCAGTTCTCGTCGTGGATCTTGTGGTGCGCCATGCCCGCGTACGGCTTGCCGTCCGGCACCTGCATCTTCAGCAGGAAGTCCTGCTCCCAGCGAGCCTCGTCCAGGATGTCGGGGACGCCGTTGCCGCTCTCCGGCAGCGCGAGCGCGTTGTCGCCCATGGGCTTGGCCGTCGGGGCGTTCTTGGTGCGCTCGTACTCGCTCATGAGCTGGGCGACGGAGATGCCGCCGTTGACCACGTACTTGCCGTGGTCGCCCGCGTCGTACCAGCCGCCGGAGACGTCAAGGGTGTAGTCGCAGACGCCGGGCTGGCAGGGCACGTTCGTGTCGCCCTGGTTCGGCGCGACGCCGACGTGGCCGGCCGGCCTGCCATAGCCGGGGCGCAGGTCGTCGCGGATCGCGATGCCGCTGCGCTGCGGGTAGTAGAACTTCAGCGCGTCGGAGCGCAGCGTCTCGTAGGCGCCGGCGCCGATGTCGAAGGGCCGGCTGGTCTCGCCGTCGGCCGTCAGCGTGTAGCCGGCGCCCGCCTTGGTGTAGGCGCCGAAGTCGACGGAGTGGACGTTCTGCCCGGAGCTGGCGTCCACGCCGCGCGGCGTGGAGGTGCCGGAGGCGACGACGGTGCCTGCGGCGTTCTTCAGCTTCCAGGGCAGCGCGGTCGTGGCCTCGGTGACCACGGTGGCGTTCTTCGGGCCCTTGGGCAGGTAGGCCACCTGGTTGACGCGGACGCGCGGGCCGGTGTCCGGCACGTACACCTCAGGGTCGGCGCCGCCCTTGAGGCTCACGTCGTCCATGCAGAACCGCCACGGCGTGGCGCTGCCGCCGATCTGGAAGACCACCTGGCCGGTGGCCAGGTCGACCGGTGAGGTGAAGGTGTAGTGGAAGCTCCCGCCGGCCGGGGTGAGCTCCGGGTTGGCGGTCACGTAGGCCGTGTAGGGGTCGACGGGCATCTGCACCATCGCCTTGCCGACCCTCGACGGGTCGCCGGAGGCCGAGAAGGAGAACGCGTAGGTCTCGCCCTGGACGAGAGGGATGTCGTTCTGGCCGATGATGACGTCCCACGGGTTGACCGTGCCGCCGGGGATGTCGGCGCAGAGCCGTCCGCCGGTCGTGTCGAAGGTGATGTTGTCGGTGTGCCACCAGGGGTCGCTGCCGCTGTCGAAGGTCCCGTTGTGGATCTGCTCGGGGCCGTCGGGGTCGGCGTTCGCGACGGCGGCCCGTGCCTTGGTGGGCGCCGTGTTCGCGCCGGACGCCTGGGCGGCCGGGCTGGACAGGGCGGACGCGGCCAGCGTGGCCGCCGCGGTGAGGGCCAGTGAGGCCGCCCATCGCCGGGATGGTCTGATCACGCGATATCCCCAGGTGTCAAGGTCGGAGGGTCTGAGGGAACCGGATGTGGGAGCGCTCCCATAGACGTCGGTGCCCGCGATGTTTCCAACGTGTGTCCGGGCCGTCAATGGATCGGGGCGCGGCCCGTGGCGGCCCCGCTTCTGTGGCACGGCGCGCGACCCGCCGCCTAGGTGTGCCGTCTGGCCGGACGCTTCGCTCCCGCCCGGCTGCGGGCGTCGGGCGGGGCCGGGCCGCGGCTGAAAGTTTCATCTCCCGGGAGGGTGGCGACGAGTTCCGCAAACATTTCTTTGCAAATAGAACTTTGCAGAGTTATGTTTGGCGACATGAGCGATGAGAGCGAGGAGTCCGACGTCTACCACGTCCGCGATCCGCGGGCTCTGAAGGCCGTGGCCCACCCGCTGCGGGTGCGGCTGCTCGGCGCCCTGCGCCTCGACGGCCCGGCCACCGCCACCGAACTGGCCGCCCGGCTCGGCGAGAGCTCGGGCTCGACCAGCTACCACCTGCGGCAGCTCGCCAGGTACGGCTTCGTCGAAGAGGATCCCGAGCGGCGCGACGCGCGTGAGCGCCGCTGGCGTTCGGCGCACCGCTACACCGCCTGGGACGAACTGGAGATCGGCGGCACCCCAGAGGGGCGGGAGGCGGCCGGGTTCATGCGCGAGCGGCAGTTCGAGGCGCTGGCAGGCGACCGCGCGGCGTTCGAGCGCGACCGCGACTCCTGGGGGCCCGAGTGGATCGCCGCCGCCGGTATGTCCGACCACTACGCCCGGCTCACCCCCGCGTCGGTGACGCTGCTTCACGAGCGCGTCTCGGCCATGATCCACGAGCTGGAGGCCGCCGACGCGGCCGATCCCGCGGCCGAGGCGGTCATGCTCCACTTCGCCGCCTTCCCGACCAGGGGGTACACCGGATGACCAGCGCCCGTCCCACCCGCCGCCCGAGGATCTCCGCTCGCGCCGCGCTGCGGCGTTACCTGCTCGTCAGCTTTCTGACCTGGTTCCCGCCCGGCCTGATGATGGCCTCGATGGTGCTGCTGATGACCTCGCGCGGCCTGACCCTCGCGCAGGTCGGGGTCGTGACCGCCGTGTTCTCCGCCGCCGCGGTGATCATGGAGCTGCCCACCGGCGGGCTGGCCGACGTCGTGGGGCGGCGCACCGTGCTCGCCGTCTCGGCGCTGTTCAGCGTCGTGGCGATGAGCCTGATGGCCGTCGCGGGCTCGTTCTGGGCGTTCGTCGTGGTGGCGGTGTTCAAGGGCGTCGCCCGCGCGCTCGCCAGCGGGCCCGCGCAGGCGTGGTACGTCGACGCACTGCACGCCGCCGAGGGCCCCGACGCCGACCTCAAGCCCGGCCTGGGCAAGGGAGAGGCCATGGGCTCGGCGTCGCTGTGCGCCGGCACGCTCATCGGTGGTGCCCTGCCGCTGGTGGCGCCCGGCGGCCTGGCCGCTCCCATGGTGGCCGCGGCGGTGGCGGCGGCCGTGCTCTTCGTCGTGGTGCTGTTCGCGATGCCCGAGCCGCCGCGTCCGCGCACCTCCCTCGGGTCGGTGCTGCGCGACGTGCCGGTCACCGTCGGCGCCGGGCTGGGGCTGGCGTTCAGGCGGCCGGGGCTGCGCCGCCTGCTGTTCATGGCCTTCGTCATCGGCATCGGCCTCGGCGCCATCGAGATGCTCACCCCCGGCAGGCTCGCCGCGCTGACCGGCTCCGCCGAGTCCGGCGGTTCGGTGTACGCCGTCGTCGCGGCGGCCGGGTTCGGCGCCAGCGGCCTCGGATCCTGGCTGGCCCCCCGGGTGGCACGGCTGCTGCGCGGGCCGGTGCCGGCGGCGGTCGCCGGGACGGCGGCCGGCGCGGTGGCGTTCGCGTCCCTGGCGGCGTCGGTGGCGCTGTCCGGGACGGCCGGCATCGTGGCCGCCTGCGCCGCCTACGTGGTGATGTTCGCGGGGGTCTCGGTCGCCGAGATCGTGCGCGCGGAGATGCTCCACCGGCGGGTCGCCTCCTCCCGGCGCGCGACGCTGATGTCGGTGGACTCGCTTCAGCTACAGCTCGGCGGGACGGTCGGCGTCCTGGGCCTGGGGTTGCTGGCGTCCGGGGCGGGCACGGCCGCCGCCTGGTGGGTCGCGGCCCTGGTGATCCTGCTGTCCGCCCCGCTGTACCTGCGGCTGCCGCCGGCCGCGCCCGACGCGGAGTCAGGCGTCCATCCCAGGACGGTGACGGCCACCGCACACCCCGAGTAGAACAACATTCGGTGAGCGGTGCACAATCGTGGCGTCGGTTGTCCGTTGTGAGGGTTTCGGGGGTCAGGTCCCGGATTTCGGTTACGACGCCGGTCCGGGCACGGCCCCGGCGGAGGCGTCGAAGGTCGCCGGAGGGAGCGCGGAATGGGCGAGCAGGGGGCGGGACCGGCCGTCGAGGCGGCGGCCGAGCCGGGCAGGCGGGTCACCCCGGCCAACCCGGCACAGCGGGACGCCTGGATCGGCGGCGCGATGCCCGAGGTCGAGCGGGTGCGCCCCGGGCTGTGGTCCATCCCGGTGCCGATCCCGATCAACCCCCTCAGGTACGTGCTGGTGTACGCCCTGGAGCTCCCCGACGGGGTGGCGGTCATCGACGCCGGGTGGAACACCGAGGAGGCGTACGGGGCCCTGGCTGGCGGGCTCGGCGTGGCCGGGTACGCGATGACCGACGTGCGCGCGGTGCTGGTGACCCACATCCACCCCGACCACTACGGCCTGGCCGGGCGGGTACGCGAGGCGTCCGGCGCGTGGATCGGCCTGCACCCGGCGGACGCCGCGCTGCTGCACGAGCGCTACGACGAGACCAGGCTCGACGCGCTGGTCGAGCGCGAGCGGGCCCAGCTCGTGCGCAGCGGCGTGCCGCCGGTGAGCGTGGACGAGCTGAGCGGGGCGTCCAAGATGATCCGGCAGTACGTGACGATGGCCAAGCCCGACCGGCTGATCGGGGACGGCGAGCTCCTCGGCCTGCCCGGGTGGGACCTGCGGGCCGCCTGGACGCCCGGCCACTCGCCCGGGCACCTGTGCTTCGTCTCCCCGTCCCGGCGGGTGCTGTTCTCCGGGGACCACGTGCTGGCGAGGATCACGCCGATCGTCGCCGTCCACCCGCAGTCGGCGCCGGACCCGCTCGCCGACTACCTCGGCGCCCTGGCGGCCGTCCGGGACCTTCCGGTGGACGAGGTGCTGCCCGCGCACGAGTTCCGCTTCCTGGAACTGGCCGACCGGGTCGACTATGTGACCGCCCACCACGGCCGCAGGCTCGCCGAGATCGAGGCGGAGGTGGGCCGGACGCCCGGCGCGGCCTGCTGGGACCTCACCACCCGGCTCACCTGGTCGCGGCCGTGGGAGACCATCCCGGCCTTCATGCGCAGGGCCGCCACGAACGAGACCCTCGCCCACCTGGTGTACCTGGAGGCCCGGGGACGCGTCCGCCGCGCCCCGGCCGCCGGCCCCGACGAGCCCGACCTTTGGTACCCGGCGGCGCCGTGACCGGCGAGCGGTGAACACCGGGCGCCCTGCGCCCGTATCCCCCGGAGGAAGCGCGATCGTCCAGGGTGAGGGGATGCGGTGATGGGCGCAAGAGGAGTCGCCGTGGCCGGTGTGGCCGCCGTGCTCGGGCTGGTCACCATGGTCTCGGCGAGCGGCTGCGCCGCGGCGCCGGACGGCGGGGCGGTCAAGGTGGCCGCGTCCTACGACGACCTGCCCTACAACCTCACCGACGTGCTGTTCCGCCGGGAGATGATCCTGCACTACCGCCAGGGGGTCACGCTGGCGCGGCTGGTCCCCGGCCGCAGCCGCGACCCCTACGTGCGGGGGCTGGCCGGGCGCCTGACCGGGGAGGAGGCCGCGCAGGTCGAGGAGCTCGCGGTCTCGCTGCGGATGTGGCAGTTCACGGTGCCGGACTCCGACAAGCCTCCGGTGCACCAGATGGAGGGCATGCTGACCCCGGCCCGGCTTCTCGCGCTCAAGGGACGCTCGGGCCCGGCGTTCGACCGCCTGTGGCTGACCACGCTCGCCCGGCACACCGACTACGGGGCCCGGCTGGCCGACAAGGCCCGCGACGAGGGCAAGGACGCCGCCACCGTCGCCCTGGCCCGCCGGACCGCCACCGCCCAGAAGACCCGCCTCACCGAGATCGTCTCCCACCTGTCCTGACGCCTGACGCGGACCGGTGTCCCGCCGTACGGCGGGGTCAGGGGAGGCGGGTGGCGCCGCGGCCGGTGGCGAGGGGGAGGTCCAGGAGGGTGCGGATGCCGGGCGGGGCCGCGCAGACCGAGGCGATCGAGTTGACCGCGTGCGCGGCGGCGCCCGCCAGGCCGTGGGACACCTCGTCGATCTTCAGCATGAGCTGCGGCCGTCCCTCGATGTGGATGGCGAAGCCGGGCTCGGGCCAGCGGCGGACCTTGGCGGCGTCGGACTTGTAGACGCACTCCACCGTCATGAACGGCCGCCCCCGGACCAGCCCGGAGAAGACCCACCGCGAGGCGCAGACCGTGCCGGGGGCGATGACGCCGGCGGTGATCTCGAACTCCTCCGCCGCCAGCTCGAACTCGTCGCTCTCCTCGACCTCGTCCAGCGCGACGCCAAGCGCCTCGGCGACGAGTTGGACGCTCTCGGAGAACAACGCGCGCTGGACGGCCCTGAAGGGGCGCACGGCCGTCGCGTAGTCCTTTGGGGGGCGGCCGAAGCCGATGAGGTCCATGACGATCTGCCGCGAAGGGTGCCCGAGATAGTCCGACGACTCGCGCACGTAGATGTGGTCCAGCCGCGTCGACAGGCCGGTGAGGGCGAGCGGCAGCAGATCGCTCATGAAGCCGGGGTTGATGCCGGTGCCGTACACCGAGGTGCCGCCGGCCTGGCACGCCGACTCGAGTTGCGCCACCACGGCCTGGCCGTAGACCTGCGGGTAGATGAAGCCCGTGGTGGTGATGACGTTCTTGCCCGAGGCGAGCAGCGCGCAGACCGTCTGCAGGTCGGCGGCGTAGTCGCCGCCGAAGTAGGCGGCGGGCAGGGGCATGTGCAGCACGCAGTCGGCCTCGGTGGCCATGACGCGGTCGACGTCGTCCACGCACAGCACGCCGGTCTCGGGGAGCCCGACCAGGCCCCCGGCGTCCAGGCCCACCTTGCCGGGGTCGTACACCAGCACGCCGACGAGATCGAACTCGGGCCGGGTGATGACGCTGTGAAGCGCATAGCCGCCGACGGCGCCCGTGGCCCACTGGATGACGCGGAGGGGCGGCTGTGCGGGCATGCGAGGCCTCCAGCCCAGGGGGGTCGCGGACGGGGCCCAGCGAAGCTGGGGGTCGACGCCGACCCTCGCCCTTGCGGGGCAGAAACTATAGCAGAATCACAGCCACCCGATCACTATCCGCTACATCGTCCTCGCGCTGGTGCGGCCTCGATTCTCCGGCCCCCGCGACGGCGAGAACGGGCGGGCGATCGGGCGCCGTGACGCTGGGTCGCCGGGATCCCGAGGGTCGGAACGTGGGCGGGGTCTGAGGCGCGAGAGCGCGGCGCCAGCGGCTGAGGCGGGAGGACGCGGCGCCGGCGTGGTCCGGGGCGGGAGGGCGCGGCGCCGGGGTCTGGGGCGCGAGGGCGCCGCGCGATATTGTGAAGCCAGCTTTCTAGAATGTTGTTCTCCTGGCTTCTCCTCGAAGGGTGGGCGCATGTCGGAACTGAGGTTCGACGGGAAGGTCGCGGTCGTCACCGGGGCCGGGCACGGTCTCGGCAGGTCGCACGCCATCCTGCTCGCCGAACGCGGCGCCAAGGTCGTCGTCAACGACCTCGGCGGCGCGCTCGACGGCACCGGGGCGTCCACGGGGCCCGCGGCCGAGGTCGTCGAGCTGATCGCCAAGAACGGCGGCGAGGCGGTCGCCAACGCCGACAACGTGGCGACGCCCGAGGGCGCCGAGGCGATCGTGCAGACCGCGCGCGACGCGTTCGGCCGGGTGGACATCGTGGTCAACAACGCGGGCATCCTGCGCGACAAGTCCCTCGGCAAGATGGCCGTGGAGGAGTTCGACGCCGTGCTCGCCGTGCACGTGCGCGGGTCGTTCCTGGTCAGCCGTGCGGCGTTCCCGCACATGAAGGAGCAGGGGTACGGCCGCATCGTCAACACCTCCTCCCCGGCCGGCCTGTTCGGCAACTTCGGCCAGGCCAACTACTCCACCGCCAAGATGGGGCTGGTGGGGCTGACCAAGACCCTGGGCATCGAGGGCGCCCGGGCGGGCATCAAGGCCAACGCCATCGCGCCGATCGCCTGGACGCGGATGACCGAGTCGCTGCTGCCGGCCGAGTTCGAGCAGAGGTTCACCGCCGACCGCGTCAGCCCGCTGGTCGCCTTCCTCGCCCACGAGAGCTGCCAGACCAGCGGCGAGGTCTTCAGCGTGGGCGCCGGGCGCGTCGCCCGCGTCTTCGTCGCCGAGGGGCCCGGGTGGCGGACCGACGACCTGACGATCGAGGCGATCCGCGACAACTGGGAGGCCATCCTCGCCGAGGAGCCCTATGTGCGCCCGACCACGCTGGGCGAGCAGGCGACCGCGTCCATGAAGGCCATGCTCTGACGGCCATGCTCTGACGGGGTCCGCCCCGGCGGCCCGTGAGCCGCCAGGGCGCGTGCGTCCCGGGCCGTGTGTTCTCCAGGCCGCGCGATCACGGGTGTCCGCCGTGGTCGCGCGGCTTCGGTGTCTCCGCGGCTTCCATGGCCGGGCCTGGTTCGGTGTCCCGCGGCCGCGTGGCCCGGCGTGCCTGTGATTCGGCGCCCGATAGCTCCGATGTTTCGGGGTGCTGAGGAGATGATCCGGCTTCGGTGGCGCCGGTGGAGTTAGCGTTCACATGGGGCGGCGGGTGCGGCTGCCCCGCAGGTCGGCCGTAGTGAACAGTTAAGGTGACGTGCGTCACGTGCTTTTGTTGATAACAGCGAAAGTTACTGATTGTCATCAAAAAGTGCTTTTCAGCACGGCGCGGGTGGTCTAGCTTCGGCGTCACCACACTCCGTGCGGAGGCGCTGTGAAACGCATGCCCGTACGGCCGGACAACGTGCACCAGGCGACCCTGCTCCGTCTGCTGCGCGAGGGCGGCCGGTCGCGAGCGGAGCTGGGGGACGACGTCTCGCTCTCCCGCTCCAAGCTCAACCTCGAGCTGGACCGTCTCATCGAGACGGGCCTGATCGAGCCGGCCGGGCTCGCGGCCTCGCGCGGCGGCCGGCGGTCGGGGATGGTCCGGCTGTCTCCCCACCTGAGGTTCGCCGGCATCGACATCGGCGCCACCTCGGTGGACGTGGCCGTCACCAACGGCGAGCTGGAGATCCTCGGCCACGTGAGCCAGCCGTGCGAGGTCCGCGAGGGTCCCGCCACCGTGCTGGGCCTGGCGATGGAGCTGCTCGCCAAGCTCCGCGAGCAGGGGCTGTTCACTCAGCTCCACGGGGCCGGCATCGGAGTGCCCGGCCCGGTGAGCTTCCGCGACGGCGTCCCGTTCGCGCCGCCGATCATGCCCGGCTGGGACCGCTACCCGGTCAGGGAGGTCGTCAGCCAGGAGCTCGGCTGCCCGGCCATGGTGGACAACGACGTGAACCTCATGGCGCTGGGCGAGCTGCACGCGGGCTTGGCCAAGCAGGTCGACGACTTCCTGCTCATCAAGATCGGCACCGGCATCGGCTGCGGCATCGTGGTCGACGGCAAGATCTACCGGGGGGTCTCGGGCAGCGCCGGCGACATCGGCCACATGCGGGTCGACGACCAGGGACCGCCCTGCACCTGCGGCAACACGGGGTGCCTGGAGGCGTACTTCGGCGGCGCGGCGCTGGCGAGGGAGGCGGTCAGGATCGCCCCGAGCTCGCCGTACCTCGGCGAGCGGCTGGCGCTGGGCGGCAGGTTGTCCGCCGAGGACGTGGCCGCGGCGGCGACCCTCGGCGACCGGGCCGCCCTCCAGCTCATCCGGGAGGGCGGGCGGCAGGTGGGCCAGGTGATGGCCGGCCTGGTCAGCTTCTTCAACCCCGGCCTGGTGATCATCGCGGGAGGCGTGGCCCGTCTGGGCCACGTACTACTCGCGGAGATCAGGAGCGTCGTGTACCGCCGGTCGCTGCCGCTGGCGACCGGGAACCTGCCCATCGTGCTCTCCGAGCTCGGCGACACCGCCGGGATCATCGGTGGAGCCCGGCTGATCAGCGACCACGTGTTCAGCGCCTCGTAACCCCGTCCCCCCACCGTCCGGCTGTGTCCTTCACCGATCTTCACCGCACTTCCGTTCCGACCAGAACCACTACCCGACCCACTTCGGAGGCCCTGTGAGCGACCTGCTGGTCATGCGAGGGATCGTGAAGCAGTTCCCCGGCGTGCGCGCCCTGGACGGCGTCGACCTGGACGTCCGGGCCGGCGAGGTCCACTGCCTGCTCGGGCAGAACGGCGCGGGGAAGTCCACCCTGATCAAGATCCTCGCCGGCGCGCACCGCCCGGACGAGGGCACCGTGACCTTCGGCGGCGAGCCGGTGCGCTTCGCCGGGCCCATCGCGGCCATCAGGTCGGGCATCTCGACGATCTACCAGGAGCTCGACCTGGTCGACGGCCTGTCGATCGCCGAGAACATCTTCCTCGGCCACGAGCACGCCGCGTTCGGCTTCACCCGCAGACGCGACATGAACCGGGCCGCCGCCGCGCTGCTCGACCGGCTCGGGCACGGCGAGATGCGCCCCCGGACCGAGGTCGGGCGGCTGCCGGCCGCGGGCAAGCAGATCGTCAGCATGGCGCGGGCCCTGTCCCACGAGGCCCGGCTGATCGTCATGGACGAGCCGTCGGCCGCGCTGGCCCACGACGAGGTCGCCAACCTGTTCCGCGTCATCAGGGACCTGACGGCGCAGGGCGTGGCGGTCGTCTACATCTCCCACCGCCTGGAGGAGATCCGCGAGATCGGCGACCGGGTCACCGTGCTCAAGGACGGCAGGACGGCCGCCGTCGGGCTTCCGGCGCGCGAGACGCCGACCTCCACGGTCGTGTCGCTGATGACGGGCAGGGACGTGGAGTACGTGTTCCCCCCGCGCCCGGCGCCCGGCGCCCACGACGAGCACGCCGAGGTGCTGCGCGTCGAGGGCCTGACGCTGCCCGGCCGCTTCGCCGACGTCTCCTTCAGCATCAGGGAGGGCGAGATCGTCGGCCTGGCGGGCCTGGTCGGGTCCGGCCGGTCGGAGATCGTCGAGACGGTCTACGGAGCCCGCAAGGCGGCCTCGGGTCGGGTCGTGCTGGCGGGCCGCCCGGTGCCGCCCGGCAGCACCGGTCGGGCCGTGCGGCTCGGCATGGGACTCGCGCCCGAGGAGCGCAAGTCGCAGGCCCTGCTGATGAACGAGACCGTCGCCCGCAACATCACCATCGCCGGGCTGAAGAAGTACTCGCGACTGGGCTGGATGGATCGCGGGCAGGAGCGCACCGCGGCCGCCCGCCTGGTCGAGACGCTCGACATCCGTCCCGGCGACCCCGACCGCCCGGTCAGGACCCTCTCGGGCGGCAACCAGCAGAAGGCCGTGTTCGCCCGGTGGCTGGTCGAGGACCGCAAACTGCTGCTCCTCGACGAGCCGACCCGTGGGGTCGACGTGGGCGCCCGCGCCGAGCTGTACGCCGTGATCCGGCGGCTGGCCGACGAGGGCGTGGGAGTGCTGCTGGTGTCCAGCGAGGTCCCGGAGGTGCTCGGCCTGGCCGACCGGGTCCTGGTCCTGCGTGAAGGCAAGGTCATCCACGAGTCGGACGCGCGCGACCTCGACGAGCCGCGCGTCCTTGACATGATCATGGAAGGGAGCGCGCTGTGACGGACGCACGCGCCTCGGACAGCGGCACTCCCGGCGACGTCGGCGACCCGCCCGCACGGGACCTCGGCGCCGCCGGCGAACAGGTGCCCGAGGACGCCCGGCCGCCCGCCGACGAGCACGCCCGCGTCGAGAACCAGGCGCGGGCGACCGCGGCCACGGGTCCCGGCGTGCTGGGCCGGATGGGTCAGGCCCGCCACCTCGGCCTGGTCGTGGCGCTCGCGCTGCTGGCGGTGGTCGGCCTGGTCACCACCCCCGAGAGCTTCGCCACCTCCTCGAACCTGGTCAGCATCCTCGCCCTGGCCTCGACGATCGGCGTCATCACGGTCGGGATGACCTTCGTCATCATCGGCGGCGGCATCGACCTGTCGGTCGGTGCGGTCATGGCCCTGGCCTCGGTGTGGGCCACGACGCTCGCCACCCAGGCGTACGGGCCGGTCGTGATGGCCATCTGCGCCATCCTGGTCGGAACCGGCGCGGGGCTGGTCAGCGGATTCCTGATCTCCTACGGGCGGATGGTGCCGTTCATCGCGACGCTCGCCATGCTCGTGGCGGCGCGCGGTCTCGCGCAGCGCATGTCCGACCGCAGGACCCAGCTCGTGCAGCCGGACAACAACGCCATCGTGGAGCTTTCCACGACGCGGGTGCTCGGCCTGCCGCTGCTGGTCTACATCTTCGCGCTGGTGGTCGCCATTGGATGGCTCGTGCTCAACCGCACGACGTTCGGGCGGCGCACCTACGCGGTCGGCGGCAACCCGGAGGCCGCCCGGCTCGCCGGCATCGACGTGCGGCGTCACACGATGACGCTGTACGCGCTGTCCGGCCTGTGCTGCGGCATCGCCGCGGTGCTCATCATGGCCCGTACGACCACGGGCTCCAGCACGCACGGCGATCTGTACGAACTGGACGCGATCGCCGCGGTCATCATCGGGGGAACCCTGCTCACCGGTGGCCGGGGGACCATCATCGGCTCGATCCTCGGGCTGCTGATCTTCACGGTCATCACCAACCTGTTCATCCTCAACGGCCTCAACACCAGCGACCAGCTCATCGCCAAGGGCCTGATCATCGTGATCGCCGTGCTGCTCCAGCGGCGGAGCCTGGAATCGCGCACATAGGCGGGTCACCGCCAGGTCGTCCCCACCGCTGCCCCGGAACGCCTCTCGCGCCGAGGGCCGGCGACCCCCTGTACCAGAAGGAGAAAATGATCATGGACAAGCGCGTCGCCAGGCGAGGGTTCCTCGTCAGCGGAGCCGTCGTCGGCGCGGGAGCCCTCGTCGCCGCCTGCACCAGCAACGAGCCGGCGCCCGCCGCGAGCTCGGCCGCCGCCGCCCCGCAGGCGAACTCGGGCGGCACCGACAACGACCAGCCGGGTACCAAGGTCGTCATCGGGTTCTCGGCGCCCGCGGCCGACCATGGCTGGATCGCGGCGATCACCAAGAACGCGCAGGACGCGGCGAAGAAGTACTCGGATGTGGAGTTCAAGCCGGTCGAGCCGACCAATGACATCAACCAGCAGATCTCGGCGGTGGAGTCGTTGATCGCCGCCAAGGTGGGCGCGCTGGTGATCCTGCCCAACGATGGTGAGCAGTTGAACCAGGTGGCTCGCAAGGCGATGGACGCCGGCATCCCGGTGATCAACCTGGACCGGGTCTTCCCCGACAAGCTCTCGTACCGCACCTGGATCGGGGGGGACAATTACGGCATGGGCGTGGCCGCGGGCACCTACATCGGCAAGACGCTGAAGGACAAGGGTGTGTCCAACCCGGTGATCCTGGAGATCCAGGGCATCGCGACGCTGCCGCTGACCCAGGACCGCAGCAAGGGGTTCGCCG